>NZ_JACKSJ010000063.1 GCF_025821665.1 [Mycobacterium] manitobense
GGCACCCCCGAGGGCATCATCGCCGCGGCCGCCATCCGCTGCATGGGCGGGCACCCCCGAGGGCATCATCGCCGCGGCCGCCATCCGCTGCATGGGCGGCGAGATCCAGGCCACCCTGGCCCCCACCGACGACGACGAGCGCCAGAAGGGGTCTCGGGCGAGAACGTCTTCTTCTGCGCCACCGGCGTCACCGACGGCGACCTGCTCAAGGGCGTGCGCTACTTCGGCGACCGGCGTCACCGACGGCGACCTGCTCAAGGGCGTGCGCTACTTCGGCGGCGGCTGCACCACGCAGTCCATCGTGATGCGGTCCAAGTCCGGCACCGTCC
>NZ_JACKSJ010000064.1 GCF_025821665.1 [Mycobacterium] manitobense
GCCTGCCGCGGTGCCGTCGGCGGCGCAGAACCGTGCGGCCATGACCGGCGGGGCTCCGGTGAGCCTGCCGCGGTGCCGTCGGCGGCGCAGAACCGTGCGGCCATGACCGGCGGGGCTCCGGTGACGGCGGCCCGTTCGCGTCCTGTCACCACGGGTCACCGGCCGCCCCCGCCGCGGCGGACGTTCTCGTCGGGCCAGCGGGCGCTGCTCTGGGCGGCCGGCGTGCTCGGTGCGCTGGCCATCGTGATCGCGGTGCTGATCGTGCTCAACGCCCAGGACCGTCGCGACCAGCAGTCGCCGGCGCCGACGATCACCAACACCATCACCGAGACCACACCTCCCGGATCGCCCCCTGCATCGCCGACGGCAATGCCTGGTCAGGGCCGAATCGGAACGGAAAGTCATGTCGACGCGGGATTCGGGGTATCCCTACTCGGCGCGACCGAACGGCCGCCGGTGACTCCTGCGGTACACCAGACACGCGTCTCCGAACACATATGGCTCCCAGAACAGACATGACAACCCCACAGCATCTGTCCGACCGTTACGAGCTGGGCGAGATCCTCGGCTTCGGCGGCATGTCCGAGGTCCACCTCGCGCGCGACAACCGACTGCACCGTGACGTCGCCATCAAGGTGTTGCGCGCCGACCTCGCCCGCGACCCGAGTTTCTACCTCCGGTTCCGCCGTGAGGCGCAGAACGCCGCTGCGTTGAACCACCCGGCCATCGTCGCGGTGTACGACACCGGCGAGGCCGAGACGCCTGCCGGGCCGCTGCCCTACATCGTGATGGAGTACGTCGACGGCGTCACCCTGCGCGACATCGTCCACAACGACGGTCCGATGCCGCCCAAGCGGGCGCTCGAGGTGATCGCGGACGCCTGCCAGGCGCTGAACTTCAGCCACCAGCACGGCATCATCCACCGCGACGTCAAGCCCGCCAACATCATGATCAGCAAGGCCGGCGCGGTGAAGGTGATGGACTTCGGCATCGCACGCGCCCTGGCCGACAGCGGCAACAGCGTCACCCAGACCGCCGCCGTGATCGGCACCGCCCAGTACCTGTCCCCCGAGCAGGCCAGCGGCAACACCGTCGACGCACGCTCCGATGTGTACTCGCTGGGCTGCGTCCTCTACGAAATGCTCACCGGTGAGCCGCCTTTCGTCGGCGACTCCCCCGTCGCGGTGGCCTATCAGCACGTCCGCGAGGACCCGATCCCGCCGTCGCGGCGCCACGAGGGCATCAGCCCGGAGCTGGACGCCGTGGTGCTCAAGGCGTTGACCAAGAACCCGGACAACCGCTACCAGACGGCCGCCGACCTGCGCACCGACCTGGTCCGGGTGCACAGCGGCGAGCAGCCCGACGCGCCGAAGGTGCTCACCGACGCCGACCGGACGTCGTTCATGACCGGCACACCGAGCCACGACCGCACCGAGCAGATCAACTACATGCCGCGGCCCGAGCCCCGCGCCGCAGGCAGTGACCGTGGCGGATCGGTCGGACGCTGGCTGATCGCGGTGGCGGTGCTGGCCGTGCTGACGGTGGTCGTGACCGTGGCGATCAACATGTTCGGCGGTGAGACCCGCGACGTGGCGGTGCCCGACGTGCAGGGCCAGGTGTCGGCCGAGGCGATCGCCGAGTTGCAGAACGCCGGCTTCCGGGTGCGCACCCAGCAGGAACCCAACTCCGAGGTGCCGCCCGACCACGTCATCAGCACCTCGCCGCAGGCCAACTCCGAGGTGGGCGCCGGTGACGAGGTGACCCTCAACGTGTCCACCGGACCCGAGCAGCGCGAGGTCCCCGACGTCCGCGGCGGCACCTACGCCGAGGCGGTGCGCAAGCTCGCCGACGCCGGGTTCGACGAGGTCCAGCAGCAGCCCTCGGAGTCCACGCCGGAGCAGAGCGGCCGGGTGATGGCGACGGTGCCACCGGCCAACTCGACATCGGCGATCACCAACGTCATCACCATCGTGGTCGGCTCCGGCCCGGGATCACTTCCGGTGCCCGACTGCGAGGGCCAGACCGTGGACGTGGCGACCCGCAACCTGAACACCATCGGCTTCACCACGGTGCTCACCGCTCCGGTGGACAGCCCGCGGCCGTCGGGCGAGGTCCTGGCGTGCGATCCGGGGCCAGGGACGTCGGTGCCGAAGAACACCCCGGTCACGCTGCGGGTGTCGAAGGGCAACCAGTTCATCATGCCGAACCTGGTCGGGCAGTTCTGGTCGGACGCGTTCCCGCGCCTGCAGGCACTGGGCTGGGTGGGGCCGTTGGACCGGGCCGCCGACGTGCGGGACAGCGGTCAGCGGCTCAACGCGGTGGTGTCCCAGAGCCCGCCGCCGGGCACCGGCGTCAACTACGACGGATCGATCACGCTGGCGTTCGCTGCGTAGCGGCGGCCACCGCGTCGGCGACTTCGTCTTCCAGCCGGCGCACCAGCGCCTCGTCCGGGGCGCCGCCGCAGTAGCCGAGCCAGTTGGCCAGCATCCGGTGTCCGCCCTCGGTGAGGATCGACTCCGGGTGGAACTGGACGCCGTGGATGGGCAGCTCCGCGTGGCGCACACCCATGATGACGCCGCCGGCGGTGCGGGCGGTGACCTCGAGGTCGGCAGGCACCGTGTCGGGCAGGATGGTCAGCGAGTGGTACCGCGTCGCCGTGAACGGATCCGGAAGCCCTTGCAGCACACCGGTGTCGGCGTGGTGGACGACGCTCGTCTTACCGTGCAGCAGTTCGGGGGCGCGGTCCACGGTCGCGCCGAACGCGACGCCGATGGCCTGGTGACCCAGGCACACGCCGAGCAGCGGGGTGGCCGTCGCGGCGCACGCCCGCACCAGCGGGATGGACGCCCCGGCCCGCTCCGGGGTGCCGGGCCCCGGGCTGAGCAGCACGCCGTCGAACTGGTCGGCCACCTCGGCGATGTCGGCCTCGGAGTTCAGCCACTGGTCGTCGTTGCGCCACACCTGCGCGTTCACCCCGAGCTGGCCCAGGTACTGGACGAGGTTGAACACGAAGCTGTCGTAGTTGTCGACGACCAGGATCTGCACGCAGCCAGGTTACCCGGGTGATTTCGCGGGCTCAGCGCCACAGGTGCGGGTGGTACTTCGGGCAGACGCAGTGCGGGTCGTCGAGCGGCGGGTCGAGGACGCCGGCGGCGAACGGCGCCAGGTGCGGCTCGATCCGCAACGCCGAATCAACCACCTTCCGCGTCACCTCACCGCCGTCGTGGAGGGACATCTCGACCCGGGTGGCGCGCACCCACACGAACGCCCGCACGCCACCGATGTCGACGTGGCCGGGCTGCGCGAGGTGCGGCAGATGATCGATCCGACGCGGCAACCCGGCGTACGCGTCGCCGCGGTAGCCGACGCCGGGAACCGGGCGGGGTGCATCGTCGGCGACCGCCGTGGCGTCGAGACCGAGGCCGGCGAGGACCGTCCGCACCTCGGCTTCGGTCGTGGCGCGAATCGCGGCCCGCAGGGAGTCGCCGTCGCCGGCGTGGCCGCCGAACGCGCGGCAGAAGCGGAAGTACCGCAGGCTGGGCGCCCATCGCCGCAACTGGTCCGGAGGATGGGTCTCGTAGAGGTAGGCCAGCCAGCGGCCGTCATCGGCCATCAGTAGCCGATCGGGCCTGCCGGCTTCGCGTAGCGCATCCGGACGGGCTCGGTGTGGCCGACCAGTTCGACGTCGGCACGCGTCTCCTCGGTGTAGCCGAGGCCGAACCGGACGACGTACTGCTTGTACAGGGTCACCAGGGGCGCGGCGGACAGGGCGGCCTGCATGGCGGCCGCGTCGCCCACCGCGGTGACGACGTAGGGCGGGCTGTACGTGCGGCCGTTGAGCAGCAGGGTGTTGCCCACGCAGCGCGGCGCCGAGGTGGCGATGATGCGCTGGTCCTGCATCTGGATTCCTTCGGCGCCTGCGCTCCACAGCGCGTTCAGCACGGCCTGGATGTCCTGCTGGTGCACCACCAGGTCGTCGGGTGCCGCATCGCGCGGGAATCGGCCCTCAGCGTCGCGCTGCGCGTCGTTCAGCGTGACGACCAGCCCTGGCCCGCGCACCGGATCGAGCCCGGCCTCGCCGGCCAGGGTGTCGGACCGCGCGGTGATCGCGGCCAGCGCAGCATCGGTGCCCGGCGAGCCGCCGTGGTGGGCGTCGACCCGGCCCGACAGGGCGTCCCGCTCGGCCGTGAGCCGATCGACCGACTGCTGGGAGTCACGCACGAGGTCCACCAGGCGGGGGGCGTCGCTGCGCCGGATCTCGTCACCACCGGCCACCGTGTGCGTGGCAGCCAACAGCACGCCTGCCAGCAGGCAGACCACCGGGACGCCGAAGCGCCAGGCCGAGCGGCGCTGTCGCTGGTCCATCGGTTGGCCTTTCCGGTCGGTGGCTACGTTAGGCTCTTTGATGCAACTCCATCGTCGCACTGCGTGGTCGGTATCCGCACCGATGACGACGTGTGCGGCGCCGATCGTCCGCGAAGGTACCCATGCCCAAGTCCAAGGTCCGCAAGAAGAACGACTTCACCATCAGCCCGGTCAGCCGGACACCGGTGAAGGTCAAGGCCGGGCCGTCCAGCGTGTGGTTCGTCGTGCTCTTCATCAGCCTGATGCTGATCGGCCTGATCTGGCTGCTGGTGTTCCAGCTCGCCGCGACCAACCCGATCGACACCCCTGGGATGCTGCAGTGGATGGCCGATCTCGGCCCGTGGAACTACGCCATCGCGTTTGCCTTCATGATCACCGGCCTGTTGCTCACGATGCGCTGGCGCTGACCGGCCCGTCCGACGTTTTGAATTCAAATGATGTTCAGGACGTTACCGCTCCAGCAACGACCGGCCCGGCCAATCACATCCGTGTGATTCATCCCCATTGGGGATAGCACCTGTGGATAGATCCATTCGCAACGGTAAAAGCCCCTTAGGGAGCCATGCAGCAAACTGAGTGGAGCCCCTCCACCATGGGGATCGCCGCATGCGGCATATTCGGGCTTATGATGGCTGCGGCCGCTGTGACCCTCATCACAGACGCGCCCGGACGTGTCCTCACCGGCATTGCCGCGGTGGGATTGCTCACGTTTGCAAGCATGTCGTGGCGTGCGCGCCCGAAACTGGCAATCACTGGTGACGGGCTCGCGATTCGCGGGTGGACGCGCACCCAGATCCTGCAGCGGGCCGACATCAAGCTCATCCGGATCACGGAGTTCCGCCGCATCGCACGCACCGTGCGGCTGCTGGAGATCGAGACGGCCGACGACCGGCTGCAGGTGTTCACCCGGTGGGATCTGGGGACGGATCCGCTAAGCGTGTTGGACGCACTCACCGAGGCCGGTTACGCCGGAAAATAGGAACGCGACTTGTGGCGTCTCAGCCGCGGCGAACGCGGCCGAGACTCCACAAGTCGCGCGGGAAGCCTAGGAGACGGTGACCGACTCGATCACGACCGGCTCGGTGGGGCGGTCGCTGCGATCGACCGCCGTGGTGGCGATGGCGTCGACGACCTTCTGCGACTCCGGGTCGACGACCTCGCCGAAGATGGTGTGCCTGCGGTTCAGGTGCGGCGTCTTGCCGACGGTGATGAAGAACTGCGAGCCGTTGGTGCCCGGGCCCGCGTTCGCCATGGCCAGCAGGTAGGGCTTGTCGAACTGCAGCTCGGGGTGGAACTCGTCGGCGAACTGGTAGCCGGGTCCGCCGCGGCCGGTGCCCGTGGGGTCACCGCCCTGGATCATGAAGCCGTCGATGACGCGGTGGAAGATGACGCCGTCGTAGAAGGGTCCGGACGTGCTGCCGGACGCGTTCTCGCCGCTGTAGTCCTTGGTGCCCTGAGCCAGCCCGACGAAGTTGGCGACGGTCTTGGGTGCGTGGTTACCGAACAGTGCGATCTTGATGTCGCCGCGGTTGGTGTGCAAAGTCGCGGTCGCTGTCTGAATGGGGCTCGTCACGGGAAGTCAGTGTGCCATCCGCCGATCGGGCGCGCGCACGCCACCCACTGTCGCGGCATTGCCCGCCGCGGCACCGGCGATGATGGCAGGGTGGAGCGCACCGTTGCACGGCCGCAGAGAGGGCAGAGATGAGTTCGAAGACCGATGCGCGTTTGGCCCCGCGTGAGCGCCTGGCCCGGGGCCTGAAGTACTCCGCGGTGGGGCCCGTCGACGTCACCCGGGGCGTGCTCGGCCTCGGCGTCGACTCGGCGCAGTCGACCACGGCGACCCTGCGCCGTCAGTACCGCAAGAGCCGGTTGCGCAAGGAGATCGCCGCCGCGCAGAGCGCGATCGCCGGAGAGCTCGCCGCCGCCCAGGAAGTGGTGGTCAACCTCCCGCAGGTGCTGCAGGACGTGCGCACACCGCCGCAGCGGCGCCGCCGGCCGCTGGTCGTCGCCGCCGTCGCCGCCGCGGTACTGGCCGGTGGGGCGGTGGCCTTCTCGGTCGTGCGCCGGAACAACAAACCCCAGCCGTCGCCGCTTCCGCCCAGCGTCGAGGTGACGCCAAGGCCGTGACGGCTCAGCGCACGTTCCGCGCTCTCGTGAGGGCCGCTTCGGTCCCGAGCTCGCTGCGCGCGTCCGCAGACTCGACGTAGGCCGCCAGGTAGCCGTATAGGGCGTGGGGATCGAGGTCGAACCGGCGGCAGTCCACCTCGATCATCGGTACCGGCGGGAGGCGATCGATTCGCCAGAGTCGTGTCGTGTACCGGCGGTCCCAGTCGGCGTTCGTGTACCCGATGACGAGGATTGTCGGGTGGCCGTTGAATGCCGGCGTGATGCCCGCGATGGCCGGCCACTCCAATCGTGACTCGAAGCTCCATCCGCGATGGGCGATGCCACGACCGGAGAGCGTCACTCCACCACGCCGGATGCGGCCGAAGGCCGCCGCCGCTCCGAACGAGCCGAAGAAGAGCCCGCCCGCCGCCAGCAGAGCGGTCGCGGCGGCAGGCCCGCCATGGCGGACGAACACCTCGACGGCTGCCATGAGACAGAACGCCGCGCAGCACGCCGTCACCGAGACCAGCAGCGCGAACTGCGCTCCCGAGCAACGGATCTCGGTCGCCGGGACGCCACCCCGCTCACCCAACGTCCGCAGCGCCGCGGGGAGCTCGACACGGCGGAATCCGATGGCCGCTCCGAGCGCCGCCACGAGAGCCATCGCGAGTGCGAAGAGCAGGCAGTACCGGGCCGCCACGACGTTCCCGCCGAGCGCGGCCGCGACTGCGGTCGCGGTGGACGCCGCCGCGATCGTGAGCGTTCCCGCGATCGCGAGGCGTTCCCGTACGCCGCCTGTCGTGTCCGCCCAGCCGTCGGGCAGGTCTGGACGCTCGGGGCTCGGATGGCTCAAGCCGGCGACTTCTCACCCAGCGCGGCAGCCAGCTCGGGCTCACCGAGCGCGGTGTAGGCACGGCCGTACTTGGCGCGCAGCTCGCTCCGCGTGGGTTCGGCGAGCTGCGCCAGGCGGGCGGGATCGGAGTTGTCGGCCAGGTCGGCCAGCTTCACCACGCGGGCCAGCGGGTGGACGTCGATGGCCCGGTAGTAGTCGGCTTCCGGAACGTCGTCACGACGCGTCAGCAGAATCACGCAGTCGACGACAGACTGGGGGATGCCCTCGGCGAGGAGGTCGGCCGCCGTGATGGGGGAGTCCTCGATGACGTCGTGCAGCAGCGCCGCCGCCTTCGCCTCCGCCGTGCCGACACGTCCGGCGACCCGCCGAGGGTGGGCGATGTAGGGCCGGCCGAGCTTGTCGACCTGCCCGAGGTGGGCGCGGCGGGCAATGTCGTCGGCCTTCGCGATCAGAGCGGCATCGGACAGCGCCGAGATAGCCATGCGCCGCACCTCTTCTTGATCACGGTCACACCAGGGGAGTGGAGCCTAGGAGATTCGAACTCCTGACATCTGCCTTGCAAAGGCAGCGCTCTACCAACTGAGCTAAGGCCCCTCGCGGGTTCAAGCCGGGTGGTCGACCGAGTGCCACACCTCGGGGCCGTGACGCGAACGCCACACCACGGTGGCGACGGCCGCGGCTGTCGCCATCGCGATGACCACCACCAGCTTCATCGGTGCCCCTTCCGTGGGCGCCCGCCGGCTGTGCCGGCCCCGTGGGCCTAGGAGGACTCGAACCTCCGACCTCTTCGTTATCAGCGAAGCGCTCTAACCACCTGAGCTATAGGCCCGTAATCGCATACGGCCGAGCGGGAAGATTACCGTAATCCAGCCGTCGGCCCCAAATTCAATCCCGGTCGGCGAGCGTGACCTCGACGCCACCGACGAGGTCGGTGGTCAGGTTGTAGATGAACGCGCCCGCCGTCGCCATGGCCGACAGGATCACGATGTTGACCAGGCCGATCAACGCCGCGCCGCCGAAGATGGTGCTGCTGGACACCAATTCACCGCCGGTGCTGCCACTTGCGCTGGTCAGCAGGTCGCCCACGTTGCTGTTGAGCTTGCTCCACACACCCATGCCGCCGAGCACCAGGTACAGAAACGCCACGGCGATCATCCACACGAAGAACAGCGCCACCGACAGCACCAACGACACCTTCAGCGCGCTCCACGGGTCCACCCGGCGGATCTGCATGGTGGCCCGCACCGGGCCCTTCGGCTTACTGCTGCCCACGTGGACGCGGCTCGTCGGGGCCGACGTCCGCGGCGCCGGTTCGGCGGGCCGGTCTGTGCCGGTGCGCCGCTGCGGGGGCCGCGGCACCGG
>NZ_JACKSJ010000065.1 GCF_025821665.1 [Mycobacterium] manitobense
GGCGGGGCCGGCGGCGGTACTGGCGGGGCCGGCGGCGTGCGGCGGATCTCCTGCGTGGGCGACATGTCCGCCGGTGACGGCGGCCGGCGCAGCCGCTCGGTGCGCCCCGCGTCCGGTGGGCGTGGCGCGTCGGGACGTGGCGGAGGCGGGCGGAATCTCTCGGTCGGCGGTTCCGGCCGGCCCCGCGGAATGCGGTGCGTCGCCGGATCTTGGGGCGGCTGGCCGCGACCACGCCATCCGGGCTGCCCTGGGCGTGGCGGCGGGGGCGTCGTCATCGTCGCGATTCTGCCTCATCGGCCCGGCATAGGTCGTGGACGCGGCCGGTCCCGCCGGCTACCTCGTCGTCGTCGGGGGCGGCGACGTCAGCGACAGGCCGGCGTAGATCTCGTCGAGCAGTATCGGCAACATCGCCTGCGCGGTGGTCCTGCCGTCCGGCGACAGCGTCAGATTCGTCCAGATGACCAGCGTGACGTCGTTCTCCGCGTCGAAGCCCATGAACGAGTTGAATCCCGGCAGCTCACCGCCGTGGTAGAACATCGCGGCCTGCGGTCCGAAACGCTGATACGAGATGCCGAACCCGTATTTCTGGCCTTCGGGCGCGTCCGGATCCTCCGCCTCCAGCGCGTCCTGCCATCGGCGGTGGTGGTCGGCATCGAAGATCCGGCCGGAGACGAGTGCGCGCATCCACGTGGCCAGGTCGTCGGCCGTCGAGATGGCGCCCCCGGCGGCGGTGGCGTAGGACGAATTCTGGTGGGTGTAGTCGACCGGCTTCAGTGACCCGTCCCGCGCGGCGGCCTGCATGTCGGGCGGGTAGGGATCGTCGCCGAGGGCGTAGAAGCTGCCGCCGTACATGTAGCCGTGCGAGAACGGTGCCGGGATGGCGGTGTCGTCAGCGGCGGGCAGCGAGGTCTGCGCCATGCCGGCCGGAGCGAAGAGCCTCTCCTGCAACTGCTGGGCCAGCGGGCGGCCGCCCGCCTTCTCGGCGACCAGGCCGAGCAGCGCGTAATTGGTGTTGCTGTACTCGTATTCGGCGTCAGGCGCGAAATTCGGCGGGTGACGGAAGGCGATGGCCAGCACCTCCCCTGGCGTCCACGCCCGGCCCAGGTCGGCGTCCATCATCGCCGACAGCTCCGGATCGCCCGTGTAGCCGTACAGACCGGTACGCATCTTCATCAGCTGCGCGACGGTGATGTTGTCACCGTTCGGCACGTCGGACACGAATCTCGACACGGGATCGTCGAAGGCGAGCTTGCCGTCCTGGGCAAGCAGCACGATCAACGCGGCGGTCATCGTCTTGGTGTTCGACGCGATCCGGAAGTGGGTTTCGGGGGTGGGCGGCGTCATGGCCCCGATCTCAGTCGTCCCGAAGGGCGCGACGAACCTCCCCTGCGGGGTCTGCAGCAGGACCAGCGCGCCGGGAACCTCGAGTTCCTTCGCCGCGGCCTCGACGACGGCCCGGAGTGATTGCGCGTCAACCGTTTTCAGCGCCGTCGACGCCACGCCGGTGGTGGCGGTCGTCGGCGGCGTTGGTGTCGTCGGCCCGTCGGCGGACGACGTACAACCGGCCGCCAGCAGCACCACCGCGCCGGCGAGGCAGCACAGGCGCGTCATTCGGAGACGAGATCCGGACATGGACCCACCGCCCGTCGGCATCGCTGGTAGCCGGACCCTACGCCCGTCACGAACTCGAGACCGGCGATCAGCGGAACGCGACACGCGACCCGCACCGCACGGCCGAAGGCTCCGGCCGGCGCTAGCCTCAGCCCATGCCGTCCCGAAGCCGGACCCGCTCGGCGAGATACGCGCGCCGACGCAGCCGGCGGATGGCCGAGCAGGAACACGATCTGACAGCGGAGCAGTGGACCGCTCTGAAGTCAGCCTGGGGCGGGTGCGCCTACTGCGGCGCCAATGGCACACCGCTGCAGAAGGACTGCATGCTGCCGATCTCGCGCGGCGGCCGGTACGCGCTGGCGAACGTGGTGCCCAGCTGCGGCTCGTGCAACGCCAGCAAGTGCAATTCCGAGGTCACCAGCTGGATGCGCCGCAAGAAGCTCGACGAAGGTGCGTTCCTGGTCCGGCAGGCCGAGATCGCGCGCGAGCTGGTCGCCGATGAGGCCGTCGTCGCGCCGTGCCCCGAGTAGCGGACGTACGCGTACCGGCGATCTGCCGATCGTCGTCGAGTTTGCCGTTGATGCCCGCCGGGTACTGACCTGCCAGCGCAGCGACGTTTCGAGTCGTGCTATTCCGTTGCGATTTCGTTGCCAGGAGGAGATCGAATGACCGCATTTCTACGACGGGGACGGGCCGCAGCGTCGGTAGCCGTCGTGGCCGGCCTGATCGGCGCATTGTGCTGCTTGGCCATGCCGACCGCACAGGCATTCGCGATCCAGAACCACGACAGCATCACGCGTGCCGCGCTCCCAGCCGATCAGGTCAATCAGCTCGGCATCGCGCAGATCCTCAACGGGCCGCCGCCCGGCGGGGGCGCCGTCGGCAGTGACGCCTTTGCGCTCGATGACTGGCGACACATCGACAACTCGAAAAGCCCCGCCGAGGTCTGCGCCAAGGCGCAGCGGGCGTGGGACGTCTTCTCACCGGTCATCCTCAGCGGGTCACTGCCGGCCGGCCCAGGTGCGACGGTGTTGGTGAACGGGCCCGCCGCGCGCGCCGCGTTCGGCGGCTTACTGCACGCCCAGCAGGACTTCTACGCACACTCGAACTGGGTCGAGGAGAACATCGCGGCGGGGCAGCCGAACCGGCTGGCTCCCCCGCTTTTCCCGTCCTGCAATCCGGGCGCTTTTCCGGCCAGTCTCCACACCGGCTATTTCAATCTGTTGTTCTTCAACCAGTTCCCGTTCGACGGCTGTCCCCCCGGTGGTCCGCCGCCCGGCTTCCAGGAGTGCCACTCGAAGCTGAACAAGGACGGCCCCGACACGGCACGCGGTAAGCAACCCGTTCCCGGGACCGGTATGAACATGTACTCCCTGGCTAAGAGTCTGGCCACCACGGCGTCCACGGACCTCTACAAGCAGGTGCGGAGCCTGGTCGTCCGCACGGTCACCGCGAAATACCCTGGCGTGAACAGTGAATGCGTCGTGACGAAGCTGTTCCGCCCCGACCTGTTCGGGCCCTGTGCCCCGTACTCGATCCCGCTTCCACCCGCACCTGCACCGCCACGCTGACTCGGGGGCCGGTCGAACAGACGCCGGAAGCGTCGATGTCGATTTACCGTGAGTCATGGCTCATGGAACCGCATCGGTCGTCATCGCCCATCCCAAGCAGGTCGTCTGGGACTACATCGTCGACCCGGACAACACGTCGAACGTGCTGCCGGGGATCGTGGCCGTCCGCGCCGAGAAGCGACCGCCCTACGTTCCCGGCGACGTCTGGCACGGCACGGCCCGACTGTTCGGCATCACCTACGAGTGGACCGGCGTGTTCAGCCGTTTCGAGCCGCCCAGAGTGATGGAATTCCGGTCGACGGAGTCGAGGTTCCCGTTCGTCACTGTCGACACCCTGGAAGAGGTTCCCGGGGGTACCCGCTACACCTGCCAGGCCACCGGCGAACCGGCGTTCGGCGGCCCCGTCGGTCGACTGCTCGACGCCGTCATGTCGACGGCGTACCAGCGGATACTGAGTAGGCATCTCGCCCGACTGCCGGCGCATGTCGATGCGTGGGTTGTCAACGGGCGCTGACCATCGCGACTGATCGACCGCCGCTATCGCCCGCGCGAGACCTGCTCACGAATGGCCTGCACGTCGATCACCGACCGCACCTCGGCGATGCGACGATCGTCGTCGAACCTGTAGAAGACGTGCTCGGGGAACGACACCTGCCCGCCTGTTGGCTCGAAGCCCAGAAAGGCGTGCCGCGGCGTGCATTCGAAGAACAGCCTGCACGCCACGACGTCGTCCTCGGCGATGAGGACCTCCGGCCGGAACTGCAGATCCGGGATCGCGTCGATATCGCCTTCCAACATCGCCCTGTAGTCCTGCAGGGTCATACGACGCCCGTTGTAAGACAGCTGATCGGCGACGAACTCGCCGAGCCGCGGCCACTGTCGCTCGTTGAGGCACTGCAAGTAGGCACGGTAGACATTCAGCAGATCGTCCTGGCTCATCCGGCCGACCTTTCGGTTCTTCGGACGGTTACGCTCGGCCCATCTGGTCCAGGGCGACGCGCAGAGAAGTGCTGGGGATCTTGACCAGCCCGCCATAAGGCTGATCCATTTCGAGCATCATGAAGATCGGGCCGGCGAGTGCAATCGCGGCGACCACCAATGCCGCGATCACGCTCGCGTTCCGCGGTGCGAACAGCCCGAAACTGGCGAAGATCACCGCCAGCCACGCCACGACGACGACGAAGAACGCCCATGGGAATCGGCTTCCGATTTGTTCGACGGTCGTCCACCGCGACTGGGCAATCGTGTTGGTGCTCTCCAGCGCGTTGGACCGCAGCCACTGCTGACGTTCCGTCCGCGGCGACAGTTCGAAGACGTCACGCTGAACCAGAGTTATGCCGGCCCCACTGCTGAGCGCCGTGAGCGATACCGCACCGCCTTCCTCCGGCCAGATCTGATGAATTCGTTGTGCAAGCAGATCCTTGGCCAACGCTCGGATTGGCGCGGTCTCCGGCCCGTACTCGGCCAAGGTCTGATCGAGCATGATGAATTGAACGCCCGCACTTCTTAGTTCACTCTCCTTCTCGGCGAGCGAGCTGATGGAGGAGCCGGTGAGAAGGCCGAGCACCACCGCCGAAAGCGTCCCGAGCATGGCCATTATGGTCCTGATGGCGTCGCGCGACTCGGTGCTCAAATGCGGATCAGGAAGGACCTTTCCGAGAAACATCCCCAGCATTGCGCCGCCGAAGATGATCGCGAAGACAACGACGCCGATCAGAACGTCTTTCATCAGCCCCTCGCTCTCCACCGCGAGAACGCGTTGAAGAGCGCCTGCGGTTGGCCGCGTTCAACGTACTGCCTGATGATCGGCTTAGACCGATGATCGTCAATCTTGCGCTTTAAAGGCCTCCGCGAAAATTGTCGGCTCAGTCGTCGGTGTCGCTTCCTCTGCACCCAAGGACCATTACCCGGGGCTTCAGCCCAGACGCGGGCACTTCATGCGGCCGGCCGCAGGCCCTGATGCCTCAGCCTCCACCTACACGTGGAAGCCGAACTCCACCACGTCACAGACCGCACGAGCTACTTTTGCCCCTAGAGTCTGCTCTGTGCTCGACGCCACCATCAGCCGCCGCTACACCGAGATCGCTGACGTCTACATCGACATGTTCGGCGCCGTCGAGCATGTCGATCCCGAGGACCTGCAATTCCTGCACCGGCATCTCGGTCGATGCGACGGCACAGTTCTCGACGTCGGCTGCGGACCGGGGCACCTCACCGCTTACTTGACGGAGCTCGGTGCGATCGCGAGGGGTGTCGACCTGGTGCCTGCCTTCATCGACGGCGCCCGCTCTCACTGGCCCGAACTCGACTTCGCCGTCGGCTCGATGCGAGACCTCGACGTTCCCGACCACTCGCTTGGCGGAATTCTCGCCTGGTACTCACTGATTCACTGTGAGCCCACCGAACTCGGCGCGGTGCTCGCCGGATTCCGTAGGTCGATGAAGCACGATGGGACTCTGGTGGTGGGGTTCTTCGAGGGCGACGAACTCGAACCGTTCGACCACAAGGTGATCACGGCTCACCGTTGGCCGATCGACCAGTTGTCGAGGCTGCTCTCTGCTGTCGGGTTCGTCGAGATAGAGCGGATGCGACGAGCGGGCAACGATCGGGTGCGGCCACACGCCGCCCTCGCCCTGCGAGCGACATGCCTGCGGCAGAGTGCGATGAGCTGGAGGGAGAATTGATGGCAAACCGCTGGTCTGGAGTGACCATCGATTGCACCGATCCGATTCGGATGTCGACTTTTTGGGCCGCCCTGCTCGGCATCCCAGCGTCGAGCGAGCACGGGGACGATTCGGACTGGGCGACGGTGGGCTCGCGCTCGGGACCGTTACCCCGACTCACCTTTCAGCGCGTTCCCGAACCGAATGCCACGAAGGTGCGCATCCACCTCGACGTGGAGATCGATGACATCGACACCGGACGTCTGCAAGTCGAGGAACTGGGCGGACGCTTCTCGGGCGTTCGACATGACCACGACGAAGGGATCGTGCTGAACATGCTGGATCCCGAGGGACATGAGTTCTGCCTGGTTCAGTACTTCGACGTCAGACGTTGAAGCGGAAATCGAGCCTCGAGATCGGGATTGCCCGAAGGGGATCGGGTCTACGCTCGCTACGTGCCCAACAGCCACGATCTGGGCGGTAAGACCGAGCACTTCGGCTCGATCGCCCACACGCCCAGCGAGCCGGTGTTCCACGCGGTCTGGGAGCGCCGAGTGTTCGGCATCACCTACTTCCTGCATACGCTGCTTGGCCCTGATTTCGACACGTTTCGTGGACACCTGGCACTCCTGCCGCCGGAGAAGTACTTCGGCTCGTACTACCGCCGGTGGGTCCCTGCCATCGAGCAGATGTTCGCCGAGTACCTCTCGGGTGAACGCTCGGTTCCAAAGATCAAGGTGGTGGGCACGGCCCTGTTCCTGCAGCGGGTGGCGTTGCGTCCAACCCTGCCCCGCCTCATGAACGCTCGGGTGGCACCGAAGATCATTGGGACGCACAAGAAGACGAAGCGGCCCGCACGCTTTGAGATCGGTGATGCGGTGCGGGTCCGCCCGGCGCCCGCGGAGGGGCACAGTCAGCAGCCTGATTACGTCAGCGGCCGGCTCGGGCGAGTGACCGACCACCGCGGCGCCGCGATCCTCCCCGACCGTCGTTTCGCCACCGGCTCAACTGCCCCTGAGCACCTGTACACGGTCATGTTCGACGGAGCCGAACTGTGGGGCGACGAAGCCGAGCCCAACACCGAGGTGCGCATCGAGTTGTTCGAGCCTTATCTGGAGCCGGCATGACTGAGCCTGACCCCATCGCCGCCCGCGTTGAAGCGTTGGAGTCGTTGCTCCTGGAGCGCGGGCTGATCGACCCGGCCGCCGTCGACGCGGTCATCGAGCACTATGAGAAGGATGTCGGGCCGCTCAACGGCGCCAAGGTGATTGCGCGAGCCTGGACCGATGACACCTTCCGGAAACGGCTCATGGACCACGGCACCAGGGCCATCGCCGAACTCGGGTTCGGCGGCGTAGAAGGCGCGGACATGCGCATTGTCGAGAACACCACCGATGTGCACAACGTTGTGGTCTGCACCCTCTGCTCCTGCTACCCATGGCCTGTCCTCGGCCTGCCACCGAGCTGGTACAAGTCGCCGGAGTATCGGTCGCGCATGGTCGTCGAGCCACGCAAGGTCCTTGCCGAAATGGGGCTGGTCGTCTCCGACGACATCCGTATCCGCGTCTGGGACAGTTCGGCCGAAGCGCGCTACCTCGTGCTGCCCCAGCGACCGTCGGACACAGAAGGGTGGACGGCGGAACAACTGGTCCCACTGGTCACACGTGACTCGATGATCGGTGTCGCGCTGGCTTCCGAGGCAGCCGATGCCGGACGCTGAGGTGTCTCTCGACGCCGAGGGCCCGGCAGCACCTCCGCGAGCCAACGGGGAATTGGCGTTCGACGCACCGTGGGAGCGTCGCCTGTTCGGCGTGACGATGGCGCTCAGCCAACGCGTGTTCAGTTATGCGGACTTCCGGGAACGGCTCATGGTCCGGGTGGGCGAGGCGCCGACCCGGCCCTACTGGCGCAGTTGGGCGGCGGCGCTCGAGGATGCTCTCGCGGAGGTCTGCGCGCTCGACCCCGGTGTCGTCGAAGCGCGACATCAGGAGTTCTTGGCGCGCCCGCACGGCCACGATCACTGACCGTTTCGATCTGGAGACACTCCGGTCGGCTGCCCGCACCTACACGTTGAAGCGGAACTCCACCACGTCGCCGTCGGCCATCACGTAGTCCTTGCCCTCCATGCGCACCTTGCCCGCCGACTTGGCCGCCGCCATCGAGCCGGCCTCCACCAGGTCGTCGTAGGACACGATCTCGGCCTTGATGAAGCCCTTCTCGAAGTCGGTGTGGATGACGCCTGCGGCCTTCGGCGCGGTGTCGCCCTGGTGGATCGTCCATGCCCGCGACTCCTTGGGCCCGGCCGTCAGGAAGGTCTGCAGCTTCAGCGTGTGGAACCCGGCACGGGCCAGCGCGTCGAGGCCGCGTTCGGTCTGCCCGATCGACTCCAACAGCTCGGCCGCCGACTCCTCGTCGAGTTCCTGCAATTCGGCTTCGATCTTGGCGTCGAGGAACACCGCGTCGGCGGGCGCGACCAGCTCGCGCAGTTCGGCCACCCGCGCGTCGTCGGTCAGCACTCCCTCGTCGGCGTTGAACACGTACAGGAACGGCTTGGTGGTCAACAGGTTCAGCTCGCGCAACAGCGTCGCGTCGAAGCTCGCGCCGAACAGCGTCCGGCCGTCGTTGAGCACCTCTTGCGCGGCGAGCGCGGCCTCGTGCACGGGCCTGCGGTCCTTGTGCGTGCGGGCTTCCTTCTCCAGTCGCGGCAGCGCCCGCTCGAGGGTCTGCATGTCGGCGAGCATGAGTTCGGTCTCGATCACCTCGATGTCGGACCGCGGGTCGATCCGGCCGTCCACGTGGGTGACGTCGTCGTCGGTGAACACCCGCACCACCTGGCAGATGGCGTCGCATTCACGGATGTTGGCCAGGAATTTGTTTCCGAGACCGGCGCCCTCCGACGCGCCCTTGACGATGCCGGCGATGTCGACGAACGTCACCGGCGCGTGCACAATCTTGTCGGAGTGGAACATTTTCGCCAGCTCGTCGAGCCGAGGATCCGGGAGCGCGACCACACCCTCGTTGGGTTCGATGGTCGCGAACGGGTAGTTCGCCGCCAGCACGTTGTTGCGCGTCAGCGCATTGAACAGGGTCGACTTTCCGACGTTCGGGAGTCCGACGATTCCGAGGTTGAGTCCCACAGGGATCACAGTCTGCCAGAGGACGGCGCGCGCACCCGCGCGCGCTGGCAGCGCAGCACGCTGCGGAGCCGGTACGGTCTACCTGTGTCAGGACAGCGCGCCCGGCCGGCGGTGTCGGCCGACCATCGCTCTGTGCATCCCAATTTCCCGGGTGTGCCGTGGTGGGGTGCCGTGCTGCTGGCGGGCACGTTCACCGCCGTGGGCTTCGCCTTCGACGCCGGATCGGGCGACCGTCAGCTCAGCGCGGTGTTCTCCGCCTGCTACGTCCTGGGGTGTCTGCTCGCGGTGCTCGCGGTCCGGCAGAACTCGATCTTCACCGCCGTCATCCAGCCGCCACTGATCCTGTTCGCGAGCGTTCCCGGCGCCTACTTCCTGTTCCACGGCGGGCAGCTCAGCGGGCTCAAGGATCTGGCCATCAACTGCGGTTATCCGCTGATCGAGCGGTTCCCGCTGATGTTCTTCACCGCCGCGGCCGTGCTGCTCATCGGCATGGGCCGGTGGTACCTCGGCATGTCGGCACGGCGGGGCGCACCGGCCGCAGAGGCCAGCGACGCGAAGGCCACCAAGGACACGAAAGCGACCAAGCCCAAGCGCAGCGCCTCCGGCGGCGGGCTGCTGTCGACCGTCACCGCCAAGGTGTCCGCCCTCACCGGTGCCGACGCCGCAGAGGATGACGCCGAGGACGAGGAACCGCCACGCAAACGTGCCTCCGAGCGGCCCCGGCGGTCCGCCCGCACGGCCGCCGGTGAGGCCGCGCTGGAGGCCCGCGAGGCCCGC
>NZ_JACKSJ010000066.1 GCF_025821665.1 [Mycobacterium] manitobense
GCTCCGGACCAGTCTCCCGTCATCACCGAGGACACCGTACTCAACATGACGTTCCCGGCCGGGACGTGTGGGGATGGATACTCCGGCTGGTCTCATGACGCCCCCATTACTGTGACCAACGGCGACGGGGAGTCCCGCACTGCATCTGGTGAGTTCGGTGGAGCATCGATCAGAGAAGCTAAGCTGATCGGACTGTTGGATGCCGATGAGGACGGCGTCGAGGAAGCGGTCGTCTCGTTCGTCTGCTTCGGATCAACCTTCGCAATGTGCTGTGCAGGGCGCTCTTCAAACATGCTGTATGTAGGAGTATTCGACTTCACAGACCCACTTGCACCCCAGGCGATCGGTGAAACCATCAGACCTGGTGTATCACCGG
>NZ_JACKSJ010000067.1 GCF_025821665.1 [Mycobacterium] manitobense
GCAGTCACTCGGTGTGCAGAATGTACGCATCCTCATTCCCTGGGTGACCATCGAAGAGCGCCAGGGAGAGTACAACTGGGACTACGTCGACTACATCGTCGAGGCCGCGAACAGCCGGGGCATGGGAATTCTCGGCGTGATCAACCAGACCCCGGGCTGGGCGGGCATTCCCATCATGGCGGGAATGCCCGATCCCGCTGTGTTCGGTGGCTTCGCGGAAAAGGTCGCCACCCGGTATGCGGGAAAGATATCCGCATACGAGATATGGAATGAACCCAACGCGATCAATTCCCTCGACCCGGTGGACCCGGCCGCGTACACAAGATTGCTGCAGGCGGCGTACCCGCTGATGAAACAGGTCGATCCGACCATCACGGTGGTCGG
>NZ_JACKSJ010000068.1 GCF_025821665.1 [Mycobacterium] manitobense
GCCGCGGCCGCGCCCGCGACCGCGCCGCCGAGGCGCTGCGCACCGCCACCGTGGGGCGCCTGCTCCCCCGGCTGGGGTTGTCGCACGGAGCGGTGCCGCCCACCATCGTGGCCGCCGTCGCGGCGCGCACCGGGTCCGACCCGCAACTGGTCGGTCACACGCTGTTCGGTCCGCCACCCGAGACCGACGACGACCTGCTACACCTCGCCCACCAACTCGACGAAACCGAAAGGCAGGTCGCCCAGTCGTGACTCAGCCGGCAGCACACACCACAGACCAGGCCGCCGCATCGGCGTCGTCGGACTCCGCCCGTAATGCGTTGCTGGCGTTGCGCACCGAGATCTCCAAGGCGGTCGTCGGGCAGGACGCGGTGGTCAGCGGGCTGGTGGTGGCCCTGCTGTGCCGCGGCCACGTGCTGCTCGAGGGTGTGCCCGGTGTGGCCAAGACCCTGCTGGTGCGCACCCTGGCGGCGGCGCTGCAGCTGGAGTTCAAGCGGGTGCAGTTCACGCCCGACCTGATGCCCGGCGACGTCACCGGATCTCTGGTCTACGACGCCCGCAGCGCGGAGTTCGAGTTCCACTCCGGCCCCGTGTTCACCAATCTCCTTCTGGCCGACGAGATCAACCGGACGCCGCCCAAGACCCAGGCCGCCCTGCTGGAGGCGATGGAGGAGCGCCAGGTCAGCGTCGAGGGTCATCCACGGCCGCTGCCCGACCCGTTCATCGTCGCGGCCACCCAGAACCCGATCGAGTACGAGGGCACCTATCAGCTGCCGGAGGCCCAGCTCGACCGGTTCCTGCTCAAGCTCAATGTGCCGCTGCCGCCGCGTGATCAGGAGATCGCCATCCTGGCCCGCCACGCCCGCGGCTTCGACCCGCGGGACCTGTCGGCCGTCAGACCGGTGGCAGGACCCGCCGACCTGGCGGCCGCCCGGGAGGCGGTGCGTCAGGTGCTGGTGGGCGACGAGGTGCTGGGCTACATCGTCGACATCGCCGGCGCCACCCGGCATTCGCCCTCGCTGCAGCTCGGTGTGTCGCCGCGCGGGGCGACGGCGCTGCTCGCGACGGCCCGCTCGTGGGCCTGGCTGTCCGGGCGCAACTACGTCACCCCCGACGACGTCAAGGCGATGGCGCGGCCGACGCTGCGGCACCGCGTGGCGATGCGCCCGGAGGCCGAACTCGAGGGCGCCGATCCCGACGGCGTGCTCGACGGCATCCTGGCGGCCGTTCCGGTCCCGCGGTAGTGGTCCTCACCGGGCGCGCCGGCCTGGTAGCACTGGCCTGCGTGCTGCCGATCGCGGTCTCACCTTGGCCGGCAACGGCTTTCGTGGTGCTGTTCGGCGCGCTGGTGGCCGTGATCGCGCTCGACGTCGCACTGGCGGCGAGCACCCGCGGGCTGCGGCTGCACCGCTCCGGGGAGACGTCGGCGCGGCTGGGTCAGCCGGTCGACGCGGTGCTCACCGTCGAGCACCCCGGCCGGCGAAGGTTTCGTGGCCGGGTCCGCGACGCCTGGCCGCCGAGCGCACGCGGCGAACCGCGCACCCACCAACTGGAGATCGCTGCCGGACAGTCCGTTCGGGTGGTCACCCTGCTGCGTCCGAGCCGTCGCGGCGACGTGCGCTCGGAATTCGTCACCGCGCGGTCGATCGGTCCGCTCGGTCTGGCCGGACGGCAGAGCAGCCACCGGGTGGCCGCGGCGATACGCATCCTGCCGCCGTTCCTGTCCCGCAAGCATCTGCCGTCCCGCCTGGCGAGGTTGCGTGAGCTCGACGGCATGGTGCCGGTGCTGATCCGCGGCCAGGGCACCGAATTCGACTCGCTGCGTGAGTACGTCGTCGGCGACGACGTCCGGTCGATCGACTGGCGCGCGACGGCGCGGCGAGGTGACGTGGTGGTGCGCACCTGGCGCCCCGAGCGCGACCGCCGGGTGGTGATCGTGCTCGACACCGGACGGACGTCGGCGGGTCGTGTCGGCGTCGACCCCACGTCGAGCGAACCCTCCGGGTGGCCACGGCTGGACTGGTCGATGGACGCGGCGCTGCTGCTGGCGGCGCTGGCCGCGCGGGCCGGTGACCACGTCGACTTCCTCGCCCACGACAGGGTGAGCCGGGCGGGGGTGTTCAGCGCCTCACGCACCGAGGTGCTGGCGCAGCTGGTGACGGCGATGGCGCCGCTGGAGCCCGCACTCGTGGAATCCGACGCCGCCGCGATGGTGGCCGCGGTCCAGCGCCGGGTGCGCCGCCGCGCGCTGGTGGTGCTGCTGACCGACCTGAACGCCTCGGCACTCGACGAGGGCCTGATGGCGGTGCTGCCGCAGCTGACCGCCCGGCATCAGGTGCTGCTGGCGGCAGTGGCCGATCCCCGGGTGGAGACGCTGGCCGCCGGGCGCACCGACGCCGCCGCGGTGTACGACGCGGCGGCGGCCGAGCGGTCCCGCAACGACCGGCGCGCGATCGCGTCGCGGCTGCGGCGGCACGGCGTCGACGTGGTCGACGCGCCGCCCGACGACCTCGCGCCCGCGCTGGCCG
The DNA here is from genome assembly GCF_025821665.1 of [Mycobacterium] manitobense. GTDB lineage: Bacteria > Actinomycetota > Actinomycetes > Mycobacteriales > Mycobacteriaceae > Mycobacterium > Mycobacterium arseniciresistens. The sequence goes on from NZ_JACKSJ010000068.1 coordinate 2,528, forward strand.
ATCACTACCTGGCGATGAAGGCCACCGGCCGCCTCTAGGCGCTCGCCAGAGAACTCAGCGGGTGGGCACCACGTCGGGGGCGTCGTCGACGTCGCCGGTCTCACCCGCCCGCACGGCCTTGCGGCCGAAATGCACGATGTAGGCGAGGAACGCGAGCTCCGCGGCCACCCCGATCGCGATGCGCACGAAGGTGGGGAACGGCGCGGGCGTCACCAGCGCCTCGATCAGACCCGACACCAGCAGCACCGCAACCAGTCCGATGGCCACAGACATCACCGCCCGGCCCTGCTCGGCGAGCACCTGACCCCTGGGCCGATCGCCCGGCGACACCACGGTCCAGCCCAGCCGCATCCCGGCCGCCGCCGCGAGGAACACCGCCGTGAGCTCCAGCAGCCCGTGCGGCGCCAGCAGACCCAGGAACACGTCGCCCTTCCCCGCGTCGAACATCAGCCCCGCCGAGACGCCGAGATTGGCCGCGTTCTGGAACAGGATGTACGGGATCGGGAGGCCGAGCAGGATCGCGAAGACGATGCACTGGGCGGCCACCCACGCGTTGTTCACCCACACCCGCAGCGCGAACGACCCCGCGGGGTTCTCGCTGTAGTAGGCGGCGAACTCCTCGTTGACGAGCTTGGCGATCTCGTCCGGCGTGCCGATCGTGGCCTGCACCTCCGGGGTGCCCGCCACCCACAGCGCGATCACCGCCGCGACGGCGAAGAACGCCACCGCCGAACCCAGCCACCAGCGCCACGACCGGTAGGCCACCACCGGGAACGACACAGTCCAGAACCGGACGAACTCCGACCACAGCGGTGCGTGGGCCGCGGTGACCGCCGACCGGGCCCGCGCCACCAGCCCCGACAGCCGGCCCACCAGCATGGAGTCGGCCGACGCGCTGCGCACCATCGACAGGTGTGTCGACACCCGCTGATACAGGTCGACCAGCTCGTCGATCTCGGCTCCGGTGAGCCTGCGGCGGCGCTTGATCAGCTCATCGAGCCGGTCCCACGTGCGTCGGTGGGCCAGCACGAACGCGTCGACATCCACCCGGGCCAGCCTAGTAGCGTGGCGACATGGTCTCCCAGCCCGAGCCGGTGGTGACCGGGGATGCGGTCGTCCTCGACGTGCAAATCGCCCAGCTACCGGTGCGTGTCCTGGCGGCCATCATCGACGTGATCGTGGTGCTGGCCGGCTACCTCGTCGGGGTGCTGCTGTGGGCGTTGACGCTGACCGACCGCGATCCCGCCTTCGTCGCGGCGGTGCTCATCATCTTCACCGTCGTGACCATCGTCGGCTATCCCGTCGTCTTCGAAACGGCGACGCGCGGAAAATCTTTGGGGAAAATGGCACTCGGCCTGCGGGTGGTGTCCGAGGACGGCAGCCCGGAACGCTTCCGCCAGGCGCTGTTTCGCGGATTGTCCGGCTTCATCGAGCTCTGGACGTTCACCGGCGGGCCCGCGGTCATCTGCAGTCTGCTCTCGGCGAAGGGCAAGCGCATCGGCGACATCTTCGCCGGCACCGTGGTGATCAGCGAGCGGGCGCCGAAGATGTCCCCGCCGCCCGCGATGCCGCCGTCCATGGCGTGGTGGGCAGGCACGCTGCAGCTCTCCGGGCTGCGCGCCGAGTCGATCGAGCTGGTCCGCCAGTTCCTCAACCGGGCACCGCAACTCGACCCGCGGATCCGTGAGGTGATGGGGCACCGGATCGCCGCCGACGTGGTCGCGCAGATCTCGCCGCCGCCTCCGCCGGGCGCACCGCCGCAGTACGTGCTCGCCGCCATCCTCGCCGAGCGGCACCGCAGGGAGTTGGTGCGGCTCGGTGCGCACACCGCACCGCCGGGACCACCCCACCCGCAGACCCCGCCGTTCGCACCCGTTCCCGCGACCTACACCGCACAGCCGCCGTACGCACCCGCTCCCCCGACGTATGCGCCGCAGCCCGGCGGGCAGCCGGGCGGCTTCACTCCCCCGAGTTGAGCCCGAGGGCCATCAGCACGGCCGCCGCGATCCCGGCGGCGGCGCGGACGTGGTTCCACGCCGTCCAGGTCGAGAGATAGGCGGCCCATTCGCGGGTGGCCTCCGCCACGCCGAGTGCAGTGGGGTCGACGGTGTCGAGGTGGTTGTTGAGCGGCACGTTGACCGCCACCGTGATGACGAAGCCGGCCACGCCCGCCACCCCGCCGGCCAGCAGCAGCCAGCCGCCGGGCTGGCCGATGCGCACCACCGCGACAACCACGACGGCGGCCGACAGCAGCGCCGACCCGACGAACACCAGCAGGAACGGCCCGTTGGCCTGCGCCTCGGCGTTCATCCCGCGCATCGCGGTGATCGCGGCGACGGGTCCGGTTCGACCGAGTCCGCGCATGACGATCGTGGAGAACGCGTAGAACACCCCGCCGACCACGGCGGCGGCGATCGCGGCGGTGACGGTGAGGGCGAGGACGGGATTGAGGCTCATGTGTCGACTCAACCGCGCCTGAGCGAGACGATCCATCGTCGATCGTCCCGGTTCCATACGCAGGCGTCTGGGTCTACGCTCGCGGCGTGGACGCTGTGGTCGGTCTGCTCGACGGGGTGCGGGCGCGCGGAGCTTTCGTGCTGCGGATGGTGATGGACCCGCCGTGGTCGATGAGCATCCGTGACGAGGCGCCGCTGACGCTGATCTGCCAGACCCACGGCAGCGCTGCCATCGTCGGCCCGCTCAGCGGCACGACCTGGCTGCATCCCGGCGACGTCGCGGTCGCCCGCGGCACCCAGCACTACGTGTTCGCCGACGACCTGACGAGCGCCCCGACGGTGGTGATCCACCCGGGGCAGCGGTGTACCACGGTGTCCGGCGCGGATCTGCGCTTCGAGATGTCGGTCGGCGTCCGTACCTGGGGCAATTCGGCAGCCGGCTCCACCCGTGCGGTGGTGTGCGCCTACGAGGGCCGCAGCGAGGTGAGCACACGGCTGCTCGACGCGCTGCCGCCGGTGCTGGTGGTGCGCTCCGGCGAGTGGGACAGCCCGCTGGTCGACCTGCTGGCCGACGAGGCCGGTTGCGACGGGCCCGGCCAGGAGGCCTACCTGGACCGGCTGCTGGACCTGCTGCTTATCGCGGTGCTGCGCAACTGGTTCGGCCGCGACGGTCATGCGCCGACGTGGTGGTACGCCGAGCAGGACGCGGTGGCCGGCCCGGCGCTCAAGCTGATGTACAACAATCCCGCCCACCCCTGGACGGTCGCCGAACTCGCTGCGGCCGTCGGTGTCTCGCGCGCCGTCTTCGCACGACGGTTCACCGGGCTGGTCGGCGAGCCGCCGATCGCATTTCTGACCCACTGGCGGCTGGCGCTGGCCGCCGACCTGCTGCGCGACGGCGGGAACACCATCGCCGCGGTGGCCCGCCGGGTCGGCTACAGCACGCCGTTCGCGTTGAGCAGTGCGTTCAAGCGGGCCTACGGGATGAGCCCGAACGCACACCGCATCGCGGCGCGGTCCGCGCCGGCGTCCGGCGCCGCCGCGCTGTGAGACATGTTCTGCGACAGGCGGTTCAGTCCCACCAGAAGTTCCAGATGTCGAAGCCCAGCCGGTTGGCCAGCGCGTCGATGGAACCCGACCCCTGGAGCACGGAGTCGGTGCAGTACAGGAACGCCTCCAGCGCCGCCGAGCGCATCGCGGGCGGCAGCCGTGGCGGCTGGGTGACGCGCAAGACCATGGACTCGTCGTCGAGTGCTGCGACGTGGGCGTCGAACTTGCCCGCCCAGCGCCGCAGGACCGCGGTGTGGCCGCTGCCGGTGATGTCGTAGTTGACGGCGCCGGACCACTGCAGCAACGCGGGCACGTACCAGGGCGCCGGCGTGGGCACCAGCGCCAGCCGGTCGAACCGGCCGGTGTCGTCCATCTCCGCCCAGGTCTGTCTCCAGTGGGTGCGCTGCAGACCGATGAGCTCGACGCCCTCGGCCCGCGGCAGGTCGTCGTTGTGCGCGGTGTAGGAGCGGTATTCGCGTTCCAGCCAGGCCGCGCCGTCGGGGCCGCCGGTCCACAGCGCCGGATCCTCGACGCCGCCGTCACCGCCGATGCGGTGCCACGTGCGCGCTGTGATGAGCACCGGCCACAGACCGGTCTGCGGGAACAGGTTCCGGATCTGTGCCCACAACCGCGCCGCCTCGTCACCGGGGGGCACCGGCACCGTCCACAGCGGCCCGCCGTGCGCCAGCACGCCGTCGTGGCGGCTCACCTCGGCGAGTTGGACGCCGTGCACGACGAAGGCGGCGGCCGGGTCGGCGGTCGGCCGCACGGCCGCAGGCGCCTCGACCGCGGGATCGGGTTCGAACGGCGGCGCCCCGAGGTCCGGGTACTCGGGCGCCGGCTTCTCCGCACCAGGCAGTAGATCGCTCCAGAATGCCAGTGGCACTGCAGCTTCCACCGGTTCCGCCGGACCGCCACACACGCGGGCGATGAAGTCGTGCAGGTCCCTCCCCGCGTGGGACACGTCGGCGCCGTCGAGCAGCCACACCGGCGGAGCGGTCCCGCCCCTGCCTGCGGGCAGGTAGCACTGCCGGAACACGGGCAGCATCCGCGGCGCCGTGCCGAGCATCCGGCTCGCCACGTGCATCGCCAGGTCCCCGGAGTCCGGTCGCTCACCCCAGGCGACACCCCAGAACCCGTCCTCCTTGACCGCGCGCAGCAGATCGCGGGCCGGCCAACCGACATGGAAGATCAGCGCCGTGTCGTCACTTCGCCAGTCCGGCCACCCGCGGCCGGTGGGCAGGCCGGCGGCCAGGAAGGCGCGGTGGTCGTCGCCGAATTCGAAACCGAAGCGCGCCTCCACGGCGCTGATCTCGGCGTCGGTGAGGCCCGGCGCGATGGTCACCTGCCCGCTGTCGGCCAGCACCCTGGCCGCCGCCCGCCCGATCTCGCTCACCAGGTGAGCTTATGGCCGCCGGGAGAGCCCCCGATGCGGCAGTTTCCTCAGCCGGCGATCCAGTTGCCGTGGAAGCCGTACGGAACACGTTGCGGCAACGCGATCTTCGCGACCGGTGCGGCCGCGAAGTCGGCGGCGTCCAGGATCACCAGGTCACTGCCGTCGCGCACGGGATCGTAGACGTAGGCCAGGTAGTAGCCGTTGCTCTCGTCCACAGCGCCGGTGGACGGCACGAACACCGCCTCGCCGGGTCCGCCCTCGCCGAAGGAGTGCTCGACGGCCGCACCGGTGGTCAGGTCGTAGCGCAGCAGGCTGTGGTCGGCGACGGTCACCGTGTACCGCGCGGGCAGGGTGGCCAGCCGGTCGTCGATCCTCGGGAACTCGACCCCGCGGTCGTCGAGGGGGCGTTCGGACACGGTGCCCGTGGCGAGGTCCAGCGTCCAGCTCCACAGCACACCGTCGGGGTCGGACGCACCGCTGCCGCGCCACAGGCTGGGGTAGCGCACCGCCTGCAGGACGAGCGAGTCGCCCTCGTCGTAGCTGTTGACGACGTGGAACACGTAGCAGGGATCGATGTCGAACCAGCGCACCGTCCCGAACGGGTCGTCGCGCCGCAGCACACCGAAGCGCGCTCCGTAGGCGTCGTCCCAGCGGAACGGCATGTCGCCCTTGATCGCGATGTCGAGGTCGAACACCACCGGCAGGTCCATGAACACGACGTGCTCGGCGGTCAGCGCGAAGTCGTGCATCATCGTCAGCGCCGGGACGTCGACCGGGCGGTTCACGGTCAGGACACCGTCGGCGTCGGCACGGTGATAGGTGACGTGCGGGGCGAGGAGGCTGCCGTAGCCGAAGAAGTGCAGCTCCCCGGTGGCCGGGCAGATTTTGGGATGCGCGGTCATCGAGTCGTTGAGCCTGCCTCCGAAGTCGTACGCGCCGATGGTCTGCAGGTCGTTCGAGATCTCGTACGGCAGCGACGATTCGACCAGCGCCAGCGTCTTGCCTGCGTGGTTGACGACGTGGGTGTTGGCGACGCTCGAATGCAGGTTGCGGGTGCCGTCGTCGTTGAACACCGGGAAGTCGTTCTCGAAGCTGTCGGTGCGCACCCACCGGTTGCGGTACCAGGCGACCCGGCCGTTCTCGATGCGGACGCCGTGGATCATCCCGTCGCCGGTGAACCAGTGGCCGGTGGGTTGCCGCGGATTCGGGCCGTTGCGCAGGTACCAGCCGCACAGGTCGGCCGGGATGGCGCCCTCCACGGGAAGGTCGAAGGCGGTGAGTTCGTCCGGGACGGGCGCGTAGTTCCCCCGGAGGAAGAACTGGTCGGTATCGGACAGAGCCGAGGTGTCGGCGGTGTCGGTCATGTGCGCTCCTGTCAGCCGGCGTCCGGAGGGGCGCGCGAAACACCCCTCCGGTCCGATCATGCGCCTCAGATCGCCTGCCCGGTGGGCAGGATGGTGATCTCGGTGAGATTGACGTGCCGCGGGACCGAGGCGATGAAGGCCACCGCCTCAGCGACGTCGGCCGGCGAGAGCACCTCGATGTCGCGGATCAGGTCCGCCATCAGCTTGCTGGCGTCGGGGTCGGTGACGTGCGAGGGCAGTTCCGTGTCGACCATCCCCGGTTCGATCGTCGACACCCGGACCATCTTGCGGCCGAGCTCCACCCGGAGCACCCGCGTCAGGTGGCTGATGTAGGCCTTGGTGCCCGAGTAGACGGAGAACTTCTCGAGCACGCGGGTGGCCGCGATCGACGACGTGCTGATCAGGTCGGCGGGCCTGCCGGCGGCGGCCGCCTCGACCAGGTGCGGGACGAACGCGCCGATCACGTTCATCACGCCGGTGACGTTCAGGTCGATCTGGCGCTGCCAGTCATCGACCTGCAGGTCGTCGATCGGCGAGATCAGCTGCACCCCGGCGTTGTTGAACACAAGGTCGACGGGGCCGAGCTCGCCGGCCACCCGGTCCGCGGCGGCCGCGACGGCGGCCCGGTCCGTGACGTCGAGGGGAAGGGCCAAGGCGGTGCCGCCGGCCGAGCGGATGCGCCCGGTGAGCGCCTCGAGCCG
>NZ_JACKSJ010000069.1 GCF_025821665.1 [Mycobacterium] manitobense
CGGCCAGCCGCTTGCCCTGCGGCGCGCCGCCGTAGGCGTCCACCGCCACCGCGCGGGCCACCACCGCACGCCGCCCCAGCGCCGCGTCCAGCGCCTGCCAGCTCAGGTCGTAACGCACGTGCAGGCGGTCCAGCCGGTTGGCGCTCCGGAAGGCCCAGCCGCCCACCAGCACGAGCGTCACCAACAGGAGTGTGACGAGGGTGATGAGCAGCCAGCCGGTCACGTCTTGCCCCGGGACAGTTCGCTTTCGCCTGCCACCCGCACCTTGCGTCCCGACCCGGCCACCGTCTCGTAGACCCTCAGGATCTGGCGTGCCACCACCGACCAGTCGTAGCGGCGGACGGCGTCGGCGGCGGCGTCCACGTAGCGGCGCCGGACGTCGTCGTCGGCAAGCACCTCGATCAGCCCGGCGGCCAGCGCATCGGCGTCGTCGACCGTCACCAACCGCCCGGCCGTCCCGTCGAGCAGCACCCGGCGGAACGCGTCGAGGTCGCTGGCGACCACCGCGGTGCCCGCGGCCATCGCCTCCACCAGCACGATGCCGAAGCTCTCGCCGCCGGTGTTGGGCGCGCAGTAGACGTCGGCGCTGCGCATCGCCGACGCCTTCGTCGCGTCGTCGACCTGCCCGAGGAACCGTAGATGCCCGGCAAGTTCCTTGGCGTCCTCGCGCAACTCGTCCTCGTCACCGCGGCCGACGACCAGGACCTCGATGTCGGGGAACCGCTCGACCAGCGCGGGCAAGGCCCGCAGCAGGAGCGCCATGCCCTTGCGGGGTTCGTCGAAGCGGCCCAGGAACAGCACCGACCGCCCGGGCCGCGGGTAGCCGTCCAGCAGTGGCGCCTCGGCGAAAGACGCCACGTCGACGCCGTTGGGGATCTCGACCGCGTCCGACCCCAGCGCCTCCATCTGCCAGCGCCGCGCCAGGTCCGACACGGCGATGCGGCCGACGATCTTCTCGTGGTACGGCCGCAGCAGTCCCTGAAAGACCGACAGCGTCAACGACTTCGTCGTCGAGGTGTGGAACGTCGCGACGATCGGCCCCTCGGCCGCCTGCAGCGCCAGCATCGACAGGCTCGGGGCGTTGGGCTCGTGCAGGTGCAGCACGTCGAAGTCGCCCTGCTGCAACCACTTCTTGACCTTGCGGTGGGTGGCGGGGCCGAACCGCAGCCGCGCCACCGATCCGTTGTACGGGATCGGCACCGCCTTGCCGCCGGACACCACGTAGTCGGGCAGTTCGACGTGCGGCGACGCCGGCGCCAGCACGCCGACCGTGTGACCGCCGGCGCGCATCACCTCGGCGAGCTGCAGCACGTGCGACTGGACCCCGCCCGGCACGTCGAACGAGTACGGGCACACCATGCCGATCCTCACCGCGCCTCCCGCAGGCGGGCCTGGCGCTCCTCCGACAGGTCCGCCAGCCACTGTGGCTGCATCATGTGCCAGTCGGCGGGGTGGGCGGCGATGTTGTCGGCGAACCGGTCGGCCAGGGCCTGTGTGACGACGGTGACGTCACCCGACGACACGTCCAGGGGCGGGAACACCCGCATCCCCCAGCCGTCGTCGGTGAACCAGCAGTGCACCGGCAGCAGCGCGGCCCCGGTCGCGATCGCGAGCTTCGCCGGACCGGCGGGCAGCCGGGTCGCCTCGCCGAACAGATCGACCTGCACGCCCGTGCGGGTCAGGTCCCGCTCCGCCATCAGGCACACCACGCCGTTGTCAGAAAGCCGTTCGCGCAGAACGTCGTACGGCGGTCGCTCGCCGCCGGTGTGGGTGATCACCTCGAAGCCCAGGCTCTCCCGGTAGGCGATGAACCGGTTGGCCAGCGACTCGGGCTTGAGCCGCTCGGCGACGGTGGTGAAGGGGCCGTGGTTCTGCACCAGCCACACACCGGCCATGTCCCAGTTCCCGCTGTGCGGCAGCGCCAGCACGACCCCGCGGCCGGCGTCGAGTGCCTGCCACACGTAGTCGATGTCCTGCACCTCGAGCTGGCGGCCGATCTCCTCGTGGTCCATCGTCGGCAGCCGGAACGCCTCGCGCCAGTACCGGGCGTAGGACGACAGTGACGCGTCGACCAGCGTCGCAGGCACGTCGGCGGGTGACGTGCCGATCACCCGCGCCAGGTTCTTGCGCAGCTGCTCCGGACCGCCGCCACGCGCGGCGTACCAGGCCCCTAGGTCGAAGGTGTTGCGCGCCACGAGTTCCGGCATGGCGCGCACGAGCCGCCAGCCGCTGGCATAGCCGAGATCCGTCAGCCGGCCGCCGAGGCTCACCGCTCGCTCGTCTCCGGATCCCCGCCCCGGTCGGTGTCGTCGGCGCCCTCGTTCACGTTCCCGGCGCCGGCATCGTCCTTCGTGGGTATCGGATCCATCGCACCCGGCGACAGCCGCACCGAGTGCAGCCGCTGCAGCACCGTCACCACGCTCGCGACGGCCAGCACCCACATCGCCACCTGCACCAGCCACGGCACGTGCAGGAACGGCACGCCCGACAGCCCGGTGCCGGTCAGCACGATGACCAGCCGTTCCGGCCGCTCGATGAGGCCGCCGTCGCCCTTGAGGCCGCTGGCCTCGGCGCGTGCCTTGATGTAGGAGATCACCTGTGAGGTGACCAGGCAGATCAGCGTGGCGACCACCAGTGCGGGGCTGTCCAGGCCGAACGCCGCCCACCAGGCCAGACCGCAGAAGATCGCGCCGTCGGCGATGCGATCGCAGATCGCGTCGAGTGCGGCCCCGAACCGGGTGCCGCCGCCGCGTTCGCGCGCCATCGCGCCGTCGAGCATGTCGGCGAGCACGAAGAAGGCCACCGCGAAGGCGCCCCACCACAGCTGGCCGATCGGGAACAGCGTCAACGCCGCGATCACGCTGCCCGCGGTGCCCAGGATGGTGATGCTGTCGGGGGTGAGCCCGACACGCAACGCGCCCTTGGCGATCGGGCGCGACAGTTTCGTGTACGCCGCCCGCGTCATCAGATAGAAGTTGCTCAGTTCTCCGACCCCCCGGTCCGCGCCAACTGGTCCGCCCACTCGGTGGCCAGCAGTTCGCGGGTCTCCCGCAGCAGCTGCGGGATGATCTTCGACCCGCCGATGATCGTGATGAAGTTGGCGTCGCCGCCCCACCGCGGCACCACGTGCATGTGCAGGTGCTCGGCCAGCGACCCGCCGGCCGAGTGCCCGAGGTTGAGCCCGACGTTGAAGCCGTGCGGACTGGACACCGCCTTGATCACCCGGATCGCCTGCTGGGTGAACGACATCAGCTCGGCGCTTTCCTCGTCGGTGAGGTCCTCGAGCTCGGAGACCCGCCGGTACGGCACCACCATCAGGTGACCGGGGTTGTACGGGTAGAGGTTGAGCACCGCGTACACCTGGCCGCCACGTGCCACCACCAGGCCGTCCTCGTCGGGCATGGTGGGGATGTCGGTGAACGGCTGCGACGACATCGACGAGCCGGACCCCTTCTTCATCGGAGCCTCGGCGATGTAGCTCATCCGGTGCGGCGTCCACAGCCGCTGCAGGTGATCGGGGTCACCGACGCCGTGGTCGACGATGGAGCGGTCGTCTTCGTGGCTCGCGTCCCGTGTCACGTCTGCGCGCCCACCTTGACGAGATCGGCTGTCGGAGCGACATTCTCGCGATCGGCGATCCACTTCACGATGGTCGCCACCGCCTCGTCGCGCGGCACTCCGTTGATCTGCGTGCGGTCACCGAACCGGAAGCTCACCGCCCCGGCGTCGACGTCCTTGTCGCCGGCCAGCAGCATGAACGGCACCTTCTGGTTGGTGTGGTTGACGATCTTCTTGGCCATCCGGTCGTCGCTGGCGTCCACCTCGACACGCACTCCGCGGGCCCGCAGCGCGGCGGCCACCTCGTCGAGGTAGGCCACGTGCGCGTCGGCGACCGGCACGCCGACCACCTGCACCGGGGCCAGCCACGCGGGGAAGGCCCCGGCGTAGTGCTCGGTGAGGATGCCGAAGAACCGCTCGATGGAACCGAACAACGCGCGGTGGATCATCACTGGGCGCTGCCTGCTGCCGTCGGCGGCGGTGTACTCGAGTTCGAAGCGCTCGGGGAAGTTGAAGTCCAGCTGGATCGTCGACATCTGCCAGCTGCGACCCAGCGCGTCGCGCGCCTGCACCGAGATCTTCGGGCCGTAGAACGCCGCGCCACCCGGATCGGGCACCAGCTCCAGGCCCGACTCGGCGGCAACCTCTGCCAGGGTGGAGGTGGCCTCGTCCCAGATCTCGTCGGAGCCGACGAACTTCTTCGGGTCCTTCGTCGACAGCTCGAGGTAGAAGTCCTGCAGACCGTAGTCGCCGAGCAGGTCGAGAATGAACTGCAACAGCGACGCAAGCTCGCCGCGCATCTGGTCGCGGGTGCAGAAGATGTGCGCGTCGTCCATCGTCAGGCCGCGCACCCGGGTCAGGCCGTGCACGACGCCGGACTTCTCGTAGCGGTACACCGCGCCGAACTCGAACGCCCGCAACGGGAGTTCGCGGTAGGACCGCCCCCTCGCCCGGAAGATCAGGCAGTGCATCGGGCAGTTCATCGGTTTGAGGTAGTAGTCCTGGCCGGGCTTGCGCACCGTGCCGTCCTCGTTGAACTCGGCGTCGATGTGCATCGGCGGGAACATCCCGTCGGCGTACCAGTCGAGGTGCCCCGAGGTGTGGAACAGCTGGGCCTTGGTGATGTGCGGGGTGTTGACGAATTCGTAGCCCGCCTCGATGTGCTTGCGGCGGGAGTAGTCCTCCAGCTCGCGCCGCACGATGCCACCCTTCGGGTGGAAAACCGGTAGGCCGGAACCGATTTCGTCGGGGAAGCTGAACAGGTCGAGTTCGGATCCGAGCCTGCGGTGGTCGCGGCGCTGGGCCTCCTCGAGCAGTTCGAGGTGCCGGTCGAGCGCCTCCTGGGACTCCCATGCCGTGCCGTAGATGCGTTGCAGGCTTGCGTTCTCCTGGTCGCCGCGCCAGTAGGCGGCCGAACTGCGCGTCAGCTTGAACGCCGGGATGTACTTGGTCGTCGGGATGTGCGGGCCCCGGCACAGGTCGCCCCAGATACGTTCCTGGGTACGGGGATTGAGGTTGTCGTAGGCGGTCAGCTCGTCGCCGCCGACCTCCATCACCTCGGGATCGCCGGACTTGTCGTCGACGAGTTCGAGCTTGAAGGGTTCGGCGGCGAGTTCGGCGCGCGCCTCGTCCTTGGATGCGTAGACCCGCCGGGAGAACAGCTGACCGTCCTTGACGATCTTGCGCATCCGCTTCTCCAGTGCCTCCAGGTCCTCCGGAGTGAATGCGCGCGGCACGTCGAAGTCGTAGTAGAAGCCGTCGGTGATCGGCGGGCCGATGCCCAGCTTGGCTTCGGGGAACATCTGCTGCACGGCCTGGGCGAGCACGTGGGCGGCCGAGTGCCGTATGACGCTGCGGCCGTCCTCGGTGTCGGCCGTCACCGGCATGACGTCGGCGTCGGCGTCGGGCGTCCACGCCAGGTCGCGCAGGCGGCCCTCGGCGTCGCGGACCACCACGACGGCGTCAGGCGCACCGCGGCCGGGCAGTCCCGCCTCCCGGACCGCCGCCCCGGCGGTGGTCCCGGCAGCCACCCGGATCGGGGCTGCTGGGGCGGGACTGGCGGCGGCGCTCATCGCGGACTCTCCGTTGTGTCGAGGGTGGTCGGATAATTCAGGTCGCGACCATGCTATCGGGGTGCCGTCGGGGTCACACGGCACGCCCTGAACCCACTCGGAGCGCCGGATCGCCCTAGGAGCCCACCCCGATCGGGCTGTTCAGCCACGGATGGTCGATGCCGAAGAGTTCTCCGGTCCAGTCGACGGCGCCGAGCAGCCACAGCGTGCCGAACACCACCAGCGCCGTGAGCAGCCCACCCAGGATCTGCACCAACGCGCCCTGGCGGTGGAACCAGTCCATCACCTTGTCGTAGCGCTCCTTGGCGTACGCCAGCAGCCGCCGCGCCCAATCGAACTCGGTGGCCAGAATGCCCAGGCCGATGAACACGATGGCCCAGCCGGGCCCCGGATAGGGGATCGCGAGGATGCCAAGCCCGAAGACGGCCAGCCCGATCACCCCGACGGCGATGCGGTAGAAGAACTCGACCCGCGGGCGCTCACGCAGCCGGTCCCGCCACCGCGCCCACCGGCGTTTGACCGCCGAGAACCGCGACTCGTCGGTGTCGGTCGTCTCGGTGTCCGTCTCGGGGGCGGCCTCGTCGCGCTCCTGCGGCGTGCTCACGGCTGCCCCGGATTCAGCTTGACGAACAGCGCCTCGGCCTCGGCGAGCACGGCCTCACCGTCGAGCAGTCGGCCCGTGACGAAGATCTTGCGGCCCTCAATGCGGTCGATACCGGCTTCCACCTGCAACTTCCTCTCCACCGGGGCGATCTTGCGGTAGTTGACGTGCAGGGATGCCGTGCGCTGGTAGCGGCTGCGGGTGAGCTTGTAGGCGGCGTAGCCGAGCACCGAGTCGAACAGCAGGGCCACCGCTCCCCCATGCGCGGCGCCGTTGCGGCCCAGGTAGAAGCGGCGGAATTCGGCCTCCCCGGTGATCCGGTCGTCGTCGGTGCGCCTCAGCAGCATCGGCACCTGCAGGATGTTGCCGCGGTTGGGCAGGTCCATGCGCCGGCCCGACGGGGCGTGCCACTCGTCGGCGCGGTGCGGCGCCAGCAGCGCCGACACCCGCTCGATGAGGTCGGCGGCCTCGCTGATCACCTCGTCGGGCGCGTCGACGCAGCGGGCGTCGTCCTGCAGGGTGCGCACGGCCTCGACGAATCTGCCGAAGTCAGGCCCGCCCCGGGTGGTCGGGACCGGGGGGTTGAAACCGCCGCCGGTCGCCGGTGTCGACGTCTGCGTGGAGTCGGTGCTCACCCCGTCACCGTATGGGTTGCGGGGTCAGCCGGCTTCGCCGGCACGGCTGAGTGTCTCGAACTCGTCGTCGGACAGCGTGATCTGCGCGGCGGCGACGTTCTCCTCCAGGTGGGCGACGCTCGAGGTGCCGGGAATCGGCAGCACCACCGGTGAGCGCTTGAGCAGCCACGCCAGGGCGAGCTGCGACGGTGTGGCGCCGTGGTCGTCGGCGATGCGCTGCAGCGGCCCGCCCGGTGCGGCCAGCGGACCCGCGGCGAGGGGGAACCACGGGATGAAGCCGATGCCCTCTTCGGTCACCTTGTCGAGCAGTGGTTCGGCGGTGCGGGTGCTGACGTTGTACATGTTCTGCACCGACACGATGGTGGCGACCTTCTGGGCGGCCTCGAGCTGGTCGACGTCGACCTCGGACAGCCCGATGTGGCGGATCTTGCCCTCCTGCTGCAGCGTGCGCAGTTCCCCGATCTGGTCCTCGGCGGGGAACTTGCTGTCGATGCGGTGCAGCTGGAACAGGTCGATGGTGTCCACGCCCAGGCGGCGCAGGCTGGTCTCGCACTGCTGACGCAGGTAGGCCGGGAAGCCGAGCGGGGTCCACTCGTCGGGTCCGGTGCGCAGCAGGCCGGCCTTGGTGGCGATGACCAGCCCGTCGGTGTAAGGGTGCAGCGCCCGTCGGATGAGGTCCTCGGAGACATAGGGGCCGTAGGAGTCGGCGGTGTCGATGAAGTCGACGCCGAGTTCGACGGCGCGGCGCAGCACGCGGATGCACTCGTCGGGGTCGGCGGGCGGGCCCCACACGCCCTTGCCGGTCAATCGCATGGCGCCGAAACCGAGCCGGTTGACGGTCAGATCGCCGCCGAGGGAGAAGGTTCCGGATGCGCTTGCGACGGTTTCGTTGGCCACGACAACGACCGTACGCCGCGGGTGAGAAGGTGGCGGGGTGAAGCTCAGCGACCTCGCCGGACTCAAGTTGACCTACGACGAGGTGGGCGCGACCGCCGGCCCGTTGCCCGCGGGTTACCACCACGTGGAGGAGTCGGCGGTGATCGGGCGCGGCAGGCAGCGCTTCGAGGAGGCCGGTGCGGCGGTGATGCGGTGGGGCATGCTGCGCGGGGCCGGCGTGCGGGTCGACGCGAGCTCGGAGGTCGCCGAGGTCGGGTCCGAGGTCGTGGTCGGCGTCGGGCCGGTGCGGGCGCCGTGCCGGGTGGTGTACGTGATCGACGAGCCCGACCGGCGCGGGTACGCCTACGGCACGCTGCCCGGCCATGCCGAGTCCGGTGAGGAGCTGTTCTCCGTGCGCTTCGACCCGGCAACCGATCAGGTGTACGCGGAGGTGCGGGCGTTCTCCCGGCACGGCACCTGGTGGAGCAGGCTGGCCGCGCCGGTGACATCGCTGATGCAGCGCATCATCACCCGGCGCTATCTCACGGCGCTGTAGGGACCGGGGCGTCCCGTTCGGAGGCCGGGAGTTCGGCGTGCGCGGCGACGTCGAGGTGATACGACACGACAGCCAGCGTGAACAGCCCGATCGACAGGTTGATCAGCGCGGCGAAACCTTCGGTGGCGAAGTCGACGAGCGCGTTGAGGAACGTGAACAGCAGTGCGGCGTTGCGCAGCCACCGCAGCGGCCACGCCTTGTCCGTGCGCCTGCGCGCGATCATCGCGGGCAGCGCCATCGCCGAGGTGAGTGCGGCGCTGACGACCAGGATGACCGACGCGAGGCTCGTCCCGTCGAGGTGCAGTGTCAGATCGTCGTCCTGATAGTCCCAGCCGCCCAGCGCGATGCCGAGCAGGCCGAGGACCAGGCTGCCGAGTGCGCCGACGACGAGCAGCCAGCCGACCACCGCTATCCACCGGGGGCTGCGGAAGACGCCCGGGATCAGCCGCGGCGCCCACTGCTGCAGGCGGTGCATGCGGTCGCCGGCCGGGTCGGCCGAGTGCAGCAGCGACCGGACGTGACCCACGTCGGCGGGGTTCGCGCCGTCCTGCTGCGCCCGTTCCACCAGCACCAGCCCGATGCTGCGGCGGTGGTCGGCCAGGCCGCGCGCCACCCCGTCGGCGGCGATGGCGGCGGCCGAGGCCAGGCATTCGCGGCCCGACAGCGGCCGGAAGTCCCGGAACATCCGCGCGCCGACGAGGATGAGCACCACCAGCACGTACATGATCTCGGCGGCCGGGCCGTAGAAGTAGTCGTTGTCCTTGGTGACGAACTTGCCGACCTCGTCGAGGAACAACCCGAACCCGATCCCGCCCATGACGACGGCGACGATGCGGGTGCCCGCACCAAGCGTCAGCCACCCGAGCAGCAGCGCCAGCATCATCAGCGCGCCACCCCACAGCGCATGGGCGATGTGCAGGTCACCGCCCCCGACCTGGGGGTAACCGGTCAGCTGCAGGTAGAGCCGGGTCAGCAGAATCGTGGCGATCGCGATGAGCACGAACGCCTCGGCCGCGCCGGGGCCGGTGGCGTTGCGGGTGATCGCGCCGCGGGGGGTGTGACCTGGGTTCTTCATGGGTCCTCCCCGTGTTGCAGCGCGTATTGTTGAGCAACCTATCGGAGGAGACGCTTCAGGATGGTGCTGGTGAACGAGCCAACGGGGGCGGAGGGCACGCACCTCCGCATCGCCGAGATCGTGCAGGAGCTGCACGGCCGGTCGGACACGGATTCGGAGGCCGTGCTCGCCGAACTCGTCGAGCACGCCGCCGTGGAGATCCCCGGTGCGCAGTACGCCGGCATCACCGTCACCCGCGACGCCCGCCACATCGACACCCCCGCGGCCAGTCACAAGTGGCCGATGATGCTCGACGAGATCCAGCAGCGTCACAGCGAGGGGCCGTGCCTGACCGCGGCGTGGGACGAGAAGACGATCCTCGTCGATGATCTCGAGCACGACGACCGTTTCCCGCTCTACCGCCGGGATGTGCTGGAGCAGACGCCGATTCGTACGATCATGTCCTTTCAGCTGTTCATCGCCGACGAGACGATGGGCGCACTCAACGTCTACGCCGAGGAACCCGGCGTCTTCGACAGCGCGACCCGCGACATCGGCCTGGCCTTCGCCGCGCACTCGTCGGTGGCGTGGAACTCCGCCCGCCGCGAGGACCAGTTCAAGCGGGCGCTGGCCAGTCGCGACATCATCGGCCAGGCCAAGGGCATGGTGATGGAGCGCTACGGCGTCGACGCGGTGCAGGCGTTCGCGTTGCTGCGCAAGCTGTCACAAGATGCGAACGTGCCGCTGGCCAAGATCGCCGAGGACCTGATCGAGACGGCGCGCTCGGCGAGCTGACCGACTTCGCGTGCGCGCGGGGGTTTGCGTGCCAATCAGCGGGGGCACAACTGTGCGCATACAGGCGAGACAGAGGTTGGTATGCCATGAGTGTGGAACCGAAGCCGGGCGCGGACGCGTCCGTCGGTGAGCTGATGAGTCAACTGTCCGCGCAGACGTCGCGGTTGGTGCGGGACGAGTTGAAGCTGGCGCAGAAGGAATTCCAGGAGTCGGCCAAGCATGCGGGCATCGGCGCGGGGCTGATCAGTGTCGCGGGATTGTTCGCGGTGCTGGGCCTGATGACTGTGATCGCCGCCGCGGTGGCGGCGTTGTCCCTGGTGCTCGACGTGTGGGCGGCAGCGCTGATCGTCGCGTTGGTGCTCTTCGTGATCGCCGGCATCGCCGCGTTGATGAGCAAGAAGCAAGCCGAGCAGGTCACGCCCGCGGCGCCCAGGACCGCGGAGACCGTGAAGGCCGATATCCAGGAAGTGAAGGACGCGCGCAAATGACCGCACCTGAGCCCAACCGCCCCGAGCCCGGCCCCGACGCCGGTGTCGAGGACATCGAGAAGGACATCGAGGCCACCCGTCAGGAGCTCGGCGAGACGGTCGAGGCGCTGTCGGCGAAGCTCGACGTCAAGCAGCAGGCGAAAGACAAGGTCGAGGACACCAAGGCGCAGGCGAAGGCCAAGGTCGATCACGCCAAGCACGCCGCCGTCGACAAGGCGCACACCGCGCAGCACGCGCTGGCCGACAACCCGAAGAAGTCGGTGCCGGTGGCGGCGATCGTCGTGGCCGTCGCGGTAGCCGCGGGCATCATCGTCTGGCGACGGCGCCACTGATCTCAGCGGCTACTGACGGCTGACGGGGCTTTCCTCGTTGGATGTGATTCGGCGCGCGGCGATCGCCGCGCCGATCATCAGAGTGATGCCGGTGATCACCTGGGCGTTGCCGACGATTTGGCGAACGACGGCCTCGAAACCGGCCGTGTCCGCGCCCTCCAGTAATTTGTGCGGACCGACCAGGAACACGATGGCGGCCGCTGCGAGCCATGGCCGCCAACCCCGGTGTGGTGGGGCAACGATCAGCGGAATGAGGAAGACGACGTAGGTCCAGTGGTGGGTGACCGCCATCGGTGCCGCCAGCAGCGCGGCCAGCGCGACCACGGCGGTCGCCTCGACATCCATGCCAGCCCTCGTGAACCGGCGAGCCGCGAAGACGGTCGCCGTGATGATCGCAACGACACCGAACGACCAGAGAACGTGTTCGGCGACGCCGTTGGCACCCAGTCGGGTGATCAGACCGGTGAGCGCCTGGTTGCGGCTGAAGTCGTGACCGCCGGCGCGCTCGGTGTTGAAGAATTCCGTCGTCCAGAAGTAGACCGACTCGTGGCGGCGGACCAGGTATCCGATCACCACCGTCGCAGCGAACGTGGCGACTGCTCGGGCCACCCCAGCGAAGTCACGCCTTAGCAGCAGTACCAATCCGAACGCCGCCGGGGTGATCTTGACGCCGGCCGCGATGCCGATTCCCATCCCGCGGAATCTTCGGGGAAGCACTCCGAGGCAGTCGGCGACCACCAGCGCCGCCAGCACGATGTTGACCTGACCGAACTCGAAGTTCGACCTGATGGGTTCCAGCACGAGCACCGGCCCGAGCGCGGCCATGGCGGCCCAGTTCGGCGACCCGACATGCAGCCGATCGAGGATCATGCGCAGGATCCACCACACCAGGAACAGGTTGAGTGCACTCCACACGATCTGCAGCACCAACAGGGGAACTGCCGCCATCGGCGCGAACAGGATCGCCGCGAACGGCGGATAGATGAACCGGAAACCCGATGCGCTCGGGAATTGATCGGAATACAGCGGCAGGTTCGCGACGATGGCGAAGCCCGCGTCGCGGAACACCGACAGGTCCATCAGCGGGTATGTCACCGCCTGCACCATGTACCGGACGCACATTCCGACACTCAGGAGTGAGGCGACCACCCAGGCGGCCCGTTGCCACAGCTGTCGGCGCGAGCGACCGTCCTCCCGCACGGGGCGGCCGTCCTCGGCGACTCGAACCACCGGCGGGCTCTCCACGATGCGAGCGTTACCCCCGAATGGTCGTCGAAAAACCGGGTACAGCGAGGCCGCGTCCCCGGCTACTGATCCTGCGGGGCTTGATGGTGGTCCCGGCTGGTTTCGAACCAGCGACCTTCCGCGTGTGAGGCGGACGCTCTCCCACTGAGCTACGAGACCGGGTGGGCCGGCCGGAAGATAACGGCCGAACGGTGTCGAAGATTATCACGCGCCGACTTTTCACCTGGAATCCCCTGGTCATTCAGGTCGGCGCCGATACAGTCGCGCCATGACGTGGCGATGGGTGCCGGTGGCGGCGACACCGCGCTGATGGCGGGTGATCGGCGGGCCTACGGCGACTCCATCACCGCCGGGACCCTGCGCTGCGAGGTGGCCGAGGCGGGGGTTTCCAGCCGGGATTCGGAAAGCGGCCACGGATTCTCGCTGTCGCGGGAGGCGTACCGCCTGTTCTGAACCCTGCGTCGAGGGGATTTGTATAGCCAGGCTCGGGTGGACTATCGTCGTGCTTCGCGACGGGCGACGATCTCGCCCGTGGCGCGCGGATGTAGCGCAGTTGGTAGCGCATCACCTTGCCAAGGTGAGGGTCGCGGGTTCGAATCCCGTCATCCGCTCGAAGGTGCAGAAGCATCAACCCCAGCGGTGGAGTGGCCGAGTGGTGAGGCAACGGCCTGCAAAGCCGTGCACACGGGTTCGATTCCCGTCTCCACCTCCAGCAGGAACCCGGCGCGATTAGCTCAGCGGGAGAGCGCTTCCCTGACACGGAAGAGGTCACTGGTTCAATCCCAGTATCGCGCACCAGGATTGGCGCACGTCAGGCCCGGCTTCGACCGGGCCTTCGTCGTCTCCGCGCAATAGCGGTTCGCTGACCGCCATCGGTGAGGGCGAACCACGTACTGAAGGACCACGCCTGGTCCTCATGGTGAACCACGTAGCCGGCGTGAATCCGTGCGAGGGCGTCTTCAGTCGTCAGAGCCCACGGCTCGACGCGCTCGTCGGACCCTCCGACGATTTGGCCGACCACCATCAGCCCGTCATCAAGCAGCGTTCGAATCGAGCGCAGAACTATCTCCTGTTGTGCCGCTAACGACTCATCGGGGGATATGCGCGCAACGACGCCATCGACGTGCGCCAGCGACATGCACTCACCGCCGAGACCGTCCTGTAGAAGCTGATCTCGCATCGCTGCGAGCGTCGGGTCGTCGGTGATGTTCATACCGCTTCTCGATTCCAAGGTAGCGGGTAGCGGACGCGAGCGCTCCGGGCAGTTGCTCGACCTGAAGGGAATCCGCCTGCCGTACCTGGGATTGCGAGAATCACCCCCGCTTTGCGCAGTTCAGCGGTCGCCATAGTTGTCGTGAAGGCGCCACCACTCATAGGGCGGACCCTGCGGCCGCCCGGGCGGCACTTCCTGCCACTCTTCCTGCCGGCCCAGTGGCGTGATGTCGAGGAATGACCACACAGGGCCGATTTCCTCGATCCCGCGTCCGTTGACGAAATAGGTCTGGAAGACACTATCGCCGTCGCGGATGAACACGGTGAGCCCGAACATCTCCTCGACAGCGAAATCCCGGGAGAATTCCTCACCCACGAGGGTGAAGAACGGTAGTTCCTCCCACCCCATCCGCGTCTTGTACGCGGCGATGCGCTCCTGCGGGGCCGCCGAGACGAAGACCAGCGTGGTGTCCCGGGCTGCCAGGTGCGCCGGGTGAACCACCGTGTCGGCGAACAACGAGCACCCCGAGCAGGCCCCCTCCGGCCAGTTCTCCACATCGGGGGCATAGAAGAAGCGGTAGACGATCAGCTGGCGCCGCCCGGCGAACAAACCGAGCAGGTCCACCTCGCCGTCAGGGCCGACGAAGCGGTAGTCGCCGCGCACGGGAGTCATCGGCAGCCGCCGACGCTTCGCGGCCAGGGCATCCCGCGCCTTCATCAACGCCTTCTCTTCGGCCAGCAGCTCGTCGCGGGCCGCCTGCCATTCCTCGCGCGGAACGATGTCCGGCAGCGCCATCTGTTCCTGCCCCACCGACGGGGGCGCAATCGCGGGACCTTCGTGTTTCGCCATAATGTCACCCGACCCCCGGCACACAACCAATCGCTGTCTCGCCCACGATTTTGCAGCGTGAACCACCCGCGCACTCTGGAATCACGGCGAAAGACGCGACACGCAGACCATATGCGCTGTCATCGCACATCGCCCGTGACGGAAAGTCCCGAGGCTCAGCCGTTCTTGGTCAGCGCCATCCGCATGGGCTGTTCGTTCGGGCACACGTCGTCGAGGATGCTGCCGGTGCCGTTCACAGTGATCGTGCACGGCGCGCCGTTCCAGGTGTAACCGGCGACCCAGGCCCCGCCCTGCAGGTGCAGCTCGACGTTCTGGCTCGGCGTCGTCAACCGCGTGCAGTCCGGACCGCATGGCGCAAAAGTCATCCTGATCGGGTCCGGATTGAGCACCGTTCCAGCCCCGTCGATCAGGGTGCCGCTGTAGGCGCCGTTCAGCGGTTCGGCCGCAGCTGGGGCTGCCAACCCGATCGACGCGCCGACGAGCACGATGCCGACGGCCATAGCTCGAGTAACAGTCATGGTCATCCTCCTTCTATCCGGTCGGAGCGGCTGCCGATCAGTCGCTGATGCGATTGCCGGTCCCGGTCACCGGACCGACCACTGCGCACACCGCGGGGTTGGCGAACGTGCCGACCAGGGTGAAACTCTGGACGATGCCGTCGACGTCGGCCACCGGCGTGTAGACGGTCGTCTGCGGCCCGCAGCCCGCAACAGTGGTGAACTGCCATCCGGCGCCGATCCACGTCAGCTGCTGCGTGACACCATCCGCCGTCACCGTCCCACCGCAGCGCCCGCAATCGGAGGCGAACTTGGCCACCGTGGTGGGTGTGGCCGTCCCGTAATGCGTGGTGACGGCGTAGCTTCCGCTCAACACCGGCCCCTCGGCATTGGCCGTGGCGGGCGACAGCACGCCGGCGACGCCGCCGAGCAGTACGCCGCCCACGACGCCGGCACCCAGCATGCGAGCAATCCTGCGCATCTGCACTCCCCCACCCGCTCGTCCGAACCGATCGCCTTCAGACGATCCGAGAAGTATCGCAGCGGTGGGACTGCGGAGTCACCGGTTCAGCGAAACGCTTCGACCGTCTTGACCTGAGCAGTTTCCTATTCAAGCAACCTCGGTCGCAGAACCGCTCAGGACAGCCGGATGATGTTGAACGCCGCGGGCCGCATCGGCAGCACGCCCCGCCCGCAGTCCGCGGAGGCGACGTTCTGACCCGCGGTGAACTCCGGGTTGATGAACGTCGTCTGCTCCGCGCCGACCACCTGGCCGTTGTCACAGGTGACGGCGTCGTCCTTGTACCGGGTGAACTTCCACGCGTTGTTGACGAAGCGGTACTCGACGACATTGTCCGGTGCGAAATCCATTGTCAGGCAATCGCTGCCGCACGAGGTGATGGTCACGTTCTCCTTGAACGGCGCACCCGTGTACCAGTCGAAGACGTACCTGCCGTTGACCGCTGGATTGGCCGAGGCCGGAGCTGCCAGCGCGGTACCCGCCGCCGCCATTCCGGCGACGCCCGCGGCCACCGCGATCGAATTGACGGCCCCGGCAAATCGCCGCGTCCCGTGTCCGCCCATGTTGTCTGCCTTCCCGCCGCACCCGGTGGCCACCGGTTCGGCGGCCTCGACCGTACGAACCTATCCCGCCGCAACGCCGCGCGCAGCAACTTCTGCGCGGCCTGTGGAGAAACGTTCAGGCGGGCGGCGCCGCCGCGATCAGCCGCACCTCGGAGATCTCCGTACGGCTCTTGCCGTCCATCGTGCCGAGCGTCGAGATCCACACCACCACATTCGACGTCGCCGCCGCGGCAGGCACCGCGATCCGGTTGTGGCCCGGCTGCACCGGTACGGGCGGGCTCAGTTCCGTGGTGTCGGCCAGCGCGCCGGGCGCACCTGTTGTCGCCGAACGGATCTGGATCACGGTGCCGCTGCTCGCCAGGTCCACGGTGACCGCGCTGAGGATCGCCGGCTGACGGAGCTTGATCGACAGGCCGAGGCCCTCCTTGAACGTGGGGAACGGCACGGCATCTCGATACGTGTCGGTGGTCCAGGCCGTCGCCGGGTCGCGGTCCACGGCCTTGCCCGCGTCGCCGGGGTTATCGGGCGAGCCGCCGGGGGCGAACACCGCGGCCTCGGCGATGTCGATCGGTGCGTCGGCGGCGGCCGCGCGCATCGTCGGGCTCGTCGGCGGGGCGGCCACCTCGGTGGTCGCGTTGAGCCCGAGCCGCTCGGCGTCCAGCGCGGGCCCCGAGTCGGTGTCCAGCACATCGGTCAACGACGACACGACCGCCACCACCGCGACGACCATGATCGCCGCAGCCGCGAGAAGCGTCACCCGGACCAGTTGCCGTTTCGCGGCCTCGGCCTGCTGTTCGGGTCCGACATTGCCGAATCCCGCGTAGCCGCCCGGAACCGCCGCAGGCGGTGGAGCGCCGCCGGCGTCGTCCTGGCCACCGGCAACGTCGGCGCGGGCTTGCCGCAACAGGGTCATCAACGTTGCGGCGCTGGTGATCCCGCCCTCACGGACCAGTCCGGCGGCGGCCGCGGAGATCAGGAAGGGAATGTCGGGGTCGATGGCGGCCGGCTCCTGCGGACGACCGGCGGCGTCGACGTCGACCGCCGTCCACCCCACCGGTGTCGGGCCCTGGGCCGGCCAGCGATCGACGAGTAGGGCGTAGAAGGCGGCGCCGATTCCCCGCAGGTCTTCACGAGGTGTCGCCTCGGGCGTGGTGCCCGGAAACGCCAGTACCGCATTGCCGTCGGTGCTGATGCGCACCCGCGCCGGATGGTCGATGCTCAGCGCCAGCCCGGCCCGGTGTGCGGCCTCCGCCGCGACGGCCAGCGACTGCATCGCGCCGGCAACGCCGAGCGGCGACGGGTTGGTGTCGGCGATCTGACGCAGCGTGCCGCCCGGCACCCAGTCCGACACCACCACGCCGAACCGGCCGGTGTGGAACACCTCGCGCACCGCGGCGATACCCGGCATGTCGAGCCCGCGCTGGCGCACGGTGAGCGACAGCACCTCGTTCACGCGGTCCACTGGCAGCGACTCCCGCGGGTCCACCAGCGTGAGTGCCACCATGCGCCCCGCCGCGAAGTCGAAGGCCTGCCAGAACTGCAGATGTCCGGGCGCGCCGTGGGCGGCCACCAGCCGGAACCGGCCGTCGGCGATCAGCGCACCCGCGGCGAACGGTCCCTCGTTGTCCACGGGGGGCTCCACCGGACCGAGGCCCGGAATCGGAGCGGTGGCCTCACCGGCGTCGACGGGTTGGTCCTCTGGCGTCTCATCGGTCCCCGACATGCCGGCTCACCTCATCCCCTCAACGCCGCACGATTCACTGCCGCAACGGTTTACCCACGAAACGGCACTTCACGCGGCCGACCTCAGCGTCGGCCGGCAGAACGCGACCGCATCACCGGATCGGGGCGCCGCCAGTCACTACGCAGCGTAGCGCTCGGCGGCGTGCCGAACATCTCGCGGTAGGCCACGCTGAACCGCCCGGCGTGGGCGAACCCCCACCGACCGGCGATCGCGTTGACCGTGTCGACGGCCGGGTCGGCCGCCAGCAGGTCTCGGTGCGCGCGGTCCAGCCGGACCCTGCGCAGATACTCCAGCGGTGTGACACCGAGGTGGCGTCGGAACAGGTACTGCACTGACCGCGGGGTGAGCTGCGCAGCCGTGGCGATGTCGCTCAACCCGATGTCGGTGTCCGCATGGTCGTGGATGAAGGCCACGATGCGGCGCAGGGCCGGGGGCCGGGAAGCGCCTGAGGTGAGATCGAAGTGCCTGGACATCTCGAGTTCGAGTACCCGATAGCAAATTCGAGGAAACACCTGACACGATCGGTGCATGACCGAACGCTTCGAAGTCCAGCGCACCATCGCGGCGGCGCCGTCCGACGTCTTCGCCGTCCTCTGCGACCCACAGGGCCACGTCGCGATCGACGCCGCCGGGATGCTCCAGGAGGCCGACGGCGATCCGGTGCGGGCCGTCGGCGACAGCTTCGTGGTGCACATGGACCGCGAGGCGCTCAACGACTTCCCGCTCGGGAAGTACGACGTCACCATCAAGATCACCGACTTCGAGGCAAACCGGCTCATCGCCTGGACGATCCTCGGCGATCTGAAGCCGCCGATCGGGCACGTCTACGGGTACCGGCTCGAACCGGTCGACGAAGGCACCCTCGTCACCTCGTTCTACGACTGGTCCGACATCGACCCCGTCTGGCGGGAGCGCGACATCTTCCCGATCCTCCCGGAGAGTGCGCTGCGCGCCACGCTCGGCATCCTGGACCGGACCGTGCGGCGGGGCTACCCGCGCGGCTGAATCGACGACGAACTGAGCGTCAACCTCGGGTTGACGACTGTTTATCGTCAACCTAGAGTTGACGTCATGAGCGAGTCCACCAAGATAAGCAACCCCGTCCGCCTCGACGACCTCATCGATGCGATCAAGAAGGCCCACGACGAACCCCTCGAGCAACTGACGGACGCGATGATCGCCGCGGACGCGCTCGGTGACATCGCCGACCATCTCATCGGTCACTTCGTCGATCAGGCCCGCCGCTCGGGCGCCTCCTGGACTGACATCGGCGCCTGCATGGGGGTGAGCAAGCAGGCGGCGCAGAAGCGTTTCGTCCCCAAGGCGGAATCCAACCCGCTCGACCCCAACGCCGGCTTCGGCCGCTTCACCCCCAGGGCACGCAACGTCGTCGTCGGCGCCCAGAACCGGGCACACGCCGCGGGCAACGACAAGATCGAGCCCGCCCACCTGCTGCTCGCGCTGTTCGACGACCCCGACGGCCTGGCCGCCAGACTGCTCACCGGACAAGGCGTGGACGGCGCGAAGGTCTCCGAAGCCATCGAGCTGCCGCCGCGCTCCGAGGGCGAGGTCCCGGCGCTCATCCCGTTCGACGGCCCGGCCAAGAAGGTGCTGGAGCTGACGTTCCGGCAGGCGCTGCGACTGGGCCACAACTACGTCGGCACCGAACACATCCTGCTCGCGATCTATGAAGCCGAGGATGAGGACGGCCACCTGCACCGACTCGGCGTCGACCGGGAGCGCTTCGAACGGGAACTCGTCACCGCGCTGGAATCGATCGTGAAGGGCTGATCTCACCGTCACGGGCGCCGCGGCGTCTACATGATGTGACAGTGCGACCGTTCGAGGACGTGGTGGCCGAGCACGGCGCGACCGTGCTGCGGGTGTGCCGCGCCGTCGTGGGGCCCGTCGACGCCGAGGACGCCTGGTCGGAGACGTTCCTCTCGGCGCTGCGGGCATACCCGCGCCTGCCGGCCGACGCGAACGTCGAGGCCTGGCTGGTGACCATCGCCCACCGGCGGGCACTCGACGTCGGCCGGGCCACCTCACGGCGGGCCGTGCCCACCGACAGCGTCCCCGAACGGCAGGCCCCCCACGCCGATCCCGCCGCGCGCGACCGCGACCTGTGGGCCGCGCTGCAACGCCTGCCCACGAAGCAACGCCAGGCGCTGGCCTACCACCACCTGGCCGGCCTTCCCTACGCCGAGATCGCCGCCCTGCTCGGCAACTCCCCCGACGCCGCCCGACGGGCCGCCGCCGACGGCCTCAAGACACTGCGCAGGATCTACCTGGAGGACGAAACCGCATGAGCATCAACCTGTTCGACATCGCGCCCGACGAGGAGACGGCGCTGGCCCGGCTGCACGCCCGCCTCGAACGGGCCGCGGCCGACGCCGACCTGCTCGACATCGCGTACCGCACGATCGACAGCCCCGTCGGCCCCCTGCTGCTGGCGGCCACGCCCGTCGGACTGGTCCGCGTCGCCTTCGACGTCGAGGACCACAGCGCTGTGCTTGCCACCCTCGCGGGCGCCGTCAGCCCGCGCGTGCTGCACGTCCCGGACCGCCTGGACGCCGTCGCGCGCCAACTCGACGAGTACTTCGCCAAGCGCCGCACCGCCTTCGACGTCCCGGTCGACCTGCGGCTGGCGGCCGGCTTCCGGCGCAACGTGATCGAGCACCTGCGCAGCATCGGCTACGGCCACCGCGCGAGCTACGCCGCCGTCGCCGCCGCCGTCGGGAGCCCTCGCGCGGTGCGCGCGGTCGGCAGCGCCTGCGCCCACAACCCGCTGCCGGTGGTGATCCCGTGCCACCGCGTGGTGCGCTCGGACGGCAGCACCGGACAGTACGTCGGCGGCGCGGCCGCCAAGTCCGCGCTGCTCACCCTCGAAGCCGCGTGAGGGAATGAAACGGCGCCCGCCGCCGTAGAACCCGGCATGAACCTGCCCGACTCCGCCCGCGAGCTCATCGGTCGTGGCGCCGACGCCACCCTGGTCACCATCAACCCCGACGGCAGCCCTCACGCGTCGCTTGTCTGGGTGGCGCTGCAGTCCACACCCGACGGCGACGAGCTCGTCTCGGCGCACCTGTCGGAGAAGTACCAGAAGATCCGCAACGTCCGGCGCGATCCACGGGTGACGCTGACCATACTGCCGCGCGCCCACTCCGGCGGGCAGACGCCGTACCTGTCGATCACCGGCACCGCCCGCATCGTCGAGGGCGGCGCCCCCGAACTGCTGACCGAACTCGCCGAGGTGATGCTCGGCCCCGGTTCGGGCTTCCCGCCCACGGGGGCACCGGCGGGCTTCCTCACCCGCGTCCGCATCGACAAGGTCGGCGGGCTGGGCCCCTGGGCGGCCTGACGGCGGTCCAAAGAACCTGAAACACGTTTCAGTTTGTGCGATCATGCGTCCATGCGTCGCTGGCTCGTGCACCTCATCGCCGCGCTGACGGTCGTCGCGGGCTTCGTCGCCCCGACCGCCTCGGCCGCCCCGGCGCCGATCGGTCGCCTCGGCGAGCCGCTGCGCGTCTCGTTCGAGGGCCTGATCGCCGACGTCACCGTGCACAGCATCGACCCGTCGCCGGTCCCGCCGGGGTTCGGCTACCCGCCGCGGGCGCCGCGCTACCAGGTGTATCGCGCCCAGGTCAGCGTCCACGCGGTCCAGCTGCCTACGCCGTACGCGATGGCGATCACCTTCCAGTTCCGTGGCGTCACCCCGACCGGTGACGCCTACGAACCACGCAACAGCGATGCGCCCGACGCCCTCGCCGCCGCACTCACCAACGCGCCCGCCGGATCCACCGTCACCGGCGGTGTGTGGTGGGACTGCTATCGCGATCTGGTGTCCAACGTGGTGCTGATCGACAAGCTCACCGGCCAGCACCTCGCGCAGTGGAACGTCTAGACCCGACACTGCACGTTCGCACCCCCGCGGCAGCCGACCTCGCCGAACTCGCCGACGTCGCCGCCCGCACATTCCCGCTGGCCTGCCCGCCCGGCGCCACCGCCGAGAACATCGCCGCGTTCGTCGACGAGCACCTCAGCGCGCAGCGCTTCGGCGACTACCTCGCCGACCCGGCCCGC
Source organism: [Mycobacterium] manitobense (assembly GCF_025821665.1). Classification (GTDB taxonomy): domain Bacteria; phylum Actinomycetota; class Actinomycetes; order Mycobacteriales; family Mycobacteriaceae; genus Mycobacterium; species Mycobacterium arseniciresistens. Next base: position 21,682 of record NZ_JACKSJ010000069.1, read on the forward strand.
GACCTGGTGGTCGCCGTCCACGACGGCCGCATCACCGGCTACGCCATGCTGATCCACGGCGTGCCCGACGACGCCGACGTGCAGCAGGCCGTCACCCTGCGGCCCGCCGTCGAACTGTCGAAGATCTACGTGCTGCCCGACAGCCACGGCGCAGGCGTATCGGCCGCGCTGATGACCGAGGCGATCAACCGCGCCGGCCGGTCCGGCAGCGCCTGCATGTGGCTCGGCGTGAATCAGGAGAACCCACGCGCGCAACGGTTCTACGCCAAACACGGGTTCACCGTGGCGGGCACCAAGACCTTCCGGCTCGGCGCCGGCCTCGAGCAGGACTACGTGCTCGTGCGTCCGCTGTCCTCGGCCTGACCCGCCGCGGTCAGCGCCAGCAGCCTCGACGTCGCGCGCAGGTACTTCTTGCGGAAGCCGCCGGCCAGCATCTCCTCGCTGAAGACGGTGTCGAGCTTGGCGCCCGACGCCACCACCGGGATCCCGGCGTCATACAGCCGGTCGGTCAGCGACACCAGCCGCAGCGCCACGCTCTGGTCGTCGAGCGGATGCACCCCGGTGAGGTACACACCGGTCACGCCGTCGATCAGGGCCTGGTACCGCGACGGATGCATGGTGGCCAGGTGCCCGCACAGGGCGTCGAAGCCGTCGAGCACCGCCCCGTCCGGCGCGGCGTCGGCGCGCGCGGCGACCTCCTCGTCGGTCAACGGCTCGGGCGCGGGCGGCAGGTCGCGGTGCCGGTAGTCCGGCCCCTCGATCCGCACGGTCGTGAAAATCGATGCCAGCGTGTTGATCTCGCGCAAGAAGTCCTGCGCGGCGAACCGGCCCTCACCGAGCTGCTCGGGCAGCGTGTTCGACGTGGCCGCGATCGACACGCCGCGCTCCACGAGCGCCGAGAGCAACCGCGAGATCAGCGTGGTGTTGCCCGGGTCGTCGAGTTCGAATTCGTCGATGCACACCAGCACGTAGCCGGCCAGCAGGTCGATGCACTCGACGAAGCCGAACACCCCGGCCAGCTGGGTCAGCTCCCCGAACGTCGCGAACGCCGTCGGCGCCTCGCTGCCGGCGTCGACACGGTAGTACGACGAGGCCAGCAGGTGGGTCTTGCCGACACCGAAGCCGCCGTCGAGGTAGAGCCCGACGCCGGGCAGCACCTCGCGCTTGCCGAACAGCTTCTTCTTGCCGGCCCGCCGCGTCACCGCCTCTTCGCAGAACCGGATGCAGGACTGCACGGCCGCGGCCTGCGACGGCTCGGCAGGGTCGGGCCGGTAGGTGTCGAAGGCGACGTGGGTGAACGTCGGCGGTGGGACCAGGCTCGCCACCAGCCGTTCGGGGGTGACGGTGGGCTTGCGGTCGACGAGATGGCCGACCCGATTCGGCACATCACTGGACCCGTGCATGCAGGCAGCGTAGCGACGTGCTGCAATCGTGCGTATGCCCGAGACCGTCGCTGGGACACAGTTCACAGTGCTCGACGCGGTCGAGGTGGTGGACGACGAACGCGTCGCGGACTTCTACCGCTACCCCGACGACCTCGCCCGCTGCTGGGTCCGCGGCAACATGATCACCAGCGTGGACGGCGGTGCGACCGCCGACGGCAAGTCCGGCGCGCTGGGCGGCGACGGTGACCGGGCGCTGTTCGGCCTGATGCGCGAAGCGGCCGACGTGATCGTCGTCGGCGCCTCGACGGTGCGGGTGGAGAACTACTCGGGCGTGCAGCTCGGGCCCGCCGCCCGTTCCGCCCGTCAGCAGCGTGGGCAGGCCGAGGTGCCGCCCATCGCCGTGCTGACCCGCGGCGGGCGACTCGACCACGACGCCAAGCTGTTTCATCGCACCGAGGTCCGGCCCCTCATCCTCACCAGTGCCGACGCCGCCCGCAGCACCCGCGACCGGCTCGGCGGGCTGGCGGAGGTCATCGACGCCTCGGGCGCCGACCCGGACTCCGTCGACGCCGCACGCGCGCTGACGCTGCTGGCCGAACGCGGGCTGCTGCGTGTGCTCACCGAGGGCGGCCCCGGCATCCTCGGCATGTTCACCGGCGCAGACCTGCTCGACGAACTGTGCCTGACGCTCGCCCCGGTGCTCGTCGGCGGCGACGCTAAGCGCATCGTCACCGGACCCGGGCAGGTCCACACACCGATGACCCGCAGCCACGTGCTCGCCGATGGACAGGGCTACCTGTACACGCGGTATGTGCGGGGCAACTGAGCTCGCGGCGACGATCGCTACTGTGGTCACCATGCGTCGGCACCCTGCGCTGCTCACGGCCTTGAGCCTGTCGACCGTCACCCTGACGGTGCTGCTGGCCGGCTGTTCCCCCGGGCTCGGCGCCAACCCCCGATTCGCCACCGACTCCGGCGCCGGGCCGCAGGGCGAGGCGCCTCCCACCCAGCAGGCCGCCGGGCCGCCGGCCATCGAAGCACCCAAGAACGACCTGTCGTGGCGGGACTGCACCTCCCGGGTGTTCCGGGACGCCGGCGTCGACCCGCTGCCCGGCGTGACGCTCGACTGCGCCGACTACGATTCCGATCTCGACTCGATCGACGGGGCCACCGGCTCGGTGACGATCGGCGTGGTCCGCGCCAAGACCGCGCAGACCCCCTCGGACGCCGGCCCCCTCGTGCTCACCACCGGCACCGACGCCCCGTCGTCGGCACAACTGCCGGCGTGGTTGACGCGCACCGGCTCCGACGTGCTCAAGGGCCGGCCCATCGTCGCCGTCGACCGGCGCGGCATCGGCATGTCCGGCGCGCTGGACTGCCGTGACACCTACGACCGCCAGGAAATGCGCGAGCAGGCCCAGTTCCAGTACGGCGACGACCCCGTCGCCAACCTCAGCGCCATCACCGTGACGGCCACCACCAGCTGCACCGACACCATCGCGCCGGGTGACTCCGCGTACGACAACGCCCACGCCGCCGAGGATCTCGAACGCCTGCGCAGCACCTGGGACGTTCCGGCACTGGCGATCCTCGGCATCGGCAACGGCTCCCAGGTGGCGCTGGCGTACGCCGGTTCGCACCCCAACAAGGTGGCCCGGTTGCTGCTCGACTCCCCGCTGCCGCTGGCGGTGGGCGCCGAGGCCGCCGCCGAACAACGCGTCAAGGGCGAACAGGCCGCGCTCGACGCGTTCGCCGCCCAGTGCGCGGCGACCGCCTGCCCCCTCGGGCCGGACCCGAAGGCCGCGGTCGACGGCCTGCTGGCCGACGCACGGGCAGGCGACGGACCCGGCGGAGCGTCGGTGTCCGCGGTCGCCGAGGCCATCTCCACCGCGCTGGCCTTCCCCACCGGCGACCGCGTCGCCAGCACCAACGAACTCGCGGCCACACTGGCCGCCGCCCGCGGCGGCGACGACAGCGGCCTGCGCGACCTGATCACCCGGGCCGAGGATCTGCGCCAGACCGACGGCCAGTTCGTCAACTCATGCAGCGACGCCCTCAACCGGCCGACGCCCGACCGGGTCCGCGAACTCGTGGTGGCGTGGGGCAAGCTCTACCCGCAGTTCGGCGCCGTCGGCGCGCTCGACCTCGTCACCTGCCTCAACTGGCCGAGCGGATCGGCGCCCGAGGAGCCCAAGGACCTCAAGGTGCCGGTGCTGCTGCTCGGCGTGCAGAACGACCCGATCGTCGGCAACGAAGGCGTCGCCGCCGTCGCCGCCACGGTCATCAACGCCGGCACCAACAGCAAACGGGTGATGTGGCAGGGCATCGGCCACGGCGCCTCGATATACTCGCCGTGCGCGCTGGCGCCCGTCGTCGGCTACCTCGACAAGGGAACGCCGCCGGAGACCGACACGTACTGCCCGGCCTGATCCGCCGGTCCGCGGCACCGGAGCGCCGGTGTAAGTTTCCGCTCGTGCCGTTCACCGCCTCGATCCTGAACGCCTTCCGGCCCCGCACCTCGCCGCCGAGCGCCGCGACCGTGCTGCGGTCAGCGCTCTGGCCACTCGCGATCATGTCGATCATCCACCGCAGCTACGTGCTGGGCACCAACGGCTACATCACCGATGATTTCGGCCCCGTCTACCGCGCAGTGGTCAACTTCAAAATGGGCTGGGACATCTACAACGAGAACTTCGGCCACGTCGACCCGCACTACCTGTACCCGCCGGGCGGCACCCTGCTGCTGGCGCCGTTCGGCTACCTGCCCGTGGACGCGGCGCGCTACTGGTACATCACCGTCAACGTCGTCGCATTCCTGATCGCCGCCTACCTTCTGCTTCGGATCTTCGACTACACGTTGTCCTCGGTGGCCGCGCCGGCGCTCCTGCTGGCCATGTTCTGCACCGAATCCGTCACCAACACCCTGGTCTTCACCAACATCAACGGCTGCATGCTGCTCGGCGGTGTGCTGTTCTTCCGATTCCTGCTCAAGGGCGGGCGCAACGCCGAACTGCTGGCGGGTGCGGCGATCGGCTTGACCATAGTGGTCAAGCCATCGCTGGTACCGCTGCTGCTGATTCCCCTGCTGAACCGGCAGTTCTACACGTTCGTCACCGCCATCGGTGTCCCACTGCTGGCCAACGCGGTGGCCTGGCCGCTGGTCAGCGACCCCATGAACTTCGTGCGCAACACCGTGCCGTACTTCCTGTCCACCCGTGACTACTTCAATTCCTCGATCCTCGGCAACGGCATCTATTACGGCCTGCCGATGTGGCTGATCCTGTTGCTGCGCATCGGCTTCGGGCTGATCGCCGCGGCCAGCCTGTACCTGCTGTACCGCTACTACCGCGAGCGGGACCCGCTGTTCTGGATGCTCACGTCATCCGGGGTACTGCTGACCGCGTCGTTCCTGGTGCTGTCGCTGGGCCAGGGCTACTACTCGACGATGCTGTTCCCGTTCCTGATGACGGTGGTGCTGCGCAATTCGGTGCTGCACAACTGGCCGGCGTGGCTGGCGGTCTACGGCTTCATGACGATGGACCGCTGGCTGCTCGGGCACTGGCCGACGACCGGCCGGTTCCTGGAGTACATGAAGATCACCTACGGCTGGTCGCTGATGCTCGTGGTGGTGTTCGCCGTGCTGTACTTCCGCTACCTCGACGCCAAGGACGACGGCCGCCTCGACGAGGGCATCGACCCGCCGTGGCTGAAAAAGGTCGTGCCCGGCACGCCGTCGAAACCCGAGGCGCCGGCGATCAGCTGACGAGCGGCACCGGCCTGAGGAACGTCACCGGGTCGCGGTGAAGCGCATCGCCTGACCGCGGTAGCGCGGTTCCACCGCCACCGACAACCCCTCGGCCCGGCAGGCGTCGCCGAGTTCGCGCGGGGTCAGCAGCCGGAAGGGTGACCGGTCCAGGCGGTGCAGCCACGTCGCCGCCGGGGTGCGCACCAGGTCGTAGCCCACGAACATGCCGCCTGGACGCAGCACGCGAGCGATCTCACCGACCGCGGCCTCCCACTCGATGACGTGGTGCAGCATCAGGCAACTGACGACGGAGTCGAACGCGTCGTCTCCGAACGGCAGGGCGGTGGCGTCGGCTGGCACCGCCCGCGCCTCCGGGAACCGCTGCAGGCGGCGGCCCGCGGCGGCCACCATGACCGGATCGAGGTCACTGGCCGTCACCGCCGCGCCGGGCAGCGCCTGTTGTAGTGCCGCGGCGACCGCTCCGCTGCCGGAACCGATCTCGAGCACGTCGCGACCCAACCGGTCGACCTGCAGTGTGCCCACGATCGATTCGGTGCTGCGGCGCCACAGCGCCCCGCAGCAGAACGCCCGCTCGATCTTCGACATCACCGGCATGGGATGAGTCTCTGCCCGGCAGGGCTACTCACGCTTGAACGGATCCGTCCTGTTCTCCGCCAGCAGCCGCGCGACCTGGCTGGGCGAGATGCCCGCGAGTTCCCGGCACACGCGGTGGGCGTGGGCGCTGTCGGCGAACCCGGCCAGATGGGCCGCGTCGGTGACCGACGCGCCGCGGTCCAGGTGAGGCAGCGCGCTCAGCAGCCGCGACCACCGGGCCATCGCCGAGAAGGACACGCCGGTCTGCCTGCGGAACAGCTTCCCGAGGTGGTCCGGTGACACGGCGACCGCTCGGGCGACGGCGGCGAGATCGGCCCGGTCGGGCATGCCCGCGGACACCAGCTCGACAGCCCGGCTCAGCGCGGGGTGCACCGGCGAGACATCGGCCGGATCGATGCCCGCAGCGCGCAGCACCGCGCGCACCGCGATGTCCGCGGCACCCTGCAGATCGTCCGACCGGTGAACGCCCTCGATCAGCTCAGCCAGGTCGTCGTCGAGCGGGGCCGTCCACACGCCTCCGTCGCCGTCGCGGCGGCAGAGGCCGTTGAGCGCCGCGCCGGTGCGGCCCGCCGGGTTGAGGTACGCCGACAATGCCGTCCGCGCCCCGCCCGGCCGCAGCGCATGCCGGACCCCGCCGGCGATGACCGCGACCCGGCACCGCACCGTCCGGCCGTCGCCGAGCACGACCGTCAGCGGGCCGTCGAGCCCGACCGTCAGCTGCACCGCGGGGTGGTGATGCACGCCGATGTCGACGTCGCCGGCACCGGTCAGGTCGCCCGCGAGCACCAGGCGACCGGGCCGCACACTCCACCACCCCCGCATGCCTCACGGTATCCCGCGGCCGCGCCGACGGGCGGGGTCCGCTGCGCTAACTTGGAAACCATGAGTACGCCCAAGGTGCAACTGACCGACGACCAGTGGCGCGACAAGCTCACCGCCGAGGAGTTCGCGGTGCTGCGCCGGGCCGGCACCGAACGCCCGTTCACCGGCGAGTACACCGACACCAAGACCGACGGTGTCTACGAGTGCCGGGCCTGCGGTGCCGAACTGTTCCGCAGCAGCGAGAAGTTCGAATCCCACTGCGGCTGGCCGTCGTTCTTCGACCCGGCCGACTCCGACGCGGTGATCCTGCGGACCGACGATTCGATGGGTATGCGGCGCGTCGAGGTGGTCTGCGCCAGCTGCCACAGCCACCTCGGGCATGTCTTCGAAGGTGAGGGCTACCCGACGCCGACCGATCAGCGGTACTGCATCAACTCCATCTCACTGCGGCTGGTGCCGCAGGCCCCGTAGCCGCTGGGCGGCATCACCCGGGGTACACCGCGAACTCGGCGCGGTCCTCGGTGTCGGCGACGCATTGGAACAGCAGCGGCGCCGTCATCGCCGTGCCGGAGTAGCAGGTGAACGGCGCGATGACCTGATACTTGTCGCCGTCGGGCCGGTATTGCGCCGCATAGTCCGACGCCGTGACGCAGTCGATGTCGCCTGCGGTGATCACGATGGTCTGGCCGTTGCGCGGTGGGCACTGCTCGCCGCTCGGATCCTGGGCGAGCGCCTCAGGCGCAGTCGCCATCGCGGAGACGAACAAGGTGGCGCCGACCCATGCCCTGGTTCTCATCCACCCATGATGCCGGTGCCGGCGCCGCAATCAGGCCGTTTGCTCCGAAACGTCTACCGCGTCAACCCGATGTCGCTGCGGCGGCTGCGGGGCTGACACCGCGGGCGAGCAGGTCCAGCATCGCCGCGGAGTCGACCGGTGGGCTGAAGTGAAAACCTTGGGCCACCCCGCAGCCGTACTCGCGCAACAGGTCGGCCGTCTCGGCGTCCTCGACACCCTCTGCCACCGTGACCATGCCGAGCACATGGGTGAGATTCACCACCGCACGCACCACGGCAGCCGCCCGCGGGTCGCTGGTCACCGGTGCGATGAGCCGCCGGTCGAGCTTCACCTCGTCGATGGGCAGCTCGCGCAGATAGCTCAGTGCCGAGTAGCCGCTGCCGAAATCGTCGATGGCGACCCGGATTCCCCGCTCGCGCAGGTCGTTGAGCACCGACCGGGTGCGGCCGATGTTGTCGAGCAGCAGGTCCTCGGTGATCTCGACGGTGAGCGCGTCCGGCGGCAGCCGGCGGTGTTCGAGCGCCTCGGCGATCCGTGCGGGCAGCTTCACGTCGGCCACCGCGGGCGCGAACAGGTTGATCGCGACGGGCACGCCGAGGCCGGCGCGATACCAGCGGGCCACGTCGTCGAGGGCCATGTTGAGGACGAGCCTGGTGATGGGCGCCATCAGGCCGTGCGTTCGGACCAGCGGCAGGAACTCGTCGGGTGACAGCATCCCGCGCTGGGGGTGCGGCCAGCGCAGCAGCGCCTCCGCCCCGACCACCTCGCCGGTCTGCAGGTCGATCTTGGGCTGGTAGACCAGCGTCAGGCCGTAGTGGTCGATGGCGTGGCGGAGCTCGCCGAGCAGCCGCACGGCGTCGGCTCCCCCGCCCCGCGTGCCGCCCGGCCCGGCGTTCCACCCGGCGTCCTCGGGATACACCAGCGCCATCTCGCTACTGAAGACGTGCACCCCACCGGTGCGCGACCGTTTGGCGGTGTACATCGCCAGATCGGCCTGTTTGAACAGAATGTCGGCGGTCTGGTCGGGCTCGTCGTTCTGACTCTCGAAACTCGCCACGGCGAGCCCGACGCTGGGCCGCATCAGCAGCTGCTGGCCGTCGATCACGAACGGCTCGTCGAACGCCTCGACCACCCGGTGCGCGACGCGGTGGGAGTGGTCGACCCGGCCCTCGAGCAGCACCGCGAACTCGTCGCCGCCGAGGCGGGCGACGGTGTCACCGGTACGAACGCAGCCCACCAGCCGCTCGGCCACCCGGATCAGCAACGCGTCGCCGGCGGGGTGGCCGAGGCTGTCGTTGACCAGCTTGAAGTCGTTGAGGTCGAGCGACAGCAGGGCCACCGCCCGGTCGTCGCGCTGGCGCAGCTGCATCGCGTGGGTCAGCCGGTCGTTGAACAGCGCGTAATTGGCCAGCCCGGTGAGCGGATCGCGCAGCGCCTGCTCGGCGACGATGCTCAGCAGCCGCCGGTTCTCGGTGACCACGACGAACTGCCGCAGCAACACGGCCAGGACCAGGCTCAGCGCCACAGGGACGACCGGACCGGTGGTGAGGTGGGGCAGGAAATCGACGGTGCCCAACACCGCCGCCATCAGCAGTGGCAGGTAAGGCAGCAGGGCCGACGCCCGAGACGGGATCTGCGGCACGTCCGCGTCCTCGACCGCGGCGTCCCGGCCGACGAGTGCGGCGACGCCGGTGATCAGCAGGCCGGCCAGCCAGCCGAGGTCGAAGACGCCGGTGTAGTACGTGTCCTCGGCGATCTGGTAGGCGAATCCGCTGTCGGAGATCGCCATGAACGCGACGCCGACGGCCACCAGCACCAGCGGCAGCCGTTGCCCTGCCCGGGTGCGGCCGAGCACGAGCACCGCCACCGTGAGCACGACGAGGTCCGACACCGGGTACGCCAACGACAGCGAGAGCGAGAACAGGCTCTCTCCGCCGGCTTCGTAAACCCGCCGGAGCACCGCCACCCACGACACCACGAACAACGATCCGGCGACGATGAGGCCGTCCAGCAGGAACCGGGTTCGGGACTGGCCGGTGTGGCCGACGGGGAAGAGCAACAACGCCAGGCCGGCGCCGACGGGGAAGACCAGGTAGGCCGCATCGGCGATGGACGGGAACGGCGACCGGTCGAGGAGGAGCTCGTAGTAGCTCCACAACACTTCGCCGACCGTCCAGCCGAGCAAGCCCACCGTCAGCGCCAGCCAGGCCGCCCGCTGGCGGCCGCGCGTCGCACGGACGGCCAGCACGGCACAGCCGGTGGAGAACATGCCGAGGACCACGAAGGCCAGGTCACTCATCACCAGGACGGTGCGGGGCCCGCCCCAGCCGGCCACAGTCCATACGCCGACGGCCGTACACAGCGCGGTGGCCACGACGATGGTGCGCCTCGACCTGAGTCGCATGGAGGTCCCCTCGTCGCGCGCACACCCGAAGCGTCGATCTTAGCAAAGCCGCTCACGACGCCATCGACCGATGGTCGATCTTTGCCAAGCCGCAGCATGGTGCCCTAATTGCGTGCTCTTCACGCCAGGACGGAGGTTAGTCGATTTCCTGCATGAGCGCGCGTCGACAACGCGTCCCCGCGCATGCGGGACGAGCAAATTTCAGCGCGTACCCGCCGGGCGGCCGGTCAGGGCAGCCGGGCGATGAGTTCCTCGACCCCGACACGCGGACCCGTGAAGAACGGGGTCTCCTCGCGGACGTGCCGACGCGCGTCGGTGGCGCGCAGATCCCGCATCAGGTCGACGATGCGGTGCAGCTCAGGCGCCTCGAACGCCAGGATCCACTCGTAGTCCCCGAGTGCGAACGCCGGGACGGTGTTGGCCCGCACGTCCTTGTAGCCGCGCGCCGCCATCCCGTGCTCGGCCAGCATGCGCCGGCGCTCCTCGTCAGGCAGCACGTACCAGTCCAGCGATCGCACGAAGGGGTAGACGCAGATGTAGTCACCCGCGGGCTCACCGGCCACGAACGCGGGCACGTGGCCCTTGTTGAACTCGGCCGGACGGTGCAGCGCCACGGTGCTCCACACCGGCGTGCTCGCCCGGCCCAGCGTGGTGGCGCGCCGGAAATCCGAGTACGTGGCCTGCAGCGCCTCCACGTTGTCGGCGTGCGTCCACACCATGAAGTCGGCGTCGGCGCGCAGACCCGCCACGTCGTAGACACCGCGGACCACCACGCCGTCGTCCTCGCGCTGCTTGAGGAACGTCGCGGTCTCGTCGACCACCGGCCCGCGGTCCTCGCCGAGGGCGCCGGGCGTCGCCGCGTACACCGAGATCATCGAGTACCGGATCATGGCGTTGAGGGCGTCGTAATCGAGCTTGGCCATGGCCCTATCGTGCCACGCCCGACGGCGCCAGCAGCGTGGCCGCCGCCCGGGTGGCCGACGCCACACAGGCCGGCACGCCGATGCCGTCGAGGTACCCGCCCGCCACCGCCAACCCCCGCGGCAGGCCGGCGCGCAACTCGGCCACCAGGGCGCCGTGGCCGGGCCCGTACTGCGGCATCGCGTCGATCCAGCGGTGCACGTGGCTGTCCTCCGGCTCGGTGCGGATACCGAAGACGTCCTCGAGATCCTGGGCGGCCCAGTCCAGCAGGTCCTCGTCGCCGGCGCTGCGGGCCAGATCGTCGCCGAACCGGCCGTAGGACAGCCGCACCAGCTCGACGTTCCCGCGCCGGCCCCACTTGCGCGACGACAGCGTGATCGCCTTGGCGTGCAGCCGCTCGCCGCCGGCGACCAGCACCCCCGACTGCTGCGGCAGCGGGGTGCCACCCGGCAGGGCCAACGCCACCAGGGCCGCCGAGGCAACGCGGATCCGTCGCGCCGCCGCGGCGGTCCG
>NZ_JACKSJ010000070.1 GCF_025821665.1 [Mycobacterium] manitobense
GCGACGGGCGACGGCGCCTCGACCGGGCGGCGGCCGCCACCGCGGGCCGGTTGGCGGGCCGTACGCCGCCGATCGGCGCCGCGGTCTGCTGCGGTTCGCTTCACCTTCATGCCACTTCCCTTCCGGCAACCTTCTCCAGCGCGCGCAGGCGCACCGGGGCGCTGCGCGGATTGCGCTCGATCTCCTCAGGGGCGGCACGCTCGGCGCCACGCGTCAGTGCGACGAATTCCGGCCCGTGTCCGGGCAGTTCGACGGGCAGCCCGGGTGGCGTGCGCGATGCGGTCGCCTCGGCGAAGCGGGTCTTGACGATGCGGTCCTCGAGGGACTGGTAGGCCATCACCACGATGCGCCCGCCGGCGTCCAGCGCGTCCAGCGCGGCGGGCAGCGCGTCGCGCAGCGAGTCCAGTTCGCCGTTGACCGCGATGCGCAGCGCCTGGAACGTGCGCTTGGCGGGATGGCCACCGGTGCGGCGGGCGGGGGCCGGGATGGCTTCGTAGAGCAGTTCCACCAACTCGCCGGTGCTGGTGAACGGCGCACGCGCGCGGCGGCGCACGACGAACTTGGCGATCCGGCCGGCGAACCGTTCTTCACCGAACTCGCGCAACACCCGGGCCAGGGCCTTCTCGTCCCAGGTGTTGAGCACCTCGGCCGCGGTCAGCGGGGCGTCGGAATCCATCCGCATGTCCAGGGGCGCGTCGGCGGAGTAGGAGAAACCCCGTTCCGGACGGTCGAGCTGCATCGACGAGACACCGAGGTCGAACAGGAGACCGCGGACGTCCGCTGCCCACGAGCCGGATCCGGTCAGGGCCTCGGCGATGCCGTCGTAGCGGGTGCGCACCAGGTGGACCCGGTCGCCGAACGGGGTGAGCCGTTCGCCGGCGATGGCCAGGGCATCCGGATCGCGGTCGAGGCCGATCACCCGCAGCTCCGGCAGCAGCGACAGGAAGCGCTCGGAGTGCCCGCCGGCGCCGAGGGTGGCGTCGACGAGCACCGCGCCCGCCCCGTCGGCGCCGCGCCGGGTCAGCGCCGGCATCAGCAGTTCGACGCAGCGGTCCAGCAGGACCGGGACGTGTTCCATCGCGACCCCCGAAGAACCGTTCAGTGAAAGGAGCGCCCCTGCATCGAGGTCCCTGCCCGAGAGCGCGGACCTGGCGTCGGGGAAGTACGCCAGGGCCGGATCGGACAGAGGCCACGATGCACGGGCGACATGCGGACCGGAGGCCGGGTGGTGTCCCCGGCCCGCGGGGGACTCAGATGATGTCGCGCAGAGTTTCATCGGTAGCCGCGGAGAAGTTCTCTTCGTGGGTCTGCTGGTACTCCTGCCAGGCTTGGGCGTCCCAGATCTCCAGGTAGTCAACCGATCCGATCACCACGCATTCCTTGGAGAGGTTGGCGTAGCGACGGTGGTCGGCGGACAGGGTGATCCGGCCTTGCGCGTCGGGATGCTGTTCGTCGGTGGCGGCGGCCAGGTTGCGCAGGAAGGCACGTGCCTCCGGGTTGGACCGCGACGCCTGCGACGCCCGCCGCGCGAGCTTCTCGAATTCGTCCCGCGGGTAGACCGCCAGGCTGTGGTCCTGACTCTTGGTCACCATCAGCCCTCCTGCCAGTGCGTCGCGGAACTTGGCGGGCAGTGTGAGCCGCCCCTTGTCGTCGAGCTTCGGCGTGTAGGTGCCCAGAAACATCCGGCCACCTCCCGCCTCGCTCCGATGTGTGCCACTTTACCCCACAATCCCCCACTTTGCTCCAACTAGTGGCTGCGACGTCGACAATTTCCCCACCGAAGCCCCCTGCCTGGGCTGGTCAGGCGCTCGGCCGACGCCGCGTGACGGCCACGGGAGCGCATCAGAGCCGGTCAGGGCATCACAGGCGGGCGGTGGGGCGTAGTGGGGCGCACAGCGCGCGACAACCGGGGTCGGCGTGTCGCCGCGGCGTCCGCAGACATGAAAAAGGGGTAGCCCGCAATCGGGCTACCCCTGTGAAACCGACTGTTCGGCTACTCGTCGAAGCGACGGCGGAACCGATCCTCCATCCGGCTGGTGAACGAGCCCGAACCCTTCTGCTTCTTCCCTGACCGCGACGGCGCCTCGGGAGCCGTACGGTCGCGCGCACCGCTCACCCGCGGACCGGTGATCGCGAACACCACACCGGCGAACATCAGCACGAAACCGATCACCGAGAGGATCGGGAAGGTGCCGATCATGGTCGCCTTGATCGCGACCCCGCAGACCAGAAGGCCAAGACCGACCACGAAGAGCGCCGCGCCCTGCAGTCGGCGGCGGGCCGAGGGCGCACGCAGCGTTCCACCCCGCACGCTCGAGGCGAACTTGGGGTCCTCGGCATACAGCGCGCTCTCGATCTGATCGAGCATGCGCTGCTCATGATCGGAGAGTGGCATTCGTCCCTCCTCGCCGGTACGGCCGGTCACGGTGTTCAAAGTCATCCATGCCCGCATTCACGGACACCTAACAGTCATGATACGAGGTCGATCTGAGCCGTACCACCTACTTCGTCGCTCGATTGTATGACGTGCACCGCCATTGGGCTGCCACCACCTCGCCCCGGATAATGGAGGCGACGGTTGAGCACCCTGGAGAGGCGACACATTGGCGACATTTCTGATCGATCTGTCGCCGGACGACATGGCACGGCGCCTCCCCGACGCGCTCAGTGTGTACGTCGACGCGATGCACTACCCGCGCGGTACCGAGGAGCAACGGGCCTCGATGTGGCTGGAGCACACCCGCAGGCACGGCTGGAAGGCGGTGGCCGCGGTCGAGACCGCCGACGACTCACCGTCGCCGCCCCCCGACGAGCTGCAGGCCGCACCGCTGCTGGGGGTGGCCTACGGCTACTGCGGCGCCCCGGACCAGTGGTGGCAGCAGCAGGTGGTCGCCGGGTTGCAGCGGGTAGGCGCCGAACGTTCCCGGATCGCCGACCTGATGACGAGCTACTTCGAGCTCACCGAACTGCACATCGATCCCGGCGCACAGGGCCGGGGCCTCGGCGAGGCGCTGGCCAGGCGATTGCTCGCCGACCGCACCGAGAACCACGTGCTGCTGTCCACCCCGGAGACCAGCGGTGAGGCGAACCGGGCCTGGCGGCTGTACCGCAGGTTGGGGTTCACCGACGTGATCCGCGGCTACCACTTCGCCGGCGATCCACGCCCCTTCGCGATCCTCGGGCGCGCTCTGCCGCTCTAGTCCGCCCGTCGGGCCCACCGGGCAACGTCCGGTCTGGCACGATGACCGGGTGCGCGCCCGCCCGTCCGCAAGTCGCCGAACCCGTCTGCTGGTGCTCGCCCTGCTGGTGCTGATGCTGCCGATGATGGTGGGTTGTGTGCGTGTGCGCGCCTCGATCACGGTGTCACCGGACGACCGGGTGTCGGGGCAGATCGTCGCCGCCGCCAAGCCGCGCGACGAGAACGACAAGGGACCGCAGCTGCTCAACAGCCTGCCGTTCGCCACCAAGGTGGCGGTCACCGAGTACGAGCGCGACGACTACGTGGGTTCACAGGCGGTGTTCTCCGACCTCACCTTCGCCGAACTGCCCCAGCTGGCCAACATGAACCGCGATGCGGCCGGCGTCGACATCTCCCTGCGCCGCGCGGGCGACCTGGTGATTCTCGAGGGCCGCGTCGACCTGACCTCCCTGAGCGATCCGGAGGCCGACGTGTCGCTCTCGGTGTCGTTCCCCGGCGAGGTCACCTCGACGAACGGCGACCAGCTCAGCGCCGAGATCGTCGAGTGGAAGCTCCGCCCCGGGGTGGTCACCACGATGAACGCGCAGGCCCGCTACACCGATCCGAGCGCCCGCTCGTTCACCGGCGCCGCCATCTGGCTGGGCCTGGCGTCGATGGTGGTGGCCGGCATCGTCGGCGCACTGGCCTGGACGAGCCGCGACCGCTCGCCCCGCTTCGGCGAGGAGCCCGCCAACGACGCCTGACCGGCGCGAGGCGCCGACGTGCGCCTGGCTTGCCGGGAAACCCCCGACACGCTCTACTCTTATTGCACTCGGGGGCGAGATCAGCACATGAGAAAGGGGTGCCCGCTGAGCGTGGATGCCGCGGCACCGTCAGCCGTCGAGCTGGCCCGTGCCGTCACCGACCAACTGCGGGACTATCTCCGGGACCGCCGCCGGGACAGCGCCTACATCGGCACCGAATACGCCGAGCTGACCGCCGCGCTGGAGGAGTTCGTCCTGCGCGGAGGCAAACGGGTCCGCCCGGCGTTCGCCTATTGGGGCTGGCGCGCGGTGGCGGGCCGCGATGCCGACCCCGGGATCCTCCGGCTGTTCGCCGCGCTGGAACTGCTGCACGCCTGCGCGCTGGTGCACGACGACGTCATCGATGCCTCGGCGACCCGCCGCGGCCTCCCGACCGTGCACCGGCTCTTCGCCGAGCGGCACCGCGGGCAGAACTGGCACGGCTCCGACGAGCAGTTCGGCCTGTCGGCGGCGATCCTGCTCGGCGACCTCGCGCTGGTGTGGGCCGACGACATCGTCGCCACCGTCGACCTGCCGCACGACGCGCACCGGCGGGTGCAACGCGTCTGGGCCGACATCCGCACCGAAGTGCTCGGCGGGCAGTACCTCGACATCGTCGCCGAGGCCGGCGGCGCGGACTCGGTGGCATCGGCGATGACCGTCAACACCTACAAGACGGCGTCCTACACCGTGTCGCGGCCGTTGCAGATGGGCGCCGCCGCGGCGGCGGACCGCCCCGACGTGCAGACGATCTTCCACGAGGTGGGCACCGACCTCGGGGTGGCCTTCCAGCTCCGCGACGACGTGCTCGGGGTGTTCGGCGACCCCGCCGTCACCGGCAAGCCCTCCGGGGACGACCTGCGCTCGGGCAAGCGCACGGTGCTGGTGGCCGAGGCCGTCGAGCTCGCCGAGCGCACCGACCCGGTGGCGGCCAAGCTGCTGAGGACGTCGATCGGCACGAACTTGTCCGATGCCCAGGTGCGCGAGCTGTGTCAGGTCATCGAGTCCGTCGGCGCGCTGGCGGCGGTCGAGGAGCGCATCGAGCTGCTCACCCGTCGCTCGCTGGAGCGCCTGGCCGCCGCACCGATCGACGCGCAGGCGAAGACCGGATTGGCCGAGCTCGCGAGATCGGCCGCCAACCGGTCCGCCTGACAGCATGACGACCGATACGGGAACTCCGAGAAGTCCTGCGGGACAGCACTTCTCTCGGCTGGCCGCATTCGCCTCATCGGGTGCGGCGCGGCCTGCGCTGCTCGGTTGCCTCGGCGCCGCACTGATCACCGTCGGCGCGCTCGGCGCGGGCAGCACCAGGCTGCACGACCCGCTGCTGGAGTCACTGCACCTGTCGTGGTTGCGCTTCGGACATGGCCTCGTGCTGTCGTCGCTGCTGCTGTGGGGCGGGGTGGCGGTGATGTTGATCGCGTGGCTGTGGCTGGGTAGGCGGGTGATCGACGGGGATGTCTCCGAGTACACGATGGTCGCGACCACGGGCTTCTGGATCGCCCCGCTGCTGCTGAGCGTGCCGGTGTTCAGCCGCGACACCTACTCCTACCTGGCCCAGGGTGCCCTGCTGCGCGACGGCTTCGACCCGTACCTGGTGGGCCCGATCGAGAACCCCAACTCGCTGCTGGACAACGTGAGTCCGATCTGGACCACCACCACCGCACCGTACGGTCCGGCGTTCATCCTGATCGCCAAGTTCGTCACCCTGCTCGTCGGGGACGACGTCATCGCGGGCACCATGCTGCTGCGGCTGTGCATGCTGCCGGGGCTGGCACTGCTGATCTGGGCGGCGCCGCGGGTCGCCCGCCATGTCGGCGCCAACGGCCCGGCGGCCCTGTGGATCTGTGTGCTCAACCCGCTCGTGGTCATCCACCTGATGGGGGGGGTGCACAACGAGATGCTGATGGTCGGGCTGATGGTCGCGGGCATCGCGCTGACGTTCGGTGGCCGGCCGGTCTGGGGCGTCGCCCTGATCGCGCTCGCGGTGGCGGTCAAGGCGACCGGCGGACTGGCACTCCCGTTCATGGTGTGGGTGTGGATGCGTCAGCTGCAGGACCGTCGCGGGTACCGGCCGCTGCGCGCCTTCGCCGCCGCCACCGCCGCGTCGTGCGCCATCTTCGTCGCGGTGTTCGCGGTGGTGTCCGCACTGGCCGGCGTCGGCCTGGGCTGGCTGACCGCGCTCGCCGGATCGGTGAAGATCATCAACTGGCTCACCCTGCCGACCGCGGCGGCCCAACTGGTCAACGTGATCGGCGGACTGTTCCTGCCGGTGAACTTCTACGCCGTGCTGGACGTCACCCGCATCATCGGGATCGCGATCATCGCGATCTCACTTCCGCTGCTGTGGTGGCGGTTCCGCCACACCGACCGCGAGGCACTCGTCGGCATCGCCGCGGTGATGGCGGTGGTGGTGCTGTTCGTGCCCGCCGCGCTGCCCTGGTACTACACCTGGCCGCTCGCCGTGGTGGCAGCGCTGGCGCAGAGCCGGCCCGCCATCGCGCTCATCGCCGGTTTCTCCACGTGGATCATGGTGATCTTCAAACCCGACGGCGCCCACGGCATGTACTCATGGGCGCACGTGCTGCTCGCCACGGCATGCGCTGTGGTGGCGTGGTATTCGCTCTATCACCCCGACCGGCGGCCGGGTCAGTACGCCATCGCCTGGGCGCGGCGCACCACCTCGCGGGCCTGATGTGACCGCAGCGCGTCCACCGGCCGCGCGTTGGTCTGCCGCTCGGTGCTGCCGTCGCGACTGATGGTCAGCGACGGGTCGGGGGTGAACAACCACCGCACGATCTCGGTGTCGCGGTACCCGCCGTCGTGCATCACCACCAGCAGCCCGGGCAGCGGCTTGATCACCTGCCCGGAGTCGTCGAAGAACACCTTGGGCACCACCACGGTGCCGCCGCGGCGGACGGCGATGAGGTGGCCCTCCCGCAGGTGCTGATGGACTTTGGTCACCGGAATGCCGAGCATTGATGCGACGGCAGGCAGGTCGTAGACGGCCTCGTCGGGCTCCAACACGTCGTCAGCGGCCGGAATGCTGCTCACGGCATCGAGTCTAGGGCCAAACCGGACTCGTAACATGTGTTCGGTGGAGCCCTACCCCCAGCATTCGGATCCGCTCGTCGGCACCGTGCTGGACGGGCGTTACCGCGTCGACGCCCCGATCGCGGCAGGCGGGATGTCGACGGTGTACCGCGGCCTCGACGAACGGCTGGACCGGCCGGTGGCGCTGAAGGTGATGGAGTCCCGGTACGCGGGCGATCAGCACTTCCTGACCCGGTTCCAGCGGGAGGCCCGTGCCGTCGCACGGCTCAAGGGCGACGGCCTGGTCGCCGTCTACGACCAGGGCATCGACCGCGGCCACCCGTTCCTGGTGATGGAGCTCGTCGAGGGCGGCACCCTTCGCGAGCTGCTGCGCGAGCGCGGCCCGATGCCGCCGCACGCCGCCGCCGCGGTGCTGGCGCCGGTGCTGTCCGGGCTGGCCGTCGCCCACCGGGCCGGTCTGGTGCACCGCGACGTCAAACCGGAGAACGTGCTGATCTCCGACGACGGCGAGGTCAAGATCGCCGACTTCGGCCTGGTCCGCGCGCTCGCCGAGGCGAAGATCACCTCGACCAGCGTCATCCTCGGCACCGCGGCCTACCTCTCGCCCGAGCAGGTCGCCTCCGGTGACTCCGGGCCGCGCAGCGACGTCTACGCCGTCGGCGTGCTCGCCTACGAGTTGCTGACCGGAGACACCCCGTTCACCGGCGACACCGCACTGGCGGTGGCCTACCAGCGGATGGACCACGACGTGGCGCCGCCGAGTTCGGCGATCGCGGGCGTGCCGCCGCAGTTCGACGATCTGGTGCTGCGGGCGACCGCGCGTGACCCCGCACAGCGCTACGCCGACGCCCAGGACATGGGCGACGACCTCGCCGACATCGCCGACGAGTTGCGGCTGCCTGCCTTCCGGGTGCCGGTGGCAAGGAATTCGGCGGCGCACGCGTCGGCCACCCGTGCGCACGCCCGCGCGCCGGTCACCGCCGCCTCGCCCGCGCCGCCGCGCCAGCCCACTCGCGAACTCACCCGCGGCCCTGACGACTGGCCTGCGGAACCTAGCCGCGACGACGAATACGCCTCGGTCGCAGACCATTTCGCCGGTATCCCGATCGACGAGTTCTACTGGGCCAGGCAACGGGCCAGGCGGACCCTGCTGTTCTGGGTGATCGCGGTGCTCACCCTCACCGGCCTGCTCGGCGCCGCCGCCTGGACGCTGGGCAGCAATCTGCCCGGGCTGCTCTAGTCGCGCAGCATCTCCGCCACGAGGAACGCCAGCTCCAGGCTCTGCTGGGTGTTCAGTCGCGGGTCGCACGCGGTCTCGTAGCGGCCGGCGAGGTCGGTGTCGGAGATGTCCTGCGCGCCGCCGAGACATTCGGTGACGTCCTCACCGGTGATCTCGACGTGGATGCCGCCGGGATGGGTGCCCAGCGCCCGGTGCACCTCGAAGAAGCCCTGCACCTCGTCGACAATGCGGTCGAAGTGGCGGGTCTTGTAGCCGGTGGAGGACTCGTGGGTGTTGCCGTGCATCGGATCGCACTGCCAGATCACCCGGTGACCGGTGGCCTGCACCTTCTCGATGATCGGCGGGAGCAGGTCGCGCACCTTGTGGTTGCCCATCCTGGTGACCAGCGTCAGCCGGCCCGGCACGTTGTGCGGGTCCAGCCGCTCGACGTACTCGACGGCCATCTCGGGCGTGGTGGTCGGGCCGAGCTTGACACCGATCGGGTTGGCGATCGTCTCGACCAGCCCGATGTGGGCGCCGTCGAGCTGACGGGTGCGCTCGCCGATCCACACGTAGTGCGCGGACAGGTCGTAGAGCCGCGGTTCGGGATCGCCGGCCGGGAAGTCGGTGGACAACCGCAGCATCGCCCGCTCGTAGTCGAGCACCAGGGCCTCGTGGCTGGCGTAGATCTCGGCGGTCTGCAGGTTCGGGTCCTTGACGCCGCAGGCGTTCATGAACCGCAGGCCGCGGTCGATCTCACCGGCCAGCGCCTCGTAGCGGGCCCCGGCGCGCGAGGTGCGGACGAACTCGCGGTTCCAGTCGTGCACCAGGTCCAGCGACGCGAGGCCGCCGGAGGTCAGCGCCCGCACCAGGTTCATCGCGGCGCTGGCGTTGGCGTAGGCACGCACCAGCCGCGACGGGTCGTGCTCACGCAACGCCGCGTCGGGGGCGAAGCCGTTGACCATGTCACCGCGGTAGGACCGCAGCCCCAGCGCGTCGATGTCGGCCGACCGCGGCTTGGCGTACTGGCCGGCGATGCGGGCCACCTTGATCACCGGCATGCTGGCGCCGTAGGTCAGCACCACCGCCATCTGCAGCAGCGTGCGGATGTTGGCGCGGATGTGCGGCTCGGTGTTGTCGGCGAACGTCTCCGCGCAGTCACCGCCCTGCAGCAGGAACGCCTCGCCGCGTGCGACGTCGGCGAGCAGGCTCTTGAGCCGCTCGATCTCCGACGGCACGGTGATCGGCGGAACGCTCTCCAGCACCGTTCGCATCGCCTTGGCCGTGTCGGGATCCCAGCTGGGTTGCTGGACGGCCGGCCGGGCCAGCGCGGTGTCGAGCCGTCGCCGCAGGTCCTCGGGCAGCGGCGGCAGGTCTGGGAGCTGGTCGATGGGTACGTCGACGGTCCAGTTCACCTGTCCATGGTAACCGGGCCGCGCATCGGAATTTACGCGGTCGACTGCAGGTCAGCCCGGCGGACGACGGTCGAGGCCGGTCATCGTCTGGAAGCGCAGCAGGTTGTGCCGCGCGTCGACCAGCGCATCGTGGGCGTCACGCGGCCGGGGCGGCATCCGCGGCGACCCGCGTTCCTCCCAGAACTGGCGCAGTTCGCGGGTGAACCGCGGCATCGCCGGCGGCAGGCTGGTCATCGGCCCCCACAGCTGGCAGAGCACCACGTGGTCGTAGGCGCCGACCCACGCCCACAGTTCGATCGTGTCGTCGCCGTCGATGCCGAAGAAGTCCTCGAGCTCGGCGCGGATCTGCCGCCGTGACCGCCACAGCGGCGACGCCGGCGACGGCAGCTTGGGCAGTACGTGCTTACGCACCCAGCTGCCGGCCCGGTCGGGATCGAATTCCGTTGAGATGGCGTAGTACTCGCGGCCGTCCTCGGCCGCGACACCGATCGAGATCAGCTCGATCGTGTGGCCGTTGTCGATGAACTCGGTGTCGTAGAAGTACCGCACTAGGCGACCCGCCCGTGGTCGCGGGCGGGCCTGATCGCCGGACCGGGTCCCGGCGCCGGGGCGGCGTGGATCTCGCGGTCGAGTTCGGCGTCGACCTTGGCGTCCTCCGGGAACTGCGGTTCGCCCGCGACGACGTGCTGCAACCACAGCTTGGCCTGCACCACGGGCCGCCGCAGCCGGCGCTCGCGCTCGAGGGCGCGATGCATCTTGCGCGGCCGGTCGGTGTAGCGCCACCTTGCCCACGGGGCGTGCGGCCGCGACAGCCGGATCGCGCCGACGAACAGCAGCGGGGTGATGAACATGCCCACCAGCCCGGTCCACACCTTGCCCTTGAACAGCACGATCATCGCGAGCCCCAGGGTCAGCACCGCCATCGCGATCACCGACGCCCGCGCCGCCAGGGAGTGGTCGTCGCGCCAGATGCCGATGTCGAAGAACGACAGCGGGTTGAACCCCACCACCAGCAGTCCGGCCACCGCGACCGCGGCGAAGACGGCATCGACCGACGTGCGGCCGTCCTCGGACCAGTACACGTCGGACAGATGCAGGATCAGCGCGAACTCGTCGAGCACCAGCGCCGCGCCGACGCCGAAGCCGATGGCCGCGACGGTGAATTCGGGTACTCCCCCGTTCACCGCCAGCGT
Organism: [Mycobacterium] manitobense; assembly: GCF_025821665.1. Taxonomy (GTDB): domain Bacteria; phylum Actinomycetota; class Actinomycetes; order Mycobacteriales; family Mycobacteriaceae; genus Mycobacterium; species Mycobacterium arseniciresistens. Next base: position 10,863 of record NZ_JACKSJ010000070.1, read on the forward strand.
CACCATGGCGATACCGGAGATCATCACCAGGATCACGCCGATCACCACGTGGTGGATGTGCAACCCGCTGCCACCCGTGGAGATGTTGCGGGGCTGCCACCACTTGCGGGGTGCATCGTTGTCCGCGTTGCGGCGGATGTAGCGGACGATCGTGCGGGTCACGAAGAACGTGAGGATGAATGCGACCAGACAACACACCAGCGGCAGCCGGTCCCGGGTGACTCCCGCGGTGACGAAGTCCAGATCGAAGGTCACGTGCACGCAGAAAACTTACGCCGACCTGCGCGCCGAATTCGGTGTCGGGTCCGGCATGGCGTCCCGGCGCGCCGTTGCCCACCGATAGTCTGTTCGGCGACATGAGTACTCGGCAGTCGCCCGGTGGGGCTGGTTGGGCTCCCACCATCGCGTGGCGGCTGTTCCAGTTGTTGACCCTTGCCGCCCTGGGCTGGGCCGGGTGGCGGCTGCTGGGCCACGTCCCCTACCGCATCGACGTCGACGTCTACCGGATGGGCGGCCGGGCCTGGCTCGACGGCCGGCCGCTGTACGCCGACGGGGCGATCTTCCACACCGAGGGCGGTCTCGACCTGCCGTTCACCTACCCGCCGCTGTCCGCCATCGCATTCGCCCCGTTCGCGTGGCTGTCGCTGTCCGCGGCGAGCACGGCGATCACGGCCACCACGCTGGTGCTGCTGATCGTGTCGACCACCATCGTGCTCACCCGGCTCGACGTCTGGCCGGACACCACGGTCACGGCGGAGCCCGCGTGGCTGCGCAGGGCCTGGCTGGCGGCCGCCCTGGTGGCGCCCGCGGTCGTCTACCTCGAACCGATCCGGGCCAACTTCGACTTCGGGCAGATCAACGTCATCCTGATGACGCTGGTGATCGCGGACTGCGTGCCGCGGCGCACCCCGTGGCCGCGTGGCATGCTGCTCGGCCTGGCGATCGCGCTCAAGCTGACGCCCGCGGTGTTCCTGCTGTACTTCCTGTTGCGCCGCGACACCCGCGCACTGCTCACGGCCGCGGCGTCCGTCGCGGTGGCCACCCTCGTCGGATTCGCGCTGGCCTGGCGGGACTCGATCGAGTACTGGACCGAGACGGTGAGCAACACCGACCGGATCGGCGCCGCCACCCTGAACACCAACCAGAACATCGCAGGCGCGCTGGCCCGCCTCGGCCTGGGCGACGACGTCCGGTTCGCGGTGTGGACGGCGTGCTGCTTCGCGGTGCTCGGGCTGACGGTGTGGGCGGGGCGGCGGCTGTTGAACGCCGGGGAACCGGTGCTCGCCCTGATCTGCGTGGCGATGTTCGGGCTGGTGGTGTCACCCGTCTCCTGGTCACACCACTGGGTGTGGGTGCTGCCTGCCGTGCTGGCCACCGGCGTGACCGCCGTCCGGCGCAGGTCGGCGGCGCTGGCCGCGGTCTCGGCGGCCGGGGTGGCGCTGGTGGTGTGGACGCCGATCACGCTGATGCCCGCGCATCGCGAGGCGGCGGCCTCGCTGTGGCGCCAGCTGGCCGGTGGGTCCTACGTGTGGTGGGCGCTCGCGGTCATCGTGGTGACCGGGATGCTGCGAGCCTCCGCGGCGGCGGACCCGGCCGGGTCGACGCCCGACGCGGCACCGGTCCCGGCCGCGAACTGACTCAGCCCGCGGCGGCCTCGGGGATGCGGGCGGCCGGCGGTGTCTCGGTGTCTGCCGTGCCCTCCTTGACGTCGGCCGCATAGAGGTCCACATACTCCTGGCCGCCCAGCTGCATCAGCTCGTACATCACCTCGTCGATGACCGCACGCTCGATGAACCGGTTGCCTGCCAGGCCCTCGAACCGGGTGAAGTCCATCGGCTTGCCGAACTTCACCTGCACGCGTCCGAAGTGCCACATCTTGCTGCCGGGCGGGTTGACGACGTCGGTGCCGATCAACGCGACGGGGATGACGGGGATCCCGGTCTCCAGCGCCACCCGGGCCAGTCCGGTCTTGCCCTTGTAGAGCCGGCCGTCCGGCGAGCGGGTGCCCTCCGGGTACATGCCGAGCACTTTGCCGTCGTTGAGTATCCGCACCGCGGCGCTCAGAGCGTCCTTCGCGGCGTCGGCGTCCGTGCGGTCGATCGGCACCTGGCCGGCGGCGGTGTAGAACCAGCGCTGGAACCAGCCCTTCAGCCCCGCGCCGGTGAAGTACTCGGCCTTGGCCAGGTAGGTGATGCGACGCTTGACCACGAGGCACTTGTAGAAGCTGTCCGCGACCGCCAGGTGGTTACTGGCCAGGATGCACGCGCCCGAGGTCGGAACATGCTCGAGCCCTTCGACTTTCGGGCGGCCGAGCAACGACAGCAGTGGGCCCATGAAGACGTACTTAAAGAGCCAATACCACATGGATCCTCCCCATCGGACGCACCTGACGGTGCTCGGCGACAACTTTACCCAGGCACTGTGGAACGGACCACAGCACGGGACGTCACTCCTCGACGGTGACGGGGATGTGCTGATAGCGACCGGGTGCGGGCTGGTCCGGCGGCGGCCCCTGCGGCGCCGAACCCGGCGGCGGAGGCCGGTCGGGGTCCGGTGGGGGGCCCATGTCCTCGACCACGGCACGCACCACCGTCAGCAACGCCGTGCTGTGCTCGGCGACCACGCTCAGCAGTGGGTGTTCCTCGCCGCTGACCAGCGCCGCGAGTGCGCACACCGGGCACCACACCTGCTGGCACGCGCCCGGCGTTCCGCTCGACGTCGCCCGTGCGGCCAGCAACCGCACCGCGGGATCGAGACGGTCGAGCACGGCCTGGGCGAGTGCCCGCAGTTCGGGCGCCAGGTTCTGGTGTCGCCGCCCGGCGGCGCCGGTGTCGGACTCGCTCACGCCGGCCACACCTCCGGGTTCGGTCGGAATCGCACCGTCAGCTCATGGCCCCGCAGCTGCGCATCGGTCACGATGCACCGCCGCAGAACCGATGCCAGCCGTACGCGGCGCCGCATACCGCCGGCACCGATGATCAGGTCGTCGTCGACCCGGCCCAACGACAGTCCGCCGGTGTCGATTGCAGGCAACTCTAGTCGCAGCCGGTACACCGCTTCGAGGCCGCTGCCGGATTCCCGGTCGACCACCGGCCGCAGCGGCCCCGGCGGTGGCGACCCGTCGCGGCGCCGGGCGCCCTCGAGCAGTTCACCGAGGGCCTTCGGTCCGATCGGCTCCCCGGGCAGATGCGGCACCAGCACGAGCGCGACGTCGCCTACCGCCGCGTCGAGCTCGTCGAGCACCGCCCGCTGCTCGCCGATCCGCGCCGCGTACCACTCGAAGGCCGGGTGCTCGGGCAGGTTGCGGTATTCGAACTCCTCGTCGTGCACCAGGTACTGGTTGACCACCAGCTCGGCGACCCGCACACCCATCAGCGCCAGCGAGCCGAGGGTGCGGACCGCCTCGGCGGCCACCACCCGTTCGGCGGTCAGCACCAGGTGTGCGCTGACCCGCGAACCGTCGGACAGCAGCGAACTCAACTCGCGGGTGGCGGCGTCGATGCGCTCGACCAGTGCGATGACGGCGGTGGTCGCCGCGTCGTCGGCGGCGGTGGACAACCTCCGGTGGCGGGGCCAGGCCCGTTCCAGATAGAGGCCGAAGGTGGCGGGCAGGGTGAGCATCCGCAGCGCGTCGGCCGTCGAGGCGCAGTCCACCACGACGTGGTCCCAGGTGCCCTCGGCGGCCAGCTCGCCGACCTCGTGCAGGCCGAGCACCTCCTGCACCCCCGGCAGCGCCGAGAGTTCCTCGGGGGCAAGCTCTCCGAGATCCGAGTCGGGGAACCGCGCGGCGACGGCGGAGGCGACGTCACGCCAGCGCTCACTCAGCAGGGCGAGGGTGTCGAGCGCCAGCGCGTCGAGGAATCCACCTGCGTCGCCGGTGTCCAGTTCGGCGAGCACCCGGGTGGGCTCGCGGCGTCCGGTGGGCACCACCACAGCGCCGAGCACATCGCCGGTGGAGTGGGCCTGGTCGGTCGAGACGACGAGCACCCGCAGGCCTGCACGCGCGTCGCGCACCGCGGTCGCCGTGGCCAGCGTCGACTTGCCCACTCCCCCCTTGCCGACGAAGAGACTGATGCGGGCGGGGGTGGCCGGTGGCCGGTCACTCAGGTCAGTCAGCCTCGACTCGTTTCTTGAGGTCCTTCAACGCGGTGTCGGTCAGCCGGCGCTCCGCCTTGCGCTTGAGCAGACCGATCATCGGGATCACCAGGTCGACCGACAGTTCGTAGGTGACGTCCGTGCCGTTTCCCTTGGGTGTCAACCGGTACGCGCCCTGCAGCGCCTTGAGCAGAGAGCTCGACACCAGCGTCCAGGTCACCGACGTGCGGTCGGACGGCCACTCGTAGGCCAGCACCATGGTGTCCTTGAGCACGGCCGCGTCGAGCACCAGCCGTGCGGTCTTCGGGTTGCCCTTCGCGTCGGCTTCGAGAACCTCGGCTTCCTTGTACTCGGCAACCCAGTCCGGATACGAGCCGATGTCGGCGATCACGTCCATCACCGTCGTCGGATCGGCATCGATGTAGATCGTCTGTGCCGTTCTGTCCGCCACCTGCACCCTCCTCGGCACGAAATCTACCCCGGCCACCTCGTCCCAACCGCGCGGCCGGGAAGAGGACTATGAAGTCTGCCGGGGCAGCCCCACCGGCCGCGACGCCTCGAGCGTCTGTTTGACCTCGAACGCCATCTTCTTACCGGCGACGCGGCGTTGATGATTGAGCTTGGCCAGATTCATCCGGGCCAATTGCCACGCCGCGGCTCCCGACGGTTCGGCATGCACGAAGTAGTGCAGGATCACCCCGTCCAGCGCCGGCTCCAGCCATACCTCCATGGTCCCGGCCAGCGCGCCCGTCACGGTCCAGCGGTGACCCTGTGCGCCGCGGTCCTCGACGACGGTGAGCCGCAGATCCGGCCACCACCGCCGCCAGGCCGCCGGATCGGCGACCGCGCGGCCGACGTCGGCCGGGTCTGCCGCCACGAAGGTCTCGTCGGCGATCTGGATGCTGTTCATCGCCTTCAAGCTTCACATATGCTCCTCCGCCGGGCCGGGTCGGCCGACTAGGCTGAGGCCGCACATCAGCAAGCCGAGAGCCGGGAGGCCAGCACCGTGCGCGAGTTCAGCGTTCCTGCCGAGTTCACCGTCGACGAGCACGACAGCGTCGTCGGTGCCGTGTTCGCCCACGAGCGCGACGATCCCGACCATGTCATCTTCAGCCGCCTCGTCGACGGCGCCTGGGTCGACGTGACCTGCGCTGCAGCCGCCGACCAGATCCGGTCCACCGCCCTGGGTCTGATCGCCAGGGGTGTCAAGCCCGGCGACCGGGTGGCGCTGCTCTCGGCGACCCGGTACGAGTGGACGATCATCGACCTGGCCATCCTGGCCGCCGGCGCGGTGACGGTGCCGATCTACGAGACCTCCTCGGCCGAGCAGGTGCGTCACGTGCTGTCGGATTCCGGCGCGGTCGCGGTCTTCGCCGAGACCGACGCCCACGCCGACAAGATCGACCAGTTCGCCGGCGAGCTGTCCCAGCTGCACACGGTGCTGCGCATCGACGGCGCCGAACCCGCGCTGCCCGCGCTGGCGCAGGACGCCGCGACGGTGGACGCCAAGGAACTCTCCGACCGGCTCGCGGCGATCTCCTCAGCCGATCCAGCCACGCTGATCTACACGTCCGGGACCACCGGCCGGCCCAAGGGCTGCCAGCTGACCCACGCCAACCTGCTCTACGAGATCCGGGGCGCCAAGGCGTGCTTCCCCGATCAGCTCGCCAAGGGCGAACGCATGCTGGTGTTCCTGCCGCTGGCCCACGTGCTGGCGCGCGCCATCACGATCGCCGCGTTCACGAGCAAGGTGACACTCGGCTTCACCAGCGACATCAAGAACCTGGTGCCGTTGTTCGGCGTGTTCAAGCCGACGCTGGTGGTGTCGGTGCCGCGGGTGTTCGAGAAGGTCTACAACACCGCCGAGCAGAACGCCCGCAGCGACGGCAAGGGCCGCATCTTCGAGATCGCGGCCAACACGGCGATCGAGTGGAGCAAGGCGCACGACGGCAAGGGCCCCGGCCTGGTGTTGCGGGCCAAGCACGCGGTGTTCGACCGGCTCGTCTACGGCAAGCTGCGCGCTGCGCTCGGCGGGGACTGCCGCGCCGCGATCTCCGGCGGCGCCCCCCTCGGCGCCCGGCTCGGCCACTTCTACCGCGGCGTCGGGCTGACGATCTACGAGGGCTACGGCCTCACCGAGACCAGTGCGGCGATCACGGTCAACCGGGTCGGCGACATCAAGATCGGGTCGGTCGGGAAGTTGTTGCCCGGCAACAGCATGCGCCTCGGCGAGGACGACGAGCTGCTGGTCAAGGGCGGCGTCGTGTTCAGCGGCTACTGGAACAACCAGGAGGAGACCGACAAGGTCTTCTCCGACGGCTGGTTCCACACCGGTGACCTCGGCGCGTTCGACGAGGACGGCTTCCTGACGATCGTCGGACGCAAGAAGGAGATCATCGTCACCGCGGGCGGCAAGAACGTCGCGCCCGCGGTACTCGAGGACCAGCTGCGTGCACATCCGCTGATCAGTCAGGCGATGGCCGTCGGGGACGCCAAGCCGTTCGTGGGTGCGCTGATCACCATCGACCCGGAGGCCTTCGACGGGTGGAAGGGGCGCAACGGCAAGGACAGCGGCGCCTCCGTCGGCGACCTCACCGACGACCCGGACCTGGTCGCCGAGATCGATTCGGCGGTCAAGGAGGCCAATCAGGCGGTCTCGAAGGCCGAGGCGATCCGCAAGTTCCGCATCCTGTCCGTCGACTTCACCGAGGACACCGGCGAACTGACCCCGACCCTGAAGGTCAAGCGCAAGGTGGTGGCGGAGAAGTTCGCCACCGACATCGAGGCGCTCTACGGGTCCGGTTAGAGCAGTCCGGCCAGCCGGCGGCCCTGGGTGCGCCACTGCCACTGGTCGACGACCCAGCTCCGGCCCGCCGCTCCCATCGCGGCGGCCCGGACGGGGTCGGCCAGCAGGTCGCTGACCGCCGAGGCGATCTCGTCGATGTCGCGGCCGTCGACGACCGTCCCGGTCTGGCCGTCGCGCACCGTCTCCGGGGCGCCGCCGGACCGCCCGGCCACCACCGGGACGCCGGTCGCCGAGGCCTCCAGGTAGACGATCCCCAGCCCCTCCACGTCGAGGCCCGCGCCGCGGGTGCGGCACGGCATCGCGAAGACGTCGGCCATCGCGTGGTGGGCCGGGAGTTCGGCGGCGGGCACACCGCCGGTGAACACGACGTGGTCGGTGACACCGTGCCGGACGGCCAGCTGCTCGAGGGCGTCCCGGTGCGGGCCGCCGCCGACGATCACCAGCGCCGCCCCCGGGACGCGCCGCCGCACCTCGGGCAGTGCCCGGATCAGCATGTCCTGGCCCTTGCGCGGCACCAGCCGCGACAGACAGACCACCACGGGCCGGTCGGCCAGGCCGTAGCGGGCACGCAGTTCCGCGCGCGCGGCCGAGTCGGGTGTGAACCGGTCGGTGTCGACGCCCGGCGGGAGGTGCTCCAGTGCGGCGGCGGGACCGAACGCCGATGCGAACCGCCCCCTGGTGTACTGGCTGACGTAGGTCACCACGTCGGTGCCGTCGCCGATGCGGCGCAACGCCGTTCGGGCCACCGGCAGCATCGACCAGCCCACCTCGTGACCGTGCGTGCTGGCCAGCACACGGCCTGCGCCGGCCCGCCGCGCCAGCGGCGCCAGCAGTGCCAGCGGCGCCGCGGCGCCGAACCACACGGTCTCGATGTCGAGGCGCCGGATCAGCGCGCGCATCCTGGTCGCCACCGACGGCTCGGGCAGCATCAGCGTGGTGGGATGCCGGACCACCTCGTATCCGGCCGCGCGGTCGTAGTCCTGCGATCCCGACCACGTCGGCGCGTACACGGTCAGCGTGTGCGAACCGGCCGCCACCAGTTGTGCCACCAGCTCCTCGAGGTAGGCCTGGATGCCGCCGCGGCGGGGCGGGAAGTCGTTGGTGACGAGCAGGACCCGGGTCACTGCGCCTGCCACGCCCGCCAGCCGGCCTCCACCTCGGGCAGGCTCTGTCCGAGGGTGTCGCGGACCGCCGTCGCGACGTCCGGGTGTCCCGGGCCGCAGGCGCGCAGGTACAGCGCGCGCAGCGCCGCGATTCCGTGCCGGTCGGCGACGTAGCGGCTGAACAGCCACGCCCGGTCATACGCGAGCGAGCGCACCGGCCCGGCCGTGTCCAGATCGGTGTCGGTGGGCAGCCGGGCGGGCACGTCGGCCTCGGGCGGCGCGGCGGGAGCGGGGCGCGCGACGTAGTCGGCCACCCCCTCCGTCAGCCAGCGCGGCGCGTCGGCCGCGGTGTCGGCCCGTGCGGCGTAGTGGAACAGCTCGTGGCGCAGCACGATTCGCAGCGCCGGCGCGGTCATCGCGGCGGCACCGGGCGCGAACAGAATCCGGTCGGTGGTGGTGACGGCGGCGATGTCGGTGGTCGGCGCACCCGGAGTCGGCGCGGCCAGTGCGGCGAACTGCACGTCGGAGCCCGCCACCGCCACCACGATGTCGCGTCGCCAGTCCGGGCCCCAGAACGCGGTCACCGCGTCGGCGGCGGGCCCCAACTCATCGGCGATGCGGCGGGTGAGGGCGGCGCTGTCCGGTCCGCCGACGGCGATCAGCGTTGCGGTACGCCCGCCGGGCAACGCACGTGTCGTCGGGGCCAGTGTGGAGGTCTGCGCGTCAGGGGCGGCGGTGTGCGGGACGGTCGGCGCTGCGGACCGGTCGACGAGCAGCAGCGCGCACGTCAGTTCGGCCAGCAGCACCGCGAGCAGCAGGCGTTTGGCAGACAAGGACGGCCCGACCGCGCCGGGGATGACGCCCGGCCTCAGTACCGGCGGACGTTGTAGATCGGTGCGTTGTCCACCGGGGCGACGCGCACCGGTGTGCCGTAGGTGGAGGCGTGCACCATCTGTCCGCCCCCGATGTAGATGCCGACGTGCGAGGCGTCCGAGTAGTACGTCACCAGATCGCCGGGCTGCATCTGGTCCATCGACACCGCCTGACCGCCGCGGGCCAGCGCCTGGCTGGAGTGCGGCAGCGAGAGGCCGGCCTGCTGGAACGACCACATGACCAGGCCTGAGCAGTCGAACGCGCTCGGGCCGGAACCGCCCCACGAGTAGGGCGAGCCGATCCGGCTCAGTGCCGCCTGCACCGCGACGGCGCCCTGGCCGCCTCCCGCAGGCGGGGCGAGGTCACCGGGCGGGATGGCACCGGGAGGAGCGGCCACCACGGCGGGGTCGTTCGGCGGCAGCGCCGCGGGCGGCG
>NZ_JACKSJ010000071.1 GCF_025821665.1 [Mycobacterium] manitobense
ATCCTCGTACCAAGAGGCGGTCGACTTTGCCGATGTCTTCTTCGTCGCTGTCGCGACGCCACAGAAGAAGGGTGACTACGGAGCCGATCTGTGCTTCGTTGATGCCGTAATGGCTTCTTTGGCAGTGCTTTTGGACAAACCCGCCGTGATCATCGGAAAGTCGACGGTTCCGGTGGGAACCGCGGAGCGGCTCGCTGCACGGGTGCGGGCCCTGGCACCCGCGGGCGAGGCAGTGGAGTTGGCGTGGAATCCGGAATTTCTGCGGGAAGGCTTCGCAGTTCAGGACACGTTGCATCCCGACCGCCTTGTCCTGGGTATCGGAAGGCCCGGTTCCGGCCGTGCGGAACAGGTCGTGCGCGAGATCTACTCCGATCTTCTCGGCGATGGCGTTCCCTTCA
>NZ_JACKSJ010000072.1 GCF_025821665.1 [Mycobacterium] manitobense
GCGGGCGGGCCGGGCGGCGGACCCGGCGGGGGCGGCGGAAGTGGCGTCGCGCTCGGCGGAAGGCCGTGCGGCGCATCGGCGATGGTGCTCCACAGCGCCGAGTACCACGGCGTGCCCGGCGGGACGGTGTCCACGCGGGCGTCGGGCGCACCCGGAACCACCGCGGACGGCGGCAGCTGCACCTGGTACGGGATCTCCCCCGGCATCACGAAGCCGAGGCGCTCCCGGGCCTGGGCGGCGACGAACACCGGGTCGGCCAGTTTGACCTTCTGCTGCTCGAGTTCGGCGATCTGCTCACGCAGCACCGCTTCGCTGGCCCGCAGCTGCTGCATCTCGGTGCGCTGCCCGAAATAGGTCCGCACCGGACCGGCGATCGTCAACGTCAGGACGCACACCACCGCGGCCAGGATCGCGGCCCGCCGCGCCGCCGACCCGAACCGCTGCTCCGACTGCTGCTCGGCCGATGCCGCGATCGACTCGCGGATGGCGTCGGTGACCTCGGGTGTGGTCTCGGGGGCGGACGGCTTCGCCTCGATGGCCCGGGGCTCGCGGCGCACCGGCGACGCACCGCGCGGACGGTCCCGCTTCGACTCGCCGGGCTTCGCCGGCTTCCCTGGCCGGGAAGCCGGTGACCGCCGCCTCGGGTCGGGCCGTTTCGCGTCGGGCACGTCTGTGTCAGGCCTGACCCTCGCCGACGCCGAACCGCGGGAACGCCAGATCGCCTGCGTAGCGCGCTGCGTCGCCGAGGATCTCCTCGATGCGCAGCAACTGGTTGTACTTGGCGACGCGCTCGCTGCGGGCCGGCGCACCGGTCTTGATCTGCCCGCTGCCCACGGCGACCGCGAGGTCGGCGATGGTGGTGTCCTCGGTCTCACCGCTGCGGTGACTCATCATCGTGCGGTAACCGCTGTTGTGGGCCAGCGCGACCGCATCGAGGGTCTCGGTGAGGGTGCCGATCTGGTTGACCTTGACCAGGAGTGCGTTAGCCGCGCCGCGGTCGATGCCCTCTTCGAGCCGCTCGGGATTGGTGACGAACAGGTCGTCGCCGACGATCTGCACGCGGTCGCCGATCTCGGTGGTCAGCGCCACCCAGCCGTCCCAGTCGTCCTCCGACAGCGGGTCCTCGATCGACACCAGCGGGTAGGAGTCGAGCAGCTCGCCGTAGAACTGCGCCATCTGCTCGGCGGTGCGGGTCTCCTTCTCGAACGCGTAACCCGTCCCGGCGGTGTAGAACTCGGTGGCCGCCACGTCGAGCGCCAGCGCGATCTCGGAGCCGAGCTTGAAGCCGGCCCCCTCGATCGCCGACGAGATCAGGTCGAGTGCCGCCTTGGTGCCGGGGACGTCGGGCGCGAATCCGCCCTCGTCACCGAGGCCGGTGGCCAGGCCCTGCTTCTTGAGCACCGACTTCAGCGAGTGGTACACCTCGGCGCCCCACCGCAGCGACTCCTTGAACGACGCCGCCCCGATCGGGGCCACCATGAACTCCTGCACGTCGACACCCGTGTCGGCGTGCGCGCCGCCGTTGACGATGTTCATCATCGGCACCGGAAGGATGTGGGCGTTCGGACCGCCGATGTAGCGGAACAGCGGCAGCTCGGCGGCCGTCGAGGCGGCCTTCGCCACCGCCAGCGAGACGCCGAGGATGGCGTTGGCGCCCAGCCGGGACTTGTCCGGCGTGCCGTCGAGGTCCAGCAGCGCCTGGTCGATCAGCCGCTGGTCGTCGGCGCTCATGGTGATGACGGTCGGGCCGATCTCGTCGAGGACGGCCTCCACCGCCTTCTGCACGCCCTTGCCGCCGTAGCGGGAACCCCCGTCGCGCAATTCCACGGCCTCGTGTTCGCCGGTCGACGCGCCCGAGGGCACCGCGGCCCTGGCGAAGCTGCCGTCGTCCAGCACGATCTCGACCTCGACCGTCGGGTTGCCGCGGGAGTCGAGGATCTCGCGGGCTCCGACCTGCTCGATGATGGGCACTGGCGTCTCCTTGGTCTGCGGCGACTGGCTCGTTGCGCACTCAGCCTAGAGGCTGGAGATCGCGACGGCGGAACGAGGACGCGCCTACAGCGAGCGGCCCTGGGCGTAGGCGGTGGCCCAGTCGCGCACCGTCCGCGCGTACTGGTCGGAGAAGTTGTAGGCGCGCAGTGCGTTCATCCAGCCGCGGGGGGTGGACAGGTCCTTGCCGCGGTAACACAGGTAGCCGGCCGCCGAGAGCACGGCATCGTCGATGTTGTCGGGGCTGACCTGGCCGTCGTTGTTGGCGTCCACGCCGTAGAGCCGCCAGGTCTCCGGGATGAACTGCATCGGGCCCATGGCCCGGTCCAGCTCGGTGTCGCCGTCGAGTTCGCCGCCGTCGGTGTCGTCGATCTTCATGTTGCCGCTGGAACCGTCGAGCTGCATTCCCCGGATCGGCGGTGTCACCGCCCCGTCCGTGGACACCATCGAGCCCCGGTAGCCGCCGTGGTGGCTCTCCACCATCCCGATGCCGGCCAGCGTCGTCCAGGACAGGTGGCAGTCGGGGTTCTCGACCTCGGCGACCCGGGCGGCGTAGGCGTAGGCCTCCAGCGCCGTCACCGGGATCTCGAGCGCATCGGCACGCTCGGCGGCCCAGTCGTGCAACTGGTCGGCGGGACGGCCCGAGGCGTAGGTGTCGATGGCAGGCACCGGGTCCCCCGCCGGTGGCGGGATTCCCTCGGGGATCGGCGCGCCCAGCTGCCATGAACAACTGGAAGCCATCAGCAGGGCCGTCGCGCCGATCACCGCGACAGCCCGCAGCCAACGAACTGGCGACACCGGACTCCTCAACCTGCTCTGCTGTCCCCATAGTTGCACGCGCAGCGCCGTGGTTCGCAACGCCGGTCTGCAACATCACGTCTCGCAGACCCGTCCACGTAGCCAGAATGCCCTGCTAAGGTGAGCCACGCCTTGCTATGGATAGGCATAGCTGGCTTACCGAATTTCCTGGAGCGAGGTTGCGTCGATGACTGCGTCTGCGGGATTCCCGGCCAGCATCCACGCCGCCGCCCCCAATGTGACATCGCAGCTGTTCGGCAGTGGTCTGATCGGTCTCCGCGAGGGTCTCGAAGCGGCGATCGTGGTCTCCATCCTGGTCGCGTTCCTGGTCAAGTCCGACCGCCGCGACGCCCTGAAATGGGTGTGGCTGGGCGTGGGCGCAGCAATCGCGATGACTGTCGTCGTGTTCCTCGCCATCCAATTCTCCGCGTACACCATCACCGGCCTCGGGGCCGAGGCGATCGCCGGTGTCGCGTCGTTGGTGGCGGTCGCGATCGTCACCACCATGGTGCTGTGGATGAAGAAGGCCGCCGCCGGGCTGTCCGGCGAACTGCGCACCGAGATGACGCGGGCGCTGGAGGCCGGCGCATTCGCGGTGACGGCGCTGGCGTTCCTGGCCGTCGGGCGTGAGGGCGTCGAGACCGCCTTGTTCATGGTCGGCCTCGCCGAGGCCGAAACCGCCTGGCCACTCCTCGGGTTGATCATCGGGGTACTGATCGCGGCGGCCATCGCCTACGGCATGTACGCCGGCGCCGTCCGGATCAACCTCGCCAAGTTCTTCAAGTACACGGGCGTGTTCCTGATCGTCGTCGCGGCCGGGATCCTGGCCTACGGCATCGGCGCGCTGCAGACCGTCGGCTGGCTGCCCGGCCTCGGCTCGCGCGCGTTCGACGTCAGCGCATCGTTCAACTGGTCGGCCTGGTACGGCGAGGTGATCCAGGGCGTCTTCAACATCACGCCGTCACCCACCTGGCTGCAGCTGCTGCTGTGGCTGGCCTATCTGGTGGTGGTGCTGACCGCGTTCCTGTGGCCGGTCACCAGCACCAAGCCCGCCGCCACCCCCGCCGAACCCCAGAGTTCTCTACCGTCCGACACCTCGTCCGAAAGGTCCACCACGTGAACAATCTCCCCGGAGCGAAGGCCGGCATGGCCGCCGTCGCCGCCCTGCTGGCCGGCGTCTCGCTGACCAGCTGCCAGGCCAAGGACGAGGGCACCGACAACGCCGGGGGCGGAGCCGCCGGCGACATCACCGTCGAGGCCTCCGACAGCGAGTGCAAGCTGTCGGGCACCGAGGCCTCGACCGGGCCCAGCACCTTCGTCGTCACCAACAGCGGCAACAAGGTCACCGAGTTCTACGTCTACGGCGAGGGCGACCGGGTGATGGGCGAGGTGGAGAACATCTCCCCCGGGTTGCAGCGCAAGCTGATCGTCCAGCTGACCGAGCCCGGCACCTACCAGACGTCGTGCCGCCCCGGGATGGTCGGTGACGGCATCCGCAGCGACTTCATGGTCACCGGCGACGCGGTCCAGATCGACACCGAGGGCAAGTTCAAAGAGGCCGCCGACAGCTACAAGCGGTACGTCAACAGCCAGACCGAGGCACTGGTGCCCGCGGTCGAGGCGTTCGTCGCCGCGGTCAAGGCCCGCGACGTCGCGTCGGCCAAGGCGCAGTTCCCCACCTCGCGTGTCTACTTCGAACGCATCGAGCCCGTCGCCGAGTCGTTCCCCAACGACCTCGACCCGCGCATCGACCTGCGCGAGGCCGATCTCGAGGAGGGCCAGAAGTGGACCGGCTTCCACGCCATCGAGAAGGCGCTGTGGGTCACCGGCCTCACCCCCGAGACCGACAAGCTCGGTGATCAGCTGATCGCCGACGTCAAGGAACTCAACGACGGCGTCAAGGCGCCCGACTACTCGATCGATTCGACCCAGATCGCCGGTGGCGCGCAGGGCCTGCTCGACGAGATCGCGATCAGCAAGATCAGCGGCGAAGAGGACATCTTCAGCCACACCGACCTGTGGGACTTCAACGCCAACCTGCAGGGTTCGCAGACCGCGGTGTCCTCGGTGCGGCCGATCCTCGACGAGAAGGACGCCGAACTGGGCAAACGCGTCGACCAGCGCTTCGAGGACGTCGAGGCGCTGCTGGAGAAGTATCGTGAAGGCGACGGCTTCGTCTCCTACGACAAGGTCACCGAGCCGCAGCGTCAGGAGTTGTCGCGCGCCATCGACGCGCTGAGCAAGGAAGTCAGCCAGGTCCAAGGTGTCGTCGCCCAGAAGTAACACCGAACCGCCCGCGCCGCAGGCCGGGCAGCAGAACGCCGGGCTCTCCCGGCGCAAGCTGTTCGGCGCGGCGGGCGTGGGTGCCGCGGTCGTCGGCGCGGCCAGCGCGGGTGCGCTGGCCGGCCGTGCCTCAGCGGCCAGCACGTCCACCGCGGGGCTGCAGAGTCCCGTCGAGTTCCGGGGCGAACATCAGGCGGGCATCGTCACCGCCCAGCAGGACCGGATGAACTTCGTCGTCTTCGACGTCACCACCGACCGCCGCGAGGACGTCATCGGGCTGCTCAAGCAGTGGACCGAGATGGCCGAGCGGATGGCCCGCGGCGAGGAGACGGTCGCAGGCGGTGCGGTCGACCACAATCCCTATGCGCCGCCGCCGGACACCGGCGAGGCGCTCGGCCTGCCCGCATCGCAGCTGACGCTCACCATCGGCTTCGGCCCCTCGTTCTTTCGCAAGGACGGCAAGGACCGGTTCGGCATCGCCGACAAGCTGCCGAAGGAACTCGCGAAGCTGCCGAAGTTCCCGAACGAGACTATGGACCCGAACAAGAGCTACGGGGACATCTGCATCCAGGCGTGCGCCAACGATCCGCAGGTCGCCTTCCACGCTGTCCGCAACCTCGCGCGCGTCGGCTTCGGCACGGTGGCGGTGCGTTACGCGCAGCTCGGTTTCGGACGCACCAGCTCGACCACCCAGGAACAGGCCACGCCGCGAAATCTGTTCGGCTTCAAGGACGGGACGGCCAACCTCAAGGCCGAGGAGACCGACAAGATCAACCAGTTCGTGTGGGTCGCCGACGGCGACGGCCCGGACTGGCTCACCGGCGGGTCGTATCTGGTGACCCGCCGGATCCGGATGCGCATCGAGAACTGGGACCGCACCACGCTGCTCGAGCAGGAGCGGGTGATCGGCAGGCAGAAGGGCAGCGGCGCCCCCAACGGGCTCACCGACGAGTTCGAGGAACTCAATCTCGACCTGCGCGACGACAAGGACGCCCCGCTGATCGACGTCGACGCACACGTGCGCCTGGTGTCACCGGAGAACCTTGGCGGCATCGAGATCATGCGCCGCGGTTACAACTTCACCGATGGCACCGACGGCTTCGGCCACCTCGACGCCGGGCTGTTCTTCATCGCGTTCGTCCGCGATCCCATCACCCAGTTCATCCCGATGCAGGCGGAGATGTCGCGCAAGGATGCGATGAACGAGTACATCACCCACACCGGGACGGCGATCTTCGCCTGCCCGCCCGGGCTGCGCGAAGGTGACGAGTCGGCCTACTGGGGCTCGACCCTCTTCGCCTGAGCCACAAGCGCGCCGAGTGTGCAACCACGGCGACATTCGGCGCCGATTCTCGCCACCACTTCACGCTCGGCGAGTCAGCGCTCGGCGGTGCTCACCTCGCCGGCGGCAGGCGGATCGGCCGGCGCGGGTTCGGGCACGTCGACCGGCGACGGCTCGGGCACCTCGACGGGACCGGGTTCGGGCACCTCGACCGGTGACGGCTCAGGAATCCGGTCCGGTGCGGGTTCGGTGTTCATCTCGACCTCCAGCTCTGCGTCGTCATCGGCGACGTCATCCTCAACGTCGTCATCGGCACCGTCTTCCGTAATGTCCTCGGCCGCAACGTCTTCCGCAATGTCGTCGAGAAAGTCGTCATCGATGGTGGCGTCCACGTCCGGCGCGGTGTCCGACGGCCAGTACTCCCGCCACTCGTCCTCGCTCACCGCGCCGAGCGACGCGATGTCGAGTTCCTCAGGCACGTCCTCGCCGCGGCGGCCTGCCGCGATGTCCCTCTCCACCCGCCGCACGGTCTCCATGAACTCCAGAGTCGCTGTACGCAAGTGGTTCTCGGCGTCGACGTCGGCCGAGATCGTGACGGCGGTGAGTGAGGCGGGGATCAGATCCGCCGGCAGCCCCGCCTGCGTGACCCGGGCGATCACCTTCTGCGTCAACGCCAGGGCGGGCTGACCGGTCGGCACATCGTCCATCGACGACCTGCGCGACCTGACCGACTGCTCCTGGGCCTTGCGTTCCTCCCACTGCGCGAGCTGCTCGTCCAGCGAGATCGACTCGCCGGCCAGCACTGCGGGCACCCGGTTGCCGAGCTTGCGCACCAGGGAGTCGGCGACGTCGTCGATCGTGAACGGGTGCTCAGGGGCGTCCTCGGCGATCCGGGCGTGAAACAGCACCTGCAGCAACACATCTCCGAGTTCTTCGCGGAGCTCGTCGGCATTGCCACTGTGCACCGCGTCGAACAGCTCGTAGGTCTCCTCGAGCAGATAGCGCCGAAGCGAGTCGTGGGTCTGTTCGCTCTCCCAAGGCCCCGCGGTGCGCAGCTTGTCCATCATGGCGACGGCGTCGACCAGTCGTTCGCCCCCCTGCGGTTCCGGCGCGGCGATCAATCGGTCACCCGCCGCAAGGCGCGTCCTGACCGCCGGATGCTCGGGATCCGAGGACAGCAGCACCGGGGCGTCCTCGCCGTCGTAGGCCGGCCGGGCCGCGGGCAGCGACCACGGCACCGCGATCGGCATCTCCTCGGTGTACTGCACGTCACCGGCCAACATCTCGATGGCTGCGACCGGGACCAGGGAGGGGCGGCGCGGATCGACGAGCACGACTGTCATGGCGTCTGCCGTCTGTCCGTCATGGCCGGGCCACCTCCGAATTTGGTTATATCAACATCCGTCACAGCATTCCCGCTAAGCGTCAATATCAAGCCCGCGACCATCGCCACCAGTTCGAGGTCACGGATCCGTGGCGAGCCGACCCCGCTACCGGCCCGCGGTATCGGGACCTGCACCGTCCCGGTGGTCGCCCGGTAGGACGCCGACGGATACAAACGCTTGAGCCGCAACTGCGCCGAATCGGGGAGTTCCAGCGGCGACACCTTCACCGTCGCCCCGGACACGCCGCTGACCTCGGTGACGCCGTACTCCCGGCAGAGCAACCGCAGCCGCGCCATCGCGACCAGCCGCAGCGCCGGTTCCGGCAGCGGTCCGTACCGGTCGACCAGCTCGTCGATCACCGCGTCCACCCCGGCGTCGTCGTGCGCCGCAGCGAGCCGGCGGTAGCCCTCCAGCCGCAGCCGGTCGCTGGCGATGTAGTCCGGCGGCAGGTGCGCATCGACCGCCAGGTCGATCCGGACGTCCTTCGGCTCTTCCGCTGTGGCAACGGTTTTGCCGTCGGCGGCGGCTCGGTAGGCCTCCACCGCCTCGCCGACGAGCCGGACGTAGAGGTCGAAACCGACCCCCGCCACGTGCCCGGACTGCTCGGCGCCGAGCACGTTGCCCGCGCCGCGGATCTCGAGGTCCTTCATCGCCACCGCCATGCCCGCGCCGAGTTCGTTGTTCTGGGCGATGGTGGCCAGCCGGTCGTAGGCCGTCTCGGTCAGCGGCATCTCGGGCGGATACAGGAAGTAGGCGTAGCCGCGTTCCCGGCTACGACCCACCCGGCCCCGCAGCTGATGCAGCTGCGACAGGCCGAACGTGTCGGCCCGCTCGACGATCAGGGTGTTGGCGTTGGAGATGTCCAGCCCGGTCTCCACGATCGTGGTGCACACCAGGATGTCGTACTCGCGGTTCCAGAAGCCCTCGACCGTGCGCTCGAGCAGCTCCTCGGGCATCTGACCGTGCGCGACCACCACCCGCGCCTCGGGCACCAGCGCCTGAACCCGCGCGGCGGCCTGGTCGATCGAGCGAACCCGGTTGTGGATGTAGAACACCTGTCCGTCGCGCAGCAGTTCACGCCGCAGCGCCGCAGCCACCTGCTTGTCGTCGTGCGGACCGACGTAGGTCAGCACCGGGTAGCGCTCCTCGGGCGGTGTCAGGATCGTCGACATCTCGCGGATCCCCGCCAGGCTCATCTCCAGCGTGCGCGGGATCGGGGTGGCGCTCATCGTCAGCACGTCGACGTGGGTGCGCATCGACTTGATGTGCTCCTTGTGCTCGACCCCGAAGCGCTGCTCCTCGTCGACGATGACCAGGCCGAGGTCCTTCCACGTCACGCCGGTCTGCAGCAACCGGTGGGTGCCGATCACGATGTCGACCGACCCGGCCTTCATCCCCTCGAGCACCGCTTTGGATTCCGCGGGCGAGGTGAACCGGGACAGTCCTTTCACCGTGACCGGGAACCCGGCCATGCGTGCGGCGAAGGTCTGCATGTGCTGGTCGGCGAGCAGCGTCGTCGGCACCAGCACGGCGACCTGCTTGCCGTCCTGCACAGCCTTGAACGCGGCGCGCACCGCGATCTCGGTCTTGCCGTAGCCGACGTCGCCGCAGATCACCCGGTCCATCGGGACCGGCTTCTGCATGTCGGACTTGACCTCGGTGATCGCGGTCAACTGGTCGATCGTCTCGGTGAAGCCGAACGCGTCCTCCATCTCGGCCTGCCACGGGGTGTCCGGGCCGAACGCGTAGCCGGGAGCGGCCTGCCGCTTGGCGTAGAGCGACACCAGTTCACCGGCGATCTCGCGCACCGCGCGACGGGCCTTGGTCTTGGTGTTCGCCCAGTCGCTGCCGCCCAGCTTGGACAGCGACGGCGCCTCGCCGCCCACGTAACGCGACAACTGGTCGAGCGAGTCCATCGGCACGTAGAGCCGGTCCGAACCGCCGCCCCGCTTGCTCGACGCGTATTCGAGCACCAGGTATTCGCGACGCGCGCCGCCCACGACGCGTTCGGTCATCTCCACGAACCGGCCGATGCCGTGCTGGTCGTGCACCACCAGGTCGCCTGCGGTGAGCGCGAGCGGGTCGACGACGTTGCGCCGCTTGGCGGCGAGCCGCTTGCCCTCGGGCGCGGTGACGCGGTTACCCGTCAGGTCGCTCTCGGTGATGATGACGAGCTGCGACCCCGGCAGGATGACACCGTCGTGCAGCGGACCCCGCAGCACCCCGACCACGCCGGCCTTCGGCTCGGCGCCGGGATCGAGCATCGCCGCGGGTGTCTCGGCGTCGGCGAGCTGCTCGCAGACCCGGTGCGCGGTGCCGGTGCCGGGCGTGACGATGGCGGCGTGACCACCGGTGGTGACGTGGGCGCGCAGCATCGCGAAGATCTCCGCGACCGACGAGTGCTGACGCGCCGAGGGCGCAGACCGGATGTCCAGCGCGACCGCCGACTCGTCGGACAGCTGGCTCAGCGTCCACCAGGGGTGACCGCCCGCGCGGGCACCTGCGGCGACGTCCTCGAGGTTCAGGAAGCCCGACGCACCGAGTTCCTCCAGGTCGATCGGCGCGTCGCCGCCCACGGCCGCCGTGGACCACGACGCCTCCAGGAACTCCCGGCCGGTCTTGATCAGGTCTGCGGCACGGGTGCGCACCTTCTCCGGATCGCACACCAGCACCGGCGTCCCCACGGGCAGGTGGTCGGCCAGCGTCGACAGTTCGCCAGGGCGCAGCACCGGCAGCAGTGCCTCCATGCCGTCCACCGGGATGCCCTCGGCCAGTTTGGCCAGCATGTCCGGCACGCCGCCGGGTACCGCGTTCTCCAGCCGGGGGTGGTCCGCGGCCAGCTTGGCCGCGCGATCGCGGACGTCGGCGGTCATCAGCAGTTCGCGGCACGGCACGGCGATCACCGCGTCGACGTCGATGTCGGGGATGGACCGCTGATCGGCGACGGCGAACATCCGCATCTCCGAGACCTCGTCGCCCCAGAACTCGACACGCACCGGATGTTCGGCGGTGGGCGGGAAGACGTCGAGGATGCCGCCGCGCACGGCGAACTCGCCCCGGCGGGCGACCATGTCCACCCGGCTGTATGCCAGGTCGACGAGCCGGGCCACCACGCCGTCGAAGTCGATCTCGGCGCCGGCGGTCAACGTCACCGGCTCCACCTCGGCGAGGCCCGGCGCCATCGGCTGCACCAGGGAACGCGTCGTCGTCACCACGATGCGCAGCGGCGGGCCGAGCCGGGCGTCGTCCGGATGGGTCAGCCTGCGCAGCAGCATCAGCCGCGCGCCGACGGTGTCCACCCCCGGTGACAGCCGTTCGTGGGGCAGGGTCTCCCACGACGGGAACAGTGCCACGGCGTCACCGAGGTAGCCGCGCAATTCAGCGGTCAGATCGTCGGCCTCGCGGCCCGTCGCCGAGACCACCAGCAGCGGTCCTGCCTGTGCCAGCGCCGCCGCCACCAGCACCCGGGCACTGGCCGGTCCGACCACGGCGAGCCGCTCGGGCCGTTCGGCGGCACGACGGGTGAGGTCGGCGAGCGCCGGATCGCGCAACGCCAACGAGATGAGCCCCGAGATCGGGGTTTCGACATGGGTGGGCCCCGATGAGGTCATGATGCGTCCATCCTAGGCAACGTCTCTCGGGCGCGTTCCTCCTGCGCCCGTCGCCTGTTGACGCGTGTCAACTCGCCGAAGGTGCTAGCCCTCGTCGTCCTGCAGCCTGGGGTCGGCCTCGAGGTGGGTCAGGCCGTTCCACATCAGGTTCACCAGGTGCGCGGCCACCACTTCCTTCTTCGGTTCCCGCGTATCGAGCCACCACTGGGCGGTCATCGACACCGAGCCGACGAGTGCCTGCGCGTAGAGCGGCGCCAGCTCCGGGTCGAGGCCGCGGCGGGAGAAGTCACCGGCCAGGATCGAGCTCACCTGGTTGACCGCGTCGTTGAGCAGCGTCGAGTAGGTGCCCGACGTGATGGCCGCCGGCGAATCCCGGATCAGGATGCGGAACCCGTCGGTGCGTTCCTCGACGTAGGTCAGCAGCGCCAGCGCCACCCGTTCGACGCGGACCCGCGAGCGGTTGTTGGTCAGCGAGGAGGTGATGCCGTCCAGCAGCGCCGACATCTCACGGTCGACGACGACCGCGTACAGGCCTTCCTTACCGCCGAAGTGCTCGTAGACCACCGGCTTGGAGACGTTCGCCCGCTGTGCGATCTCCTCGATCGAGGTGCCCTCGTAGCCACGCGCAGCGAACAGCGACTTCGCGATCTCGATGAGTTGCTGGCGCCGCTCACTGCCGGTCATCCGGGCGCGGGGTGCACGCACTTCCTTGTCGGGTGCTGCCACGTGCTCAGGGTAGCTCCTGGCCTGCTTCGACTAGAGTCTCCAGGTGATCTTTCCGTCGTGGTGTAATCGGCAGCACCTCTGATTTTGGTTCAGATAGTTCAGGTTCGAGTCCTGGCGACGGAGCAATTCTCAGCGGCGGACGTGCGCAGAACGGCGCGTTGAGCGGCGTGTGGACGGACAGACGTCCGCTTTTGCGAGAAGAGGGGACGGCGATGACGGTGCACGGCGAAGCCGCGGTGCTGGTGCTGGCAGCGGGCGCGGGCACCCGGATGCGGTCCGACACCCCCAAGGTGCTGCACACGCTCGGCGGGCGCAGCATGCTCTCCCACGTCCTGCACACCATCGCCAAGGTCGCGCCGCAGCACCTCGTCGTCGTGCTCGGCCATGACCGCGACCGCATCGCGCCGGCGGTCGCCGCACTCGCCGAGGACGTCGGCCGTCCCGTCGACATCGCGGTGCAGGACCAGCAGCTCGGCACCGGCCACGCCGCCGAGTGCGGGCTGTCGGCACTGCCCGACGAGTTCGCCGGCGTCGTCGTGATCACCTCGGGAGACGTGCCGCTGCTGGACGCCGAGACGCTCGCCGACCTGTTGGCCGCCCACACTTCTGAGGCCGCGGCAGCCACGGTGCTGACCACCACGCTGCCCGACCCCACCGGCTACGGCCGGGTGCTGCGCACCCAGGACCACGAGGTCACCCGCATCGTCGAGCAGGCCGACGCCAGCCCGTCCCAGCTGGCGATCCGCGAGGTCAACGCCGGTGTGTACGCATTCGACATCGGCGCCCTGCGCTCGGCGCTGCGCCGGCTGGGTTCCGACAACGCCCAGCACGAGCTCTACCTCACCGACGTCGTCTCGATCCTGCGGCAGGACGGCCTGGTGGTGCGGGCCCGCCACGTCGACGACAGCGCACTGGTCGCAGGCATCAACGACCGCGTGCAGCTGGCAGCGCTCGGCGCCGAGCTGAACCGCCGCATCGTGGCCGGCCACCAGCGGGCCGGCGTCACCGTCGTCGACCCCGCGACCACGTGGATCGACGTCGACGTGACCATCGGCCGGGACACCGTGATCCAACCGGGCACCCAGCTGCTCGGCGTCACCAGCGTGGGCGGCCGCTGCCAGATCGGCCCGGACACCACACTGGCCGACGTCACCGTCGGTGACGCGGCGTCGGTGGTGCGCACCCACGGCTCGCAGTCGGCCATCGGGTCGGGCGCGACCGTCGGCCCCTTCAGCTATCTGCGGCCGGGCACCGTGCTCGGCGCCGCGGGCAAGCTCGGCGCGTTCGTCGAGACCAAGAACGCCACCCTCGGCGCGGGCACCAAGGTGCCGCACCTGACCTACGTCGGCGACGCCGACATCGGCGAGAACACGAACATCGGCGCGTCCAGCGTGTTCGTCAACTACGACGGCGAGAACAAGAGCCGAACCACCATCGGCTCGCACGTGCGGACCGGCTCGGACACCATGTTCGTCGCGCCCGTCACCATCGGCGACGGCGCCTACACCGGGGCGGGCACCGTGATCCGCGAGGACGTGCCGCCGGGTGCGCTCGCGGTGTCGGCAGGGCCGCAGCGCAACATCGAGGGCTGGGTGATCCGCAAACGGCCGGGCTCGGCCGCCGCCGAAGCCGCGGCGGCAGCAGCGGCCGCGGAGGATCCCGAGCACCGGGACGACGACCAACGGTCGTGATCTGGACCCAATCTGTTGGCGATCCGGCAACCCGGCAGCGCACCTGCAGGACCGCTACGTACGATTGGGCCGACATCGACCCCCGACCGGCAGAGGCGCACAGTGGGCACCGAGTGGACCGACAACCGCAAGAACCTGATGCTCTTCTCGGGCCGCGCGCACCCCGAACTCGCCGAGCAGGTGGCCAAGGAGCTCGACACCCCGGTCACCGCGCAGACCGCCCGGGACTTCGCCAACGGTGAGATCTTCGTCCGCTTCGACGAGTCCGTTCGCGGCTGCGACGCGTTCGTCCTGCAGTCCCACCCGGCGCCGCTCAACACATGGCTGATGGAACAGCTGCTGATGATCGACGCGCTCAAGCGGGGCAGCGCCAAGCGGATCACCGCGATCCTGCCGTTCTACCCGTACGCCCGGCAGGACAAGAAGCACCGCGGACGCGAACCGATCTCGGCCCGGTTGGTGGCCGATCTGCTGAAGACCGCCGGCGCGAACCGCATCCTGACCGTCGACCTGCACACCGACCAGATCCAGGGCTTCTTCGACGGGCCGGTCGACCACATGCGCGCACAGAAGCTGCTGACCGGGTACATCGCCGACAACTACGCCGACCACGACATGGTGGTGGTCTCACCCGACTCCGGCCGTGTCCGCGTCGCGGAGAAGTGGGCCGACGCATTGGGTGGCGTTCCCCTCGCCTTCATTCACAAGACCCGGGATCCGCTGGTGCCCAACCAGGTGGTGTCCAACCGCGTCGTCGGCGACGTGCGCGGCAAGACCTGCGTGCTGACCGACGACATGATCGACACCGGCGGCACCATCGCGGGTGCGGTCAAACTGCTCAAGCAGGACGGTGCGGGCGACGTGATCATCGCGGCGACGCACGGCGTGCTGTCCGACCCCGCCCGCGAACGGCTGGCCGACTCCGGGGCCCGCGAGGTCATCGTCACCAACACCCTGCCGATCGGCGAGGAGAAGCAGTTCCCGCAGCTCACCGTGCTGTCGATCGCACCGCTGCTGGCCAACACCATCCGCGCCGTGTTCGACAACGGTTCGGTGACCAGCCTTTTCGACGGGTCGGCGTAGATGGCGCAGACCGCCACCGTCTACCACAACCCCCGGTGCAGCACGTCGCGCAAGACGCTGGAACTGCTGCGCGACAACGGCATCGAGCCGACCGTGGTGCAGTACCTGAAGACGCCGCCGTCGCGTGACGAGCTGTCCGCAATGATCCGCGACGCCGGCATCGAGGTGCGCGCCGCGGTGCGCAAGCGCGAATCCCTCTACGGCGAGCTCAATCTGGCCGACGCGAGTGACGACGAACTGCTGGACGCCCTCGCCGAGCACCCGATCCTCATCGAGCGGCCCTTCGTCGTCACCGCGAAGGGCACCCGGCTGGCCCGGCCGATCGACTCGGTGCGCGAGATTCTGTGACCGTCCGCCGCTGCGTGGCGGCAACGCTCGCGCTGATCACGGTTGCCTCCGCCGTCGGATGCGGCGCGGAAACGCCTGACTACGAAGCGGTCTGGTCGACGACGAGCAGTACCACGTCGGCGGCCCCGACGAGCACCGAGGCGCCGGTGCCGCTGTCGCAGTACCTGGAGAGCGTCGGCGTCGACGGCAAACCGGTGGCCCCCGACCGGCTGCCGGATCTCACGGTCACCGTGCCGACGCCGCCGGGCTGGAAGCCGTACACGAATCCCAACTTCGCGCCCGGCACCCGCACCATCGTCAAGGGCGACACCTATCCGATCGCGATGCTGCTGGTGTTCGAACTCGAGGGTGAGTTCGACGCCGCCGAGGCGGTCAAGCACGGCACGGGCGATGCGGAGCTGTCGGAGAACTTCAAGCGGCTCAACGCTTCCGACAAGAATTGGCGCGGATTCCCGTCCTCGATGATCGAGGGCAGCTACGACCTCAACGGCCAGCGGATGCAGAGCTACAACCGCGTCGTGATCGCCACCGGATCGCCGCCGGCCAATCAGCGCTACCTGGTTCAGCTCACCGTCACCAGCTTCGCCGACGAAGCCCAGGCGAACGGCAAGGACATCGAGACGATCATCTCCGGGTTCACCGTCGCCCCCAAGCCACCGCCCAAGTGAGGACGCCGCGGCGAGGCGACGTCTATAGGGTGGTGCCATGACTGGTTGGACCGCCGCCGATTTGCCCTCCTACACCGGCCGCACGGTCATCGTGACCGGCGCCAACAGCGGTCTGGGACTGATCACCGCGCGCGAACTCGCGCGCGCAGGGGCGTCGGTGGTGCTCGCCGTCCGCAACACCGCCAAGGGCGACGAGGCGGCTGCCGGCATGACCGGCGACGTCACCGTCCGCAAGCTCGACCTGCAGGATCTGGCGTCGGTGCGGGAGTTCGCCGCCGGTGTCGACGCGGTGGACATCCTGGTGAACAACGCGGGCATCATGGCGGTGCCTTACGCGCAGACCAAGGACGGCTTCGAGAGCCAGATCGGCACCAACCACCTCGGCCACTTCGCGCTGACCAACCTGCTGCTGCCCAAGATCACCGACCGCGTGGTCACGGTGTCGTCGATGATGCACTGGATCGGCCGCATCAACCTCAAGGACCTGAACTGGAAGGCCCGGCCGTACTCCGCCTGGCCGGCCTACGGTCAGTCCAAGCTGGCCAATCTGCTGTTCACCAGCGAGCTGCAGCGCCGGCTGGAGCGGTCGGGGTCCCCGGTGCGGGCGGTGACCGCGCACCCCGGGTACAGCGCGACGAACCTGCAGGGCAAGAGCGGCCGCAAGCTCGGCGACGCGCTGATGTCGATCGGCAGCCGGCTGGCGACTGACGCCGACTTCGGTGCCCGCCAGACGCTCTACGCCGTGTCGCAGGACGTCCCCGGCGACAGTTTCGTCGGGCCGCGGTTCTCGATGATGGGCCCCACCCGGTCGGTGGGCCGCAGCCCGCTGGCCCGCAGCAGCGACACCGCAGCGGCACTGTGGGAACTGTCCGAACAGCTCACCGGCACCGCGTTCCCCCGCTGATTTCTCTCTGACCAGGGCGTTGCGCTACCCTGGGCGGGCGTCACGGCGAGGGCGGCCGGCATGTCGGCCACCGTTATCGACGGGAACACGCGTCTTCACGGATGCGGCCCCTGCTGTGCGATGAGTTCCCTCGACCAGCACAGGAGCACCGCACATGGCCAAGAAGTCGGCCTCTACGAACAATCTGACCGCATCGGTCCGCACCGTCACCGGCAAGGGCGCATCGCGTCGCGCCCGCCGTGAGGGCAAGGTCCCGGCCGTCCTGTACGGCCACGGCACCGACCCGCAGCACCTCGAGATCGACGCCCGCGACTTCGCCGCGGTGCTGCGTCACTCCGGCACGAACGCCGTGCTGAGCCTCGACATCGAGGGCACCGAGCAGCTCGCGCTGACGAAGTCGCTGGAGATCCACCCGATCCGCCGCAACATCCAGCACGCCGACCTGCTGGTCGTCCGCCGTGGCGAGAAGGTGTCCGTCGAGGTCAACGTCGTCGTCGAAGGCGATGCGATCCCCGGCACCCTGGTGACGCAGGAGGCCAACACGCTCGAGATCGAGTCCGACGTGCAGGCCATCCCCGAGCAGATCGTCGTCTCGGTGGAGGGAGCCGAGGCTGGCACCCAGTTCACCGCGGGCCAGATCGAGCTGCCCAAGGGTGTCGCCCTGATCACCGATCCCGAAGCGCTGGTGGTCAACGTCGTGGCCGCGCCCACCGCCGAGGACCTCGAGGCCGAGGGTGGCGGCGCGTCGATCGACGAGCAGGCCGCCGAGTTCGCCGAGGCCGTCGAAGAGGCCGAAGGCGAGGCCGGCGAGGGCGACGAGGCCCCGGCCGAATCCGCCGAGTAGGCGGTCGACTCACCTCTCATGGCCGAGCCGTTGCTGGTGGTGGGCCTGGGTAATCCCGGGCCCACCTACGCCAAGACCCGGCACAACGTGGGCTTCATGGTCGCCGACCTGCTCGCGGGCCGGATGGGGTCGGGCTTCAAGGTGCACAAGAAGTCCGGCGCCGAGGTCGTCACCGGCCGGCTCAGCGGCCGGTCGGTGGTGCTGGCGAAGCCCCGCTGCTACATGAACGAATCGGGCCGCCAGGTGGGCCCGCTGGCCAAGTTCTACTCGGTGGCGCCCGCCGACGTGGTGGTGATCCACGACGAGCTCGACATCGACTTCGGCCGGATCCGGCTCAAGTTCGGCGGCGGCGTGGCCGGCCACAACGGCCTGAGGTCGGTGTCGGCCGCGCTGGGCGGCAACGGGTTCCAGCGTGTCCGGGTCGGGATCGGCCGCCCGCCGGGTCGTAAGGACGCGGCGGCCTATGTGCTCGAGGCGTTCACGGCCGCCGAGCGCACCGAGGTGCCGACGATCTGCGAGCAGGCCGCCGACGCCACCGAACTGTTGCTCGAGCAGGGCATCGAGCCCGCGCAGAACACCGTCCACGCCTGGTAGGCCTCTATCGCCCGCGAATGCCGCTGTCGACCACCTTCACCGGCTTGTGCGGGAACCGCCGTTCGGCGTGCGCTTTGGCCGCCGAATTCGGCAGCACGTAGAGCGTTTCGCGCTTCTCCTGCAGCGGCTTGAGCACCAGGTCCATGAAGCCCTTCCGGTCCTCGAGGTACGGCTCGATGACGTCCTCGCCCGCCGGGCACACCGCCAGGCAGTAGGCCGCCTTGTAGTTGGCCTTGAACGACAGGCTCTGCCACATCGACGCGTTCTCCGAATCGCTGACCCGCGAACGGAAGTCGTCGGCGTCGGCGCTGTCGGCGATGGTCTGCGCCCAGTCGGTGAAGCCGCCCATGAACTCGCGGTAGTTGTGCACCGAACACGCGACGAAGTCGAATTCGCCGTCTTTGCCGATGGCGCCGACCGGGCAGGCCGCGACACAGAGCTTGCACTCCAGACATGGCGAATAGTCCAGCGGCGATCCGTATTCGGTGATCTCGGCGCCGACGAGGATCGTCGCCAGCAGGATGAAGTTGCCGAACTTCGGGTGGATCACGTTGCGGTGGATGCCCATCACGCCCAGCCCCGCCGCGACCGCGACCGGCTTGTGCGCCACCACCCAGATCCGGCCGGGGAACTTGTCCATCTCCATCGGGAAGGTCGCCGACGGGTTGAGCGCCCGGTGGCCGGCGTCCTCGAGTGCGCGGGTGATGCGGTGCGCCGCTTCGTTGATGATCTCACCGCTGCGGTGGAACTCCTGATTGGCGACGCTGCGCGCCGTAGACCGGACGTTGTCGCGGTTCATCCGCACCACGAGCGAGACGTAGCTCCTGACGCCGGGCAGCGCCGCCTCGACGTGCTCGACCTCCGAGGCCAGGTCGGGGTTGGCGACACTGGCGAAGGCGACGTCGTCGGCGCCGGCGGCCAGACAGACCTCGCGCAGCCATTCCGCGTCGACGGCGCCGGGTTTCTCCCGCTGGCGCGCCAGCACCGCCCGCACGGTCGGGTGGTCGGCGATCCGCGAGGGAGGCTTCAGCATGAGCTGAGTATAGCGAGAAATACTCAGCTCGCCATGCGAGCCGTCAGCCGCCGGTGCGGCGGGTGTAGGCGCGCAGCGCGACGGGCGCGATGACCGCGGTCAGCACCACGGACCACAGCACCGTTGCGAGCACCGGATGGTGCAGTGGTAGCTGCGCTTCGGGCGCCGCGGGCGGGCCGTTCCCCCACAGTTCGCGCATCGCCTGCGCCAGCGACGACACCGGGTTCCACTCGGCGATCACCCGCAACCAGTGCGGCATCGGCCCGGTCGGCACGAACGTGTTCGCCAGGAAGGTGATCGGGAACAGCACGGTGAACATCACCCCGTTGACGGCCTCGACCGATCGCATCAGTGAGCCCACCAGGATGCCGAACCAGATGATGCCGAACCCGAACACCAGCAGCAGCGCGAACGCGAGCACCGCCTCGCCGACGCCGCCGCGGATCCGCCAGCCGATCGCCAGGCCCGTCACCGCCATCACCACGATGCCGAGGGACGAGTGCACCAGGCTGGCGACGCTGCGCCCGATGAGCACCGACGACCGGTGGATCGGCAGCGACCGGAACCTGTCGATGATGCCCTTCTCGACGTCGGCGGTGATGCCCGCGGCGACGACGAACGCGGAGAACACGATGGTCTGCGCCAGGATGCCGGGCAGCAGGAACTCGCGGTAGGACGCGCCACCGGTGTCGGTGATCGACGCACCGAACACGAACGCGAAGAGCAGCACGAACATGATCGGCTGCGCGGTGACGTCGCTGAGCATCTCCGGCATGCGCTTGGTGTGGATCATGTTGCGCTTGACCATGATCCAGGACTGCTGGGCGATGTTGGTCGGATGCGTGCGGGGCCGCTCGGCCTCGACCTCTGTACGCGACGCAAGGGCTGTCATGCGCTGGCCTCCTCCTCGGTGCGGTGTCCGGTGAGCGACAGGAAGACATCGTCGAGACTCGGCCGGGACAGCCCGATGTCGTCGACGGCGATGCCGCTGTCGCGGAGCCAGCCCGCGACGCGGATGACGTCGTCGAGCCCGTCGGCGGAGGCCGTGACCTGTCGCGCACCCGCCTCGACGAACACCTCGGCGCCGGTGCGGGCCAGCAACTCCTGGGCCGCCGACAGGTCGTCGGCGTCGGTCACGGTGACCACCAGGCTCGCGTTGCCGGCCTGGCGCTTGAGCTCCAGCGGCGATCCCTCGGCGATGATCCGGCCCCGGTCGACGACGACGATGTTGTCCGCGAGCTGGTCGGCCTCCTCGAGGTACTGCGTGGTGAGCAGCAGGGTGGTGCCCTGCTCGACGAGGCCGCGCAGCACGTCCCACAGGTCGCTGCGGCTGCGCGGATCGAGGCCGGTGGTCGGTTCGTCGAGGAAGAGCACCGGCGGCGACGCGAGCAGGCTGACCGCGAGGTCGAGGCGCCGCCGCATCCCGCCGGAGTAGGACTTGACCACCTTGTCGGCGGCGTCGGCGATGGAAAACCGCTCCAGCAGTTCGTCGCCCATGCGGGCCAGCTCCCGGCGCCGGATGCCGTACAGGCTGCCGATCATCCGGATGTTCTCGCGACCGGTCAGCAGTTCGTCGACGGTCGCCACCTGCCCGGTGAGGCCCATGTTGCGCCGCACCTCGTCGGGTTGGCGCAGCACGTCGAATCCCGCCACCCGCGCCGTCCCGCTGGTCGGCTCGGTGAGCGTCGTCATCATCCGCACGGTCGTGGTCTTGCCCGCACCGTTGGGCCCGAGCAGGCCGAGGACGGTGCCCGGCGGGACGGCAAAGCTGACGTGGTCGACCGCGGGTGGCACGACCGCGGGATCCCCGAACTGCTTCACCAGGTCGATCGCTTCGATGGCCGGTGTCATGTCACCGACGGTATCGGTGATCACCGACACCTCGTTACCCCCGGTGCGAGGGCGCAGGGCTGCTAGGTGACGAGCGAGACCGAGTTGGCGCGGCGCAGCTTGCCCGACGGCGTCTTCGGGATGGTGCCGGGCCCGAGGACCACGACATTGCGCGGACGCACGTCCACCTCGGTCACCACCTCGTGGGCGACCTGGTGCTCGATGCGGCGCACCTCGACCGGGTCCTGCCAGGCGTTGGACTCCACCGCGACGGCGAACGTCTCGCGCGAATGCCCGGCGTCCAGCCGGACGGCGACGGCGCAGCCGGGCCGCACGCCCTCCACGCGCCCGGCGGCCCGCTCGATGTCGGTCGGGTAGATGTTGCGCCCCGCCATGATGATGACGTCCTTGACGCGGCCGCAGACCACGACGTGTCCCTCTTCGGTGAGGTAGCCGAGGTCGCCGGTGTCGTACCAGCCGTGCTCGTCCTGGGCGGGCACGAATCCGCCCATGGTGATGTAGCCGGGCGTCAACGGCTCGCCGCGCAGTTCGATGACGCCGACACCGCGGGCGGGCATCACGTTGCCCTGCTCGTCGATGATGCGGGCCTCGAGCCCCTCCAGCAGCGGGCCGAGCGTGGCCAGCCGCTTGGTGTTGCCCTTGGTGGCGGTCACGGCCCGGCGCAGAGCGGCCAGCAGGTCGGCGTCCACCTCGTCGACCACCAGGCCGGCGCCGCACTCGGAGAACGACACCGCCAGCGTCGTCTCGGCCATGCCGTAGGCGGGCAGGATCGCCTCGGCGCTCAACCCGAACGGCCTGCCCGCGTCGATGAGGTCCTCGACGTCGGCCGGTTCGACCGGCTCAGCGCCCGACAGCGCGAAGCGCAGCGTGGACAGGTCGAACTCGCCGGGCGTGGCCTGCCTGCGCAGTCGCTTCGCCAGCAGCGCGTAGGCGAAGTTCGGCGCGGCGGTCATCGTGCCCTTGTACTTGTCGATCAGCCGGGCCCAGAGCAGCGTGTCGCGCAGGAAGTCCATCGGCGTGACCTTGACCAGCTCTGCGCCGAAGTACATCGGGATGGTGAGGAAGCCGACCATGCCCATGTCGTGGAAGCAGGGCAGCCAGCTCACCATGACGTCCTTCTCGACGTCGTACTCGGCGCCGATGAACATCGCCTCGGCGTTCGAGTGGATGTTGCGGTGGGTGATCTGCACGGCCTTGGGTGAACCGGTCGAGCCGGACGTCAGCTGCATCAGCGCCAGGTCGTCCTCGCCGACCTCGACGGGATCGATCGGCTCCGAGCCCAGCAGGTCGGAGACGGTGAGGACGGTGATGCCCTTCTCCTCGAGCACCGGGATCGCCACGTTGAACGGCTCGGAGACGATCACGGCCTTGGCCTCGATCATCCCGATCACCATCATGGTGTCCTCGGCCCACAGCGCGAGGTCGGTGCGCGGGGTCGGCTGGTGCAGCATGGTCAGGCTCGCGCCGCGCATCCACAGGCCCTGCGCGGTCGGCGCGATCTCGACGGGGAAGCCCGCCAGCACGCCCACCGCGTCACCCAGTCCGACACCGGCCGCGGCCAGGCCGCCGGCGATGCGCCGCGCACGCTCGTGCACCTCACCCCAGGTGTGTCGCACGGGCTCGTGCGGCTCCCCGGTCACCATGCCGGTGGTGACGGTGCGGGCGTTGCGGTACATCTTCTCGGTGAACCTGCTCACGACGACCTCCTCGGGACCGGCGACAATGCCCGGTTTCTCATGCTCCGCTGTTTGCCGGGCGCTGCCGAGAAGGCGCGCACGAACGATTCAGGAGCGGTTTCATATCGAAACGGTGATGCATGGGAAAACCCGGGCGCGGTTGCGGATCCGGAAGCGACAGTGCTCTTCGGCGAGCCTGCCGTAGAGCTGCGAGCGGACCCGCCGAGCAGTCCGGCGGGTGACGGGCTCGCGCCCATTGCTTGACCGCTAGTTTTCACCGGGCACCATCTTAAGAGGCTCTTAAGTGTCCGCCAAACTGTAGCGCGGATTGAGGCGTGGGTCACATCGGCGGCGCGCCGTGTCCCTGGCGCCTCCGCGCGTCAGCCCGACGGGGTCGGCGCGGGGACCAACCGGGCGCCGTGCACCGGTCCGCTGGCTACCCGCACGGTCCGGCAGACGCCCGCGCCGGCCAGCCGGACACCGATGTCGACCGCCGCCGTCGCTGACTCGCACAGGAACGCACACGTCGGGCCCGAGCCCGACACCAGGCCGGCCAGCGCACCGGCCTCGCGCCCCGCCCGCAGCGTGCGCCGCAGACCCGGGTACAGGCTCAGCGCCGCGGCCTGCAGGTCATTGCCCAGCAGCGGAGCCAACTCGGCGGGGTCCCCGGAGGCCAGCGCCGCGAGCAGCGGCTCGGGATCGTCCAGCCGCGGCGGCGCGTCGCGCTGGCCGTCGGCCGCCGCGCGCAACCGGTCGATCTCCCCGAACACCTTCGGGGTGGACAGGCCCTTGTGGGCGAACGCCAGCACCCAGTGGAAGGTGCTGCGGGCGAGCACCGTCGCGAGCTCCTCCCCGCGGCCGGTGCCCAGCGCCGTCCCGCCGTGCAGGGCGAACGGGACGTCACTGCCGAGAGTGGCGGCCAGCGTGTGCAGGTCGCGGCGGGGCACGCCGAGCTCCCACAGGGCGTTCATCGCGACGAGCACGGCAGCGGCGTCGGCACTGCCGCCCGCCATCCCGCCCGCCACCGGTATCGCCTTCTCGATCGAGATCGCGACGTCGGGGGCGCGGCCGACGTGTTCGGCGAGCAGTTCGGCGGCCTGCCACGCGAGGTTCCGCTCGTCGAGGGGCAGTCCCTCGGCGCCCTCGCCCGCGATCTCGAGCGACTGCACGTCGGCGTTGCGGACGGTGATCTCGTCGACCAGCGACACGGCGTGGAAGACGGTGGTGAGGTCGTGGTACCCGTCGTCGCGCAGGTCGCCGACCCCGAGGTAGAGGTTGACCTTCCCCGGTGCGCGCACGGTCACCGAACCAGTGGGAACCCACTGAGATGCGGTGTTGCCGTCGGCCACCGCACGACACTAGCGCCGCGCGCCGGCCCGGAGAACCTAGGCTTCCCGATATGCTCGCGCGCGGCGACAGGGTGGCGGACTACGTCGTCGACGAACCGCTGGGCCGCGGCGGGTACGCCGAGGTCTACCGGGTGCGCACCGACGCAGGCGCCGACGTGGCGCTCAAGATCCTCGACGAGCGTCATCGCAGGCCCGCCGACGTCGGCCGGCTTCAGCGCGAGTTCGCGTTCGCCCGCGCGGCCGAACATCCGCACGTGGTGAAGGTGTACGAGTGCGGTCCGCACTGGCTCACCATGGAGATCGTCGGCGGCGGAACGGCGATGACGCTGCCCAGGATGGACGACCGGCTGACGGCACTGGCTCAGATCGCCGGCGCACTCGACCACATCCATCGCTCAGGCATCGTGCACTGCGACGTCAAACCCGCCAACATCCTTGTGCGCGAGCCTTTCTCGTCGATCAGTGTGGTGCTCGTCGACTTCGGCGTCGCGCACTCGATGACCGATGACGCCCTCCGCCATCCGGCCCGCGTCGAGGCGTCGCTGCCCTACTCCGCACCGGAGCTGCTGCGAGGCCGCACGCCGACTCCGGCGGTCGACGAGTATGCGCTCGCCTGCACCGCCGTCGAGATGATCACCGGTGCCACACCCTTCACCGCGAACACCTCGCACGGCCTGGTCGACGAGCACCTGAACGCGCCGCCACCGCGGCTGGCGCGGCGAATAGCGTGGATACCGCACGCTTTCGACTCGATCATCGCGAAGGCGCTGGCGAAGGATCCCGACCTGCGCTACGACTCGTGTTCGGAGATGGTGAGGCTGATCACCCGCACCCTGCGGTGAACCGCGTCCGGCCGCCGACTTAACGCAGCTTTAACTGGCGTCCGATTCCGCTTTACACGGCCGGGGCTAACTTCGGCCCTATGACCGCGACCGCGCCATACGACAACTCCGCACTCGCGCACGAAGAGGAGGGCTACGAGAAGGGCCTCAAACCGCGGCAGCTGCAGATGATCGCCATCGGCGGCGCGATCGGCACCGGCCTGTTCATGGGGGCAGGCGGCCGGCTCAACAGCGCGGGACCAGGCCTGTTCATCGTGTACGCGATCTGCGGACTGTTCGTCTTCTTCATCCTGCGCGCACTGGGCGAGCTTGTGCTGCACCGCCCTTCGTCGGGATCATTCGTCTCGTACGCCCGTGAGTTCCTCGGCGAGAAGGCGGCGTACGTCGCGGGCTGGATGTACTTCTTCAACTGGGCGTGCACGTCGATCGTCGACGTCACCGCCATCGCGCTCTACATGCACTACTGGGGCGCCTTCGAGGCGATACCGCAGTGGTCGATCGCGTTGATCGCGCTGGTGATCGTGCTGAGCGTGAACATGATCTCGGTCAAGTGGTTCGGCGAGATGGAGTTCTGGGCGGCGCTGATCAAGGTCGTCGCACTGGTCACCTTCCTCATCGTCGGCATCGTCTTCCTGGCCGGCCGCTTCGCGATCGAGGGCCAGACCACCGGTCCCTCGGTGATCGCCGACAACGGCGGCATCCTGCCCACCGGCATCCTGCAGCTGGTGATCATCACCTCGGGCGTCATCTTCGCCTATGCCGCAGTTGAATTGGTCGGCACCGCCGCCGGTGAGACCGAGGATCCGCCGAAGGTGATGCCCAAGGCGATCAACTCGGTGATCTTCCGGATCGCGGTGTTCTACGTCGGCTCACTGATCCTGTTGGCACTGCTGCTGCCGTACACCGCGTACGAGGAAGGCACCAGCCCGTTCGTGACGTTCTTCTCCAAGATCGGCGTCCCCGCCGCGGGCGACATCATGAACTTCGTGGTGCTCACCGCCGCGCTGTCCAGTCTCAACGCCGGGTTGTACTCGACCGGGCGCATCCTTCGGTCGATGTCGATGAACGGCAGCGCGCCGAAGTTCACCGCGAAGATGTCGAGCAGGGGTGTGCCGTGGGCGGGCATCGCGCTGACGGCGGTCTTCACCGTGGTCGGCGTCGTCCTCAACCTGGTCGTGCCCGCGGAGGCCTTCAACATCGCGCTGGACCTGTCGGCGCTGGGCATCATCGCGTCGTGGGGCACGATCGTCATCTGCCAAATCCAGCTGTACCGCTGGTCGCAGAAGGGGATCCTGGAGCGGCCCAGCTTCCGGCTCTTCGGCACGCCTTACACGAGCTACGCCACGCTGGTGTTCCTCGTCGGCGTGGTGGCGCTGATGTGCTACGAGAACTACTGGAACCTGATCGCCCTGCTCATCATCATCCCGACACTGGTCGGCGGCTGGTACGCCGTCCGTGGGCGGGTGCTCGAGATGGCGCGTGAACGCATCGGATTCACCGGTAACTACCCCGTGGTGGCG
The DNA here is from genome assembly GCF_025821665.1 of [Mycobacterium] manitobense. Lineage (GTDB taxonomy): Bacteria > Actinomycetota > Actinomycetes > Mycobacteriales > Mycobacteriaceae > Mycobacterium > Mycobacterium arseniciresistens. The sequence continues at coordinate 26,478 of NZ_JACKSJ010000072.1, forward strand.
GAGACACCGCTGCTCGACGAGTTGCTCGGCAAGGACAACCGGCGTGACGGCGACAAGGAGTAGCCGCGCTGCTACGCGAGGCTGACGGGCGCCTCGGAGTCGTCGGAGCGCTGCAGCAACCGCACGAAGTCGGCGACCCCGAGGGTCTCACCGCGACGCGACGGGTCGATGCTGGCGGCGAGCAGCCGGCGTGCCGACTCGTTGCCCGAACCCGCCCACTCGGCGAACGCGTTGCGCGACGTCTTACGCCGTTGCGCGAACGCGATGTCGATGAGGTCGAAGACCTGCTTACGGAACCCGGGCTCGGTCGGCCACGGCGAGGTCTCGTAACGGTCCAGCCGCACCAGTCCGGAGTACACCCGCGGGATCGGCCAGAACACCGTCGGCGACACCATGCCGTACCGGCGCACCTTGCCGTAGAACCTGACCTTCGCACTGGGCACGCCGTAGTCCTTGCCGCCCGGTTCGGCGGCCAGCCGCTCGGCAACCTCGGCCTGCACCATCACCATCACCGACTTGATCGTCGGGAACTCGGCGAGCAGGTGCAGCAGCGCGGGAACCGCGACGTTGTACGGCAGATTGGCGACGAGCGCGGTGGGCTCGTTCTCCAGGTCCGACGGCTGCAGCGTCAAGATGTCGCTGTTGAGCACCGTGAGCCGGTTGATCTCGCTGTGCGAGTGGTCGGCGATCGTCTTGGGCAACTGGCGCGCCAGCAGCGGGTCGATCTCCACCGCAGTGACGTGCGCACCCTTGTCCAGCAGTGCCAGGGTGAGTGAACCAAGCCCGGGGCCCACCTCCAGGACGTGGTCGTGCCGGTGGATCCCCGATGCCGAGACGATCCGGCGCACGGTGTTCGCATCATGGACGAAGTTCTGCCCAAAGGACTTGCGTGGCCGAAAGTCGATGTCTTTCGCCAAGCGTCGTATCTCGGTCCGCCCGAGAAGCCGAATTGTCAGGACGCCCCCACTCTCGCACTACACGTCGGCCAGGCGCCCCAACCTTGCCGCGCCCGTGTGACCTCAGCAATCGCGATCTGCTCTTCTCGTGTTGCCAGATCTGCGCGCCCAGCATACCTCAGACCACCGTTGCGCTCCCAGGTGTTTTGATCAAATTGGACACCGCCGAAGTATCCGTTGCCTGTATTGATGCCCCAGTTACCTCCGGCTTCGCACTGCGCAAGCGCGTCCCACTGCCCTCCGTTGCTGACCGGAGGCACTTCGGTGCCCGGTTTGGCACCCACCCGCAGCACCCCGGGGCGGGCCGGTGTCACGACGACATTGGCTACTGGCAGCCTGCCCGTTTCGACACCGTTCACCTTCGCGATGGCGAATGTGACGTCCTGCGTGCCCGGCGCGCCCGGGTCCTCGACCACCGAACGGCTCATGTTCAGGGTGACGTCCTCGATGCGCTGATTGGCCGGCGCGAGCGGCAACCGCTCGGTGACCCGCTCGATCCGGATCCGGGTCACCCGGATCGCCATTCCGTCGACAACCGGCGCCGCCGCGGGTGGCACCACCTTGTCGCGCTGCTGCAGCGGCGCGCCCGCCGCCTCGAGAAGGCCGGCCACGTTGGGCGCCGCGAGACGCACGGTGCGCACGGCGCCGCCCTCGTCGATGTGCACGGTTTTGGGGCTGACCACGGGCAATGACATCCCGGCCAGCGGGACGCGGCTGCCACGCGAGGCCGCGGCCGGCGCCTTGTCGGTCATCTGCAGCTGGCTCAGCGCCTCGTCGACGGTGGACGCCGTGGTCCACACCTGGGTGCTGTGCTGGCCGTCGAGCGAGATCTGCAGCGGCCGGCTGCGGCGCAGCTCGATGGTGTCGGACTGGCCGATCGTCTGGTCTGCGGCGGGGCGCAGGTCGTCGCGGTCCTCGACGTCGAAGCCGTTCTCCTCCACCACGTCGATCACCCGGGACTTCATCGTGGTGACGGTCGTGGAGGTGCCGTCGACGCTCAGGGTCACGGTCTTGTGCGCGGTCACGGCGTATCCGCCGGCGAACGTCAGCGCGAGCAGCAACGCCCCTACGAGGAGTCGCAGGACCGGCGAGCGCGATTCATGGAGCTTGGTCAGAGCATTCAAGGTGGAGTCAGTCCCCGACTTTTCGGACGGCGGTGGGCTCAGCCGTACTGGATCACAAGACGGTAACGAAAAGGTGTCCTGGCGGCAACTTAGGCCACGCGGTAGGCCCTTCTCGCATTTGCCGTGGTTTCGCCGGCGAGTTGTTCGGCCGGGCGCCCGACGACTTCGGCGAGCGCACGCACGGTGTACGGCAGACAGTATGGCTCGTTCGGCGCACCCCGGAACGGGTGAGGGGTGAGGAACGGGGCGTCCGTCTCGATGAGCAGCTGGTCGGCCGGGATCAACGGAACGGCCTCGCGAAGCGCGTGCGCATTCCGGAAGCTGACGGTGCCCGACAGGCTGATCAGCCAGCCCGCATCGACGCAGGCCCGCGCCATCGCGGCGTCGGACGAGAAGCAGTGGAAGATCACGGTGTCCGGGGCGCCCTCGGCGCGCAGCACGTCGAGCACCTCGGCGTCGGCGTCGCGGTTGTGGATCATCAGCGGCTTGCGGATGCGCTTGGCGAGGTCGATGTGCCAGGCGAAGGCCTCGCGCTGCTCGGCGGGCGTGGCGCAGCCCTCGAGCCGGCCCGGCCAGTAGAGGTCCATGCCGGTCTCGCCGACGGACACCACCCGCGGATGCGCCGCGAGGCGTTCAAGCTCCGCCCTGGCGGCATCGGTGAGTGCGTTCGCGCGCGTGGGGTGCAGGGCCACCGCGGCGTACACCCGCGGATCCCACTCGGCGGCCCGGGTCGCCCAGCGCGCCGAGGCCAGATCGTCGGCGATGGTGACCACCGTCTGCACGCCGACGGCCTCGGCCCGGTCCACGATCGCGCGCACGTCGTCGGCGTCCTGGGCACCGCAAGCGTCGAGATGGGTGTGCGCGTCGATCAGCGGGGTCAGGGGTTCCGGCGGCGGCGGCGCCTCCCGCCCGGCTGAGCGCTTACTACTCACCGCAACACCATAAGGTTGTGTCCAAATGAGCATCCCGTTCTACATCACCACGGCGATCGACTACCCGAACGGCGCACCGCACATCGGGCACGCCTACGAGAAGATCGCCACCGACGCCATCGCCCGCTTCAAACGGCTCGACGGCTTCGACGTCCGCTTCCTCACCGGCACCGACGAACACGGCCTGAAGATGGCCGAGACCGCCACCCGCGAGGGTCTCCCCACGCCCGACTTCGCCCGGCGCAACTCCGACGTGTTCCAGCGCCTCTACGAGAAGCTCGACATCTCCTTCGACCGGTTCATCCGCACCACCGATCCTGACCACATCGAGGCCTCGATCGACATCTGGAACCGGATGGACGCGGCGGGTGACATCTACCTCGATGCGTACTCCGGCTGGTACTCGGTGCGCGACGAACGGTTCTTCACCGAGGGCGAGACCACAGTCCGCGACGACGGCACCCGGATCGCCACCGAGACCGGCGCACCACTGACCTGGACTGAGGAGGAGACCTACTTCTTCCGGCTGTCGGCCTACGCCGACCGGTTACTGGCCCATTACGAGGCCCACCCCGAGTTCATCGGGCCCGACGTACGGCGCAACGAGGTGGTCAGCTTCGTCTCCGGCGGCCTGCGTGACCTGTCCATCTCGCGCACCACCTTCGACTGGGGCGTTCAGGTGCCCCGGCACCCCGACCACGTCATGTACGTGTGGGTCGACGCGCTCACCAACTACCTGACCGGCGTCGGCTTTCCCGACACCGGCTCCGAGGCGTTCGAGAAGTACTGGCCGGCCGACCTGCACATGATCGGCAAGGACATCATCCGGTTCCACACCGTCTACTGGCCGGCGTTTCTGATGTCGGCAGGCATCGAGCTGCCGCGCCGGGTGTTCGCCCACGGCCACCTGCTCAGCGGCGGCGAGAAGATGAGCAAGTCGGTCGGCAACGTCGTGGACCCCGTCGCACTCGTCGACACGTTCGGCGTCGACCAGGTGCGCTACTTCCTGCTGCGGGAGGTGCCGTTCGGGCAGGACGGCAACTACACCGAGGAAGGGATCATCGCCCGGATCAACGCCGACCTCGCCAACGAGCTGGGCAACCTGGCGCAGCGCTCGCTGTCGATGGTGGCCAAGAACCTCGACGGCGCAGTGCCCGAACCCGGCGCATTCACCCCGGAGGACGCCGCACTGCTCGACGCGGCGGGCGCACTGCTGGCCCGGGTGCGGGAGCACTACGACGGGCAGGCCCTGCACCTGGGGCTGGAGGCGATCTGGTCGGTGCTCGCCGCGGCCAACAGGTACTTCTCCGCGCAGGAGCCGTGGGTGCTGCGCAAGAGTGACGAGCAGCGCTTCAAGACCGTGATCTACACGACGCTCGAGGTGGTGCGGATCGCGGCGCTGCTCAGCCAGCCGGTGATGCCGACGGCGTCCGGCGCGCTGCTCGACCTGCTCGGCCAGCCCGCGGACCGGCGCGACTTCATCGCGATCGAGGAGCGCCTCGTTTCGGGCACCCCGCTGCCTGCACCCCAGGGGGTGTTCCCGCGCTACCAGGTGGAGTGATCTGCGCCACAACTCGACCAGCGCCTGTCACACTCCCGGCGTGTGCGGTGTCTCCAAGGCAACCCGGCTAGATCGCAACGCCGGATGAACCGAGGAGTGTGAGATGACCGAACAGCACAGGGTGGTCGTGGTCGGCGGCGGTTACGCCGGCGTGATGGCCGCCAACCACCTGCGACTCGACGAAACCGTCGACGTCACCCTGATCAACCCCCGGCCGAACTTCGTGGAGCGGATCCGGCTGCACCAGGTCGTCACCGGTTCCGACGACTCCGTCGTGGACTACCAGAGCATCCTCGGCGCGGGCATCAGGCTCGTCGTGGATTCGGCGACCCGGATCGACGCCGCGAGCCGGCGGGTCGAGCTCGGTTCCGGCGAGACGCTCGACTACGACTACCTGATCTACGCGGTCGGCAGCACCGGCGCCGCCGCGACCGTGCCCGGCGCCGCCGAGCACGCGTTCCCGATCTCGGAGTTCGAACACGCCGAACCCCTGCGCGCCGCTGTCGCGGGCGCCGCCGCCGACGCGCCGATCATCGTCGTGGGCGCGGGACCGACGGGTATCGAGGTCGCCGCCGAACTCGCCGAGGAGGGCCGCCGCGTCACCCTGGTGTGCGGCAGCGTGCTCGGTCCCTACCTGAGCACGGCGGGCCGGCGGGCCGCGGCCAAGCGGTTCGCCAAGCTCGGCGTGACCGTGCTGGACGGACCCGGTGCGGTGGTGACCGCGGTCGGTCCTGCTGCGGTCACACTGGCCGACGGTCGCGAACTGCCAAGCGCCGTCACCATCTGGACCGCCGGTTTCGCGGTGCCCGATCTCGCCGCGCGCAGCGGCCTGACCACCGACCCGATCGGCCGGCTGCTCACCGACGAGACGTTGACCAGCGTCGACGACCCCCACATCGTCGCCGCCGGCGACGCGTCGGCGCCGTCTGACGTCCCGCTGCGGATGAGCTGCCAGGCGGCGATCCCCCTCGGCGCACAGGCCGCCAACACGGTGCTGAGCCGGATCGCCGGCACCGAACCCGCGGTGCTCAACCAGGCGTTCACCGGACAGTGCATCAGCATGGGCCGCGACGCGGGGCTGATCCAGCTCGCCCACCTCGACGACAGGGTGATGCCGTTGTACGTCGGCGGGCGCGTGGCGGCGTCGATCAAGGAAGCGGTGTGCAAGGGCACGGTCGCCTTCCTGGCCCGGGAAGCGCGCAAGCCGGGTAGCTACTTCTGGCTCAAGGGCGGCAAGCGGCAGCGGCGGCTCGCGGAGGCGGTCGCGCTCCCGTGACGGCCTCGCCGGGTGCTTCGGAGCACGCCGAACGATTCACGTTGCTGCGACCGCTGCTGTTCACCATCGCCTACGAGATGCTGGGCAGCGCAACGGAATCCGATGACGTGCTACAGGAGAGCTACCTGCGCTGGGCCGAGGTGGACCTGGACACGGTGCGCGACACCAAGGCCTACCTCTCGCAGCTCGTCACCCGGCAGGCCCTCAACGCCCTGCGATCCCAGTCACGCCGACGCGAGGACTACATCGGGCCGTGGCTGCCGGAACCCCTGCTGCTGGACACCCGGGACCCGGCCGCCGACGTCGTCCTCGCCGAGTCGGTCTCGATGGCGATGCTGGTGGTGCTCGAGACACTGAGCCCCGACGAACGCGCGGTGTTCGTGCTGCGCGAGGTGTTCGGCTTCGACCACGACGAGATCGCCTCGGCCGTCGGCAAGTCCACGGTGGCGGTGCGCCAGCTGGCGCACCGCGCCAGGGAACACGTGCAGTCGCGGCGCAAGCGGTTCGAGCCCGTCGATTCGAGGACGTCGGAAGCGCTCACCACCCGGTTCTTCGCGGCAGCCGCCAGCGGCGACCTCGACGACCTGATGGCGATGCTGGCCCCCGACGTCGTCTGGACCGCCGACAGCGACGGCAAGCGTTCCGCTGCGAGAAGACCCGTTGCGGGCGCCGAGCGCGTCGCGAAGCTCGTCATGGGACTGGTCCGGCAGGCCGGCGAGGGCGGCCGCATCGAGCCGGCCATGTACAACAACGCCCCCGCGCTGCGGCTCTACCTCGGCGACAGCTTCGAAGGCGTGATCACCGTCGAGATCGTCGACGGCCGGATCACGAACTTCTACGCGATGCGCAACCCGGACAAGCTGGCCGGTGTCGACGTCCGCCGGGAGATCACCCGCTAGCTTCTGTCAGGCTTCACGGGTGCGGATCGAGCGGCTCGGGGACCTCGGCGACGCGCCCACGGTGCTGGCCGCCGTCGCCGGCGCCGCCACCCGCCGCGGCCTGCCGCCGCCCGCTGCGCTGATCGGCGACTGGTTCGGCTCTCGCGCGGTGATCGCGCCGAGCGTCGACGTGCAGCCGGTGGCGGCCGATTCGGTGTTCGACGTCGCGGCGGGTGACGGTTCGACGGTCGGCGGCGGCTGGTTCGGCTACCTGTCCTATCCCGATCCGGGCGCGGACGGCCTCGGTGGGCGGATCCCCGAGGCGGCCGGCGGCTGGTCCGACTGCGTGCTCCGCCAGGACGTCGACGGCGCGTGGTGGTACGAGAGTCTCTCCGAGACAGCGCTTCCCGAGTGGATCAGCTACGGGTTGCATGGCCCCGCCGCGGCAGCAGGCGCCGACATCGGGTGGCAGTCGCCCGATCGCGAGACCCACCGCACCGGTGTGCTCGCCTGCCTCGAGGCGATCGCCGCGGGTGAGGTGTACCAGGCGTGCGTGTGCACCCGGTTCGCCGGCCGGTTGCGCGGCGGCCCAATGGATTTCTTCGTCGACACCGTGACGCGGACTGAGCCCGCACGGGCGGCGTACCTGGCGGGCGAGTGGGGCGCGGTGGCGTCCTTCTCGCCCGAGTTGTTCCTGCGCCGGCACGGGACGACGGTGACGTCGAGCCCGATCAAGGGCACACTCCCGCGCACCGCCGACCCCGCCGCACTGCTGTCGTCGGTGAAGGACGTCGCCGAGAACATCATGATCGTCGACCTGGTCCGCAACGACCTCGGACGGGTCGCCGACATCGGCACCGTCACCGTGCCGGATCTGCTGTCCGTCCGGCCGGCGCCCGGGGTATGGCATCTGGTGTCCACGGTCTCGGCGCAGGTCGGCCCTGACGTGCCGATGGCGGCGCTGCTGGACGCCACGTTCCCGCCGGCATCGGTGACCGGCACACCGAAGGAGCGGGCGCGCGGGCTGCTGAGGTCCTGGGAGCCGCATCGCCGCGGCATCTACTGCGGGACAATCGGGCTGGCGTCACCGGTGGGCGGGTGCGAGCTCAACGTGGCGATCCGGACCGTGGAGATCGACGCCGCGGGACACGCGGTGCTCGGGGTCGGCGGCGGCATCACCGCGGACTCCGACCCGGACCGCGAGTGGGACGAATGCCTGCATAAGGCAGCATCGATCGTCGACCCCGATCACTCCCGCGAGCGCAGCACCGCGTCGTAGAGCTCGCGGCGCGACGGCGACCCCGGATGCGCCGCCACCACCTGCGCACAGGCGTCCTTCACCCGCATCCCCTCGTCGACGAGTGCGGTCACCTCCGCGACGAGCGTCGCCTCGTCGGCCTGCGGCACCGCCCCGGCCAGCACCACCGTGATCTCGCCTAGCACGCCGTCCTCCGCCCAGTCGACGAGTTCGCTCAGCGACCCGCGGACGATCTCCTCGTGGGTCTTGGTCAGCTCCCGGCACACCACGGCGCGGCGCTGCCCGCCGAGCGCCTCGGCCGCGTCGCGCAGGGTGACGGCCAGGCGCCGCGGCGACTCGAAGAACACGCAGGTGCGCGGTTCGGCGGCCAGGGCGGCGAACCAGGACACCCGCGCGGCGTGCTTGCGCGGCGCGAATCCCTCGAAGCAGAACCGGTCGGACGGCAACCCGGACACCGCGAGCGCCGTCGTGACCGCCGACGGCCCGGGCAGGCAGCTCACCGGCAGACCGGCGTCGACACAGGCCGAGACCAGCCGGTATCCGGGATCGTTGATCAGCGGCATGCCCGCGTCGCTGACCACCAGCACCGTCGCCCCGGAGCGGATGGCGTCGAGCAGGCCGGGGATGCGCGTCGCCTCGTTCTGGTCGAACAGGCTGACCACCTTGCCGGCGATCCGGACCTCGAGCGCCTGAGCGAGGGTGCGCACCCGCCGAGTGTCCTCGGCCGCGACGATGTCGACGCTGCTCAACGCGGTGATCAGGCGGGCGGACGCATCCGTGGGCAAACCCAGGGGCGTGGCGCCGAGCAGTAGTCGACCAGGATTCGTCACAGCCGACAGCCTACGATCGCTGTCGTGACCGCCCCCGCCACCGAAGCGCCGCGCGCGGTCCCCGTCATCAGTCCGGCGCCATTGACACCGCCCGCGGACTTCGGTCCGCTGGACCGGCTGTCGGGGTGGGCGATGACCGCCGTGGTCACGGCGCTGGCCGCGGTGACGAGGTTCCTCAACCTCGGCTCACCCACCGACGCGGGCACCCCGATCTTCGACGAGAAGCACTATGCGCCGCAGGCGTGGCAGATGCTGCACAACCACGGCATCGAGGACAACCCCGGCTACGGACTGGTGGTGCACCCGCCGGTCGGCAAACAACTGATCGCGATCGGTGAGGCGCTGTTCGGCTACAACGGCCTGGGCTGGCGGTTCTCCGGCGCGGTGTGCGGTGTGATCGTGGTGCTGCTGGTGGCCCGGATCGGGCGGCGAATCAGCCGGTCCACGATCGTCGGCGGTATCGCCGGGCTGTTGCTGATCGCCGACGGGGTGAGCTTCGTGGCGTCCCGGACGGCGCTGCTCGACGGGTTCCTGGTGGTGTTCGTGGTGGCGGCGTTCGGCTGCCTGATCGTCGACCGCGACCAGGTTCGAGAGCGGATGCACATCGCGATGCTCGAGGGCCGGATCGGTGAGACGACGTGGGGCCCACGGCTCGGCGTGCGGTGGTGGCGGTTCGGCGCCGGGGTGCTGCTCGGATTGGCCTGTGCGACCAAATGGTCGGGCCTGTATTTCGTGATGTTCTTCGGCGTGATGACGCTGGCGTTCGACATCGCGGCGCGCAGGCAGTACCGGGTGCGGCGGCCGTGGCGGGGAGCGCTGCGCCGCGACCTCGGACCGTCGCTGTACGCGATGGTGCTGATTCCGTTCGGCGTCTACCTGGCGTCGTACACGCCGTGGTTCGCCTCGGAGACCGGGGTGAACCGGCACCAGGTGGGGCAGGCCATCGGCGAGGACAGCGTGCTGCCGATACCTGATGCGCTGCGGTCGCTCTGGTACTACACGCATGCCGCGTACCGGTTCCACTCCGGACTCACCAACGCCGACGGCAACCACCATCCGTGGGAGTCCAAGCCGTGGGCGTGGCCGATGTCGTTGCGGCCCGTGCTCTATGCGATCGACAACCAGGATGTGGCGGGCTGCGGCGCGCAGTCGTGCGTCAAGGCCGTGATGCTGGTCGGCACGCCCGCGATGTGGTTCATCGCGGTGCCGGTGCTCGGCTGGTCGGTGTGGCGGGCGTTCGTCAAACGGGACTGGCGCTACGCGGTGATCCTGGTGGGCTACTCGGCGGGCTTCCTGCCGTGGTTCGCCGACATCGACCGGCAGATGTACTTCTTCTACGCCGCGGTGATGGCGCCGTTCCTCGTGCTGGCCATCGCGATGATCCTCGGCGACATCCTGCACAAGCCCCGCCAGAACGCCGAGCGGCGAACGCTGGGGCTGCTGGTGGTGAGCATCTACGTGGCGCTCGTCATCACGAACTTCGCGTGGATGTACCCGATCCTGACGGGGATTCCGATCTCGCAGTCGACGTGGAACATGCAGATCTGGCTGCCCAGCTGGCGCTAGCGATTTAGTTTGGCGCCGAGACTGGCGCCGCCGAAGCTGGTTTTTGCATCCAGGGCTGCTGCGCGCCGCTATCCACAGCCCTGTGCGCAAAAATCCGCTCAGCCGGCCGAATTGTCGGCACGGGCGGCGACCATCGCGGCATGCACGAGGTGGTGATCGGCGGCGAAGTGCTGGCGCTCGGCACGCTCACCCGCGGTCAACTCCGGTGGAACTACCGTCCGCTCTTCCCCGGTGTCTACGCGCCGAAGGCCGCGACGTTGACTCTGCAGGCGAGAACTGCCGGCGCCTGGTTGTGGTCCGGACGCAACGGCGTCATCGCAGGGCGTGCCGCCGCGGCGCTGCACGGAGCGCGATGGGTGGACGCAGCCACGCCGATCGAGTTGATCTGGAGCTCCGGCCGACCGCCGCCGGGTGTCACGGTGCGCAATGAGCGCATCGACGGCGACGAAATCGTCCACATCGCCGGTCTTCCCGTGACGAACCTGCAGCGCACGGCACTCGATCTGGCGAGATGTCTCCCCCGCAACGCGGCTGTCCGACACCTCGACGCGCTCGCCCACGCGTCCGGAGTCACGGCGGTCGACGCGCTCGAAGCGGCCGAGCGTCATCCGCGGGCCCGGGGCCTGCCGCGAGCGCGTGTGGCCCTCGACCTGATGGACGGCGGCGCACAGTCACCGAGAGAGACGGCGCTGCGGCTCATGCTCATCGATGACGGCCTACCTCGCCCGCGCACCCAGATCCTCGTGAGCGACGGGTTCGCGGACGCCTACATCGACATGGGTTACGACGAGCCGAAAGTCGGCCTCGACTACGAGGGCGCGCACCACCTCGATGATCGCGGTCAGTACGTCTACGACATCGGCAGGGCTGAACTCATCGAGGGCCAGGGCTGGATCGACATCAAAGTGGTGAAGGAGCACAGCAGGCTGTTCACGCTGCGACGCGTCCGCGACGCTTTCGCACGACGCGGGTGGGCTCCTCGTTATTGCGCGTAGGGCTGTGCTTTCGACGCCACAACATCCCTACACGCAAAAACGCGCCACACTTAAAGCGGGTCGCGCGCCGCCGGACACGACATGCAGCGCGGGCCGCCGCGGCCGGTGCCCAGCTCCGACGCCGCGATCGACAGCACCTCGATGCCCGAGTCGCCAAGGCGCGCGTTGGTTTCGACGTTGCGTTCGTAGGCGACGAGCACGCCGGGGGCGACGGCGAGGGTGTTGTTGCCGTCGTCCCACTGCTCACGCTCGGCCGTCACCGGGTCGAGGCCGGTGTCGATCACCCGCAAGCGCTCGATGCCCATGGCCGCGGCCGCGGCGGTGACGAACGGCGCGGCGTCGTCGATTCGCACCCCGCCGCTGCCGTTGCGGTGGATCGTGAACGCCGACAGCGTGTCCTTGATGTTGGGGTACATCACGACGGCGTCGACGTCGACCATCGTGCACACCGTGTCGAGATGCATCTGCGCGCGCTCCTGCGCGATCGGCACCGCCAGCACGGTGTGCGCCAGGTCGTCGTCGAACAGGCTGCGCGCCAAGGCTTCCGCGCCGGCCGGCGTGGTCCGCTCCCCTACGCCGACGGCGACGACGCCCTTCGCCAGCAGCAGCACGTCGCCGCCCTCGACCGGCGCCGAGCGTGACTCGTAGGCCCGCCGCACCCCGAGGAACCGCGGATGATGCGCGTAGATGAGGTCGGTGAGCGACGTCTCGCGCACCCGCGCCGGCAGTGCCAGCGACGTGATCGCCACCCGCGGCCCTATCCAGAACGACGAGTCGCGGGTGAACAGCAGATTGGGCAGCGGGTCGATGACGAAGTCACCGCCGTGATGCATGCGGCGCACGAGCGAGAACTCACCGCCGGCCAGCGGCAACTCGTTGAACGTCATCCCCGCCATCAGCACATGCGCCAGCGCCGCCGGTTCGAGTGTGCGCAGATACGCCGACAGTTCGTGCGCCAGCGGAATGCCCAGCCGTCGCGGGTCGACCGCCGCCGCGATGCCGTGCATCCGGGCCGCTCCGCTGACCAGCGCCTCCGACAGCAGTTCGGCCAGCAGCAGCACCTCCACCCCGCGCGAGCGCAGCAGGTCGGCGAACGCATCGTGCTCCTGCTGCGCCTTGGCCACCCACGGCAGTCCGTCGAACAGGAGTGCGTCGTTGTTGCGCGGTGTGAGCCGCTGCAGTTCCGCGCCGGGGCGGTGCAGGATGACGACGCGCAGCGGACCGACCTCGGAATCGGAGCCCAACACGGTGCCGGTCACATCTAGCACCGTAGCGCCAAACGTCACCTCAACTATTGTTCAGGTGTGGACACGCACGAGTTGACACCGGGCGAGATGGCCGAGCGCAGCGGCGTTGCGGTGTCGGCATTGCACTTCTACGAGCGCGAAGGCCTGATCCAGAGCCGGCGAACGTCGGGCAACCAGCGGCGCTACGCGCGTGAGACCCTGCGGCGCGTCGCGTTCATCCGGATGTCGCAACGCCTGGGCATCCCACTCGCCCGCATCCGGGACGCGCTGCGGACGCTGCCCAACGACCGCGTCCCCACCAGCAAGGACTGGGCCAGGCTCTCGGCGGGCTGGCGCCAGGACATCGACGACCGCATCCTGCATCTGGAGCGACTGCGCGACAACCTGGCCGGGTGCATCGGCTGCGGCTGCCTCAGCCTGAAGACCTGCATCCTGTCCAATCCCGGCGACGTACTCGCCGAACAGGGACCCGGCGCCGTTCGACTCTGAGATTTCGAACGGGTGTGCGATACACTCGCGAACATGGAGGTGGCCCTTCAGGACTCGCTGTTCGAGCACGCCGAACGCCGCCAGCTCGGAAACGGAGCCTGGCTCGACGTGCGATCCGGCTGGTTGACCGACGCCGACACCCTCTTCGAAGAACTCCGCGACGCCGTGCCGTGGCGTGCGGAGCGCCGCCAGATGTACGACCGGGTGCTCGACGTCCCCCGGCTGGTCAGCTTCCACAACCTGCTCGACGGGCCGGTGCCGCACCCGCGGCTCAAGCAGCTGCGCCGGCGCCTCAACGACACCTACGGCGGCGAGCTCGGCGAACCATTCACCACGGCGGGACTCTGCCTGTACCGGGACGGTAACGACAGCGTCGCCTGGCACGGCGACACCATCGGCCGCAGCAGCAGTCAGGACACGATGGTCGCCATCGTCGGCCTCGGCGCCACCCGGGTGTTCGCGCTGCGTCCCCGCGGCGGCGGACGGTCACTGCGGCTGCATCACCACCACGGCGACCTGCTGGTGATGGGCGGGTCATGTCAGCGGACCTGGGAGCATGCGGTGCCGAAGACCACGAGGCCGACGGGACCGCGGATCAGCATCCAGTTCCGCCCGCACGACGTGCGGTGATCCCTCACCCGCGTACGGCTGCGACCGCCGCGGTCAGCAGGTCGCGGGCCCGCTGCGTGTTCACCGGCGCGACCGGTTTGCCGGGCACCACCAACGGGTTCGCGGTGACGATCACCAAGTAGTCGTCGAAGCTGGCGACGTAGTTGTACAGCTCCCCGGTGCGCGGCTGCCTGTCGACGATCGTCTGCAGCACGCGGTGGGTGCCCCGTGTCGTCACGCCCTCGATCTGCGGGACGTCGACGGTCTCGGCCAGCCCGCGGAACTGCCCACCCGCGAACTCGACCTTCTTGCAGTTCTCCCCGGGGTCCGCGGACGGCACCGGCTCGGAGGTCTCGACGGCCATCGCGATGAAGCGGTTGCCCTCACCCTCGGCGAAGGTGGCGGCCATGTTGCCCTTGAGCCCCTCGGGCATCAGCTGACCCTCGGCGAACTCGGCGCAGTCCGGCGGCGTGAAGGCAATGCCCGCGGGCAGCTTCTGGGGCGCGAGCAGCTTCGGGTCGATGCCGCTCGACGGCACGTTCGTCACCTTGAACTCCGGGCCGAAACTCGACCCGACCTGGTCGATCCGGTTGATGTCCGCGGTCGGCTCGCCGGATCCGCATGCGGCGAGCAGCACGGCGAGGCCGGCGACGATCGTCGCCCTCAGAAGCAGCATCGGCGCCAATCTACCCGCCGCCGGGCGGTCAACCCCGCAACGCCGCCACGGTTTTCGTCAGCAGGGCCGCGGCGACGCCCGCGTCGAGCGGAGTCTGGACCGAACCCGGATCGGTCACCACGGCGACCACCACCACGTGGCCGTCGACGAACGCGTACGTCGTGTCGGCGTGTGAACGCGTTGCGGTGCCGCCCTCGACGGTGGTGACCACGTCGGCGGCCATGGCGAGGGTGGCGGCGCCTTCGACCGCCGGCGCGTCGACGCGGCTGACCGTGCCCGACGTGGGTCCCGCCGCCAACGTCCACCGCGTGCAGCCGTCGACGAGCGCCGGATCCGGCGCCACCGCGCCGTCCGCCGCGAAGGTGTAGACGATGCCGCCGCCACCCGATGCCGACCACCCCCTCAGCGAGGCGGCGTCGAGCGCAGGATCGGCCAACGCACCGCACTGCGGCGGATCGGCGATCCACCCGGGACCAAAACCCCACAGCGCCACCGGAGCAGGCCGGTCGGTGAGATCGGCCACCTCGTAGCCGGCGGGCAGTTCGGCCCGGACCCGGTCGACCCGTGCCGGGTTGACCACGCCGACCGTCGGGGTGGACGAGGCGATGGCCGCAGGTGGCGCCTCGGCCGGCGCGGCACAGGCCGCCAGACACAGCACCGTCGGTGCGACGGCCGCGTAGAGGCGCACGCGCCGTTGATACCACAGCCGACCCGCTGAAAACGGCCGAGCACGCCTGCGCCCTCAAATTCGTTCGGAATCAATTCGATTGAAACCACGTTTACAAGATCAGAACTCGAAAGGCATCACAAATGAACAAGTTGTACCTCGCCGCGATCGTGGGCGGGACGATGGCCGCACTGGCACTCGGGACGCCCACCGCGTTGGCCGCACCGGCCGGTGTCGGGTCGGCCGAGGAGACCGCCGCGGTGCTCGAGCGCAGTGGCTACCGAGTGGTCGTGGACAAGGTCGGCGATCTACCGCTGGACCAGTGCTCGGTGGCCGCCGTGCAACCCGGCGGGGGCCCGACACAGCCGATGAGCACAGAGGGCCACGGCGAGTCGGCCACGCTGTTGCTCACCGCGAAGTGCTGACTCAGGCGGCGGCGCCCTTGTTGTCCGGAGAGTTCGACGGATCGTCGGTCTTCGCGTCGCCGGACTCAGGTGCGGTGCCGGTATTCGAGCGTTCCGGACGCTGACCTGTCAGCCGCTTGACGAAGTTCCGCAGATGACTTCCCGGGCGGCGCTCCGAGCGCGGCTTGGGATTTTCCTGCTCATCGCCGGTGTTGTCGCGCTCCCGGAAGAACGTGTGCAGATTGCCGCGCGACTGTGGATCCTCTGCCGCCTTCGGCACTTCCGCCTTCGGAGTCTCGGGCGTGCTCGCGGCCGCTGGGACAGTTGCCTGCGTGGTCGGCTCCTCGTCGGCGATCTCGGTATCGGCTGTCAGCGAACCGGTTTCGGCAAGCGGCTCGACTTCCTCGGACGTCGTAGGATCGGGCTTGCCCAGCGGGATGAACCCCACCGGTGCACCCTCGAGATCCTCGTCCTCGCCACCGACGCCGTAGATTCCGGCCGGTTGCGTGCCGAGCGGCCGCTCGCCGGTGAGCTCCTCGATACCGTCGTCGATGCCGACGGGGATCGAGGCCAGCAGGTTGGCCAAGAACCTCGGGTTGATCACGGGCACCAGCTGTGCCGGCACCGGCTCTCCCGGGCTGATGTCGCGACGGTAAGCCGTCTCGATGAGCACGCGCAGCGGTGCGTCGATGACCTTCAGCAGCGCGCGCGGCACACCGAGCTGCTCGAGCGGCATCAGCAGCGGCAGGAGGTCGGCGCCGACCATGTAGTAGTGGGTGTCCCCGAACTGCCCCTGATCCTCGTCGACTTCGTCCATGCCGGCATAGGGCATGTCGCCGTGCAGCATCAGGTAAGCGGCCAGTGAGTTCAGCGTCGCCAGCAGGTTGAGCGGGTAGAGCGGGAAGTCGCCGCCGAGGGCGTCGTACTGCTGCGCCACGTCGACGGTCGGCAGATGGCAGGTGTCGCCTTCGCAGCTGTCGGTCGGCGTTGCGCCGTCCATGGTGACACCGAGGATCGGGATCGACAGCCCGTGGAACCGCATGAGCACACCGCCGTTGGGACGGTTGGGGTTCGACAGGAGCAGGAACGAGACATCCGGCGTCTCTTCACCGGCGATCCAGTCGTCGCGGTACTCGTCGATCAGCCGTTGCTTCTCCATCGACGCGATGCGGGCACTCTGCGAGTAGCCGACGATCACCCACTCGTCGTTGACGCCGGGGTCGGGCTCGGTCACCACATGCGAGTCGCAGCCGGTGGTCATGCAGCCGTCGAGGTTGTCCGCACCCTCGGCCACCGAGTCGTCGAAGGTCTTCGAGCCGACGACCGGGAAGAACTCCTCGGGCGTGTAGACGGCCACCAGGCGGTACGGCTCGTTCGATTCGGCGTCTCGGTCGCCTTCGGTCGGTTCGAGGTAGTTGTCCTGCATCGAGTCGAGGTAGTCCCTCACCCACTGCTCGTCAGCGGTCAACGGATCATTGCTGACGCCGTCGTGGTTGGACTGCACCAGCGGGTGTTCGGTGCCGCCCATGATGAGTGCGGTGGTGGCCAGTAGTTGGACCATCGACGGCAGAGGTGACGCCAGACCGAATGTGACCGCCGCTGCGACGGCTCCCCCGGCCAGTCCCAGCGAACGAAGTTTTGTGCGCATACGCGAGTGCCCCCATGAAGTACCAGCAATGATTTCCCCGGAGCCCAGTAATGACGCCGGAGTCAATCGACAGCCGCTTCGTGCTGGGCAAACCCATTTTCTCATCGGATTCTCAGGTTGCCAACGGACATCGGCGAAGTTTTCGGCTACCGACCACAAGTACTTTCCACAGGAAATACCGCACTGCCCGCTACCAGCCACAGCAAGTGAACAGTGGCCGATTTTCGGAATCGGTTCAGAAGGGTGGTCCCGGCGGCGGACGCGCCGGAACTCTCCAATCGAGTTCCAATCGCCGTCGGCTAACCTGCCCGGCGATTCAGCATTCGTCGGGCATTTGCCAGTCGTAGGCTCTTGCCGACATCAGAATTGACGGGAGAACTCATGAAGAATTCGCGGCGCGCGAGTGGCGTGGCCATCGCTGCGGTGACCCTCGGTCTGGCACTGGTCGGGTGCGGGTCCGACACCGCCACCGAGCCGAGTGCGGCCAAGGAGACCTCGTCGAAGGCGACCTCGAAATCCGAGACGACCAAGGCCGCTCCGGAGACCTCGCCCGCGCCGGCCGACGGCGCCAACTACACGATCGTCGACTACATCAAGGAGAACCAGATCGTCGAGACGCCGATCCACCGCGGCGATCCGGGCTCGCCGGCTCTCGACCTGCCGATCCCGCCCGGGTGGGAGGACGCCGGTCCGAACGCGCCGGAATGGGCTTGGGGCGCAATCGTGTTCGCCGATCCCGCTGCGGCAGGCGACCCGCCGAGCGTCATCGCGCTGATGTCGAAGCTGACCGGCAACGTGGACCCGGCCAAGATCATCGAATTCGCACCGAACGAGCTGAAGAACCTCGACGGCTGGGACGGCAGCGACGGGCAGTCGAGCACGATGAGCGGCTTCGACGCGTGGCAGCTGAGCGGCACCTACGTCAAGGACGGCGCAACGCGGCTGATCGGTCAGAAGACCGTCGTGATCCCCGGCCAGGACGGCATGTACGTGCTGCAACTCAACGCCGACGGCCCCGAAGGCCAGGAGGGCCCGATGATGGACGCGATGAACCTCATCGACGAGCAGACCACCATCACCCCCTGACGGTCACGCGCGGGAGATCGCCGACGCCTCGGCGATCTGCCCGGGCGTCGGCCGCACGCCGGTGTAGCGCTCGAACTGCTCGGCAGCCTGCAGCGCAATCACCTCCGCGCCGGTGATGACCGGTACCCCGGCGTCGCGGGCGGCGGCGATGAGCGGTGTCTCCGACGGCATCGCCACCACGTCGAACACCGTCTCGGCCCGCGCGATCGTCGCAGTGTCGAAGGCACTGTCGCGTTCCTGCGGGCCGCCCGCCATGCCGACGGGTGTCACATTGACGATCACCGCGGCGATGCGCGACCCGACGTCGACGGCGTAGTCGTAGCCGAGCCGGTCCGCCAATTCGGCGCCGGTGGTGCGGTTGCGCGCCACGATGGTGCCGGTGCGGAAACCCGCGTCGCGGAAGGCGGATCCGACGGCCGCGGCCATGCCGCCGCTGCCGCGGATCAGCACCGGGGCCGCCGGGTCGAGCCCATGCTCGGCGATCAGCCGCTGCACCGCCAGGTAGTCGGTGTTCGACGCGGTGAGGCGTCCGCCGGACACCGTGACGTCGTTGACGATGGTGTTCACCGCGTTGATCGCCTGGGCCGAGGGCTCCACCTCGTCGACGAGCGCCAGCACGTCCTGTTTGAACGGCATCGACACCGAGCAACCGCGGATGCCGAGGGCGCGCACGCCACCGATGGCGGCGGCGATGTCGGTGGTGGTGAACGCCTTGTAGAGAAAATCGAGTCCGAGCACGTCGTAGAGATGGTTGTGGAACCGGGTGCCGATGTTGCTGGGCCTGCCGGCCAGCGAGATGCACAGCCGGGTGTCCTTGCTCAGCGGTGGTCTACGTGCGGCGCCGGTCATCCGACGGCCCGGATCACCTGGCGGGTGACGTCGCGGATCTGTTCGACCAGGCGCGGTTTCAGCGAGAGCCGGGACGCGTCGGGCACGGCGACGACGGTGGTGACGACGCCGAGGTCCTCACGGTGCCAGAACGCGCCGAAGCGGTCGAGGATCTTGCGCATGGGGAAATTGTCCGACAGCACGCGCGCGGAGAACCGTTGCACTCCGTCGTACGCCGCGGACACGGCGAGCGCCTCCATCAGGAATGTGCCGATCCCGCGTCCCTGATAGGCGTCTCCGACGGTGAACGCGACCTCGGCGGTGGTGGGATCGAGTTCGTCACGGACGAATCGGGCGTCGGCGACCACCGGCCCGTCGGCGCCGTCGGTCATCACCCAGACAAAATGGTCGAGGTAGTCCACCTCGAACAGGTACGCCATCAGCGCCACCGTGGGCTTCCGCACCGACTGGAACCGCCGGTAGAGCGTCTCGCTGGAGAACTCGACCGGGCCGTTGATGGTGCGCTCGTTGTCGCCGGGCAGCACCGGCCGCAGGAAGAGTTCGGTGCCGTCGCGCAGCCGCACCGGGATGGGGTCGGTGAATGCGGCCAGCCGCTGGCGGGCGATGCGCACCAGCTTGGCCATCATCGGCGGCAGGTCGAGCATGGTGGTGAACGCCTCGTGGCCTCCCACCCAGCCGGTGAGTTGATCGATCGCCACCACCGTCGCCGTGCGCGGGGTGTTCCGCAGCAGCGCGATCTCGCCGACGATCATGCCGGGCGCGAGGTCGACGACGAGCGGGTGGGTGTCGGCGGCCGCATGGGTGACCTGGGCGCGGCCGGACCCGATCAGCAGGAAGGACACCGCCTGCTCACCCTGACGCATGAGGATCTGACCTGGCGCGGCGGTCAGCGGCCGCAACTGGGCCGCCAGCGGCGCCAGAGCGTCAATGGGGCAGCCGGCAAAGAATTCCAGTGCCGCGAGTTCGTCCACGCGGACGGCTGTCGCACCGGCCACGCCCCGAGGCTACGGCCTGCCCCTCCGACCGGCAACCACCGTGACGATCGCCGCGCCCGTCGCGATCAGCTCTCCGGGAGCCGACCGTTGTCCGGGGACGGCTGCACGTCCGTGTGGTGCACCGGTACCGCACCAGCGGCCAGCAGGGCCGCCATCGCGTCACCGGGGACCGGTCTCGAGAAGAGGAAGCCCTGCGCCCGCCAACAACCAAGGTCCATCAGCGTTTTCGCGGCGAACTCGGTCTCGACGCCTTCGGCGACGACGTCGAGGCCGAACGCGTCGGCCAGCGCCATGATCGCCCGGACGATCGCCAGGTCGTGCGGGTTGCTACCCAGGTCACGGACGAAACCGCGATCGATCTTGACCGTGTCGACGGGCAGCGACTTGAGGTGTGTCAGCACGCTGTACCCGGTGCCGAAGTCGTCGATCGCAATCTTCACGCCGACGTCGCGCAGGCCGGCCAGCGTGTTGCGGGTGGCTTCGATGTCCTGGACCACAACGCTTTCGGTGATCTCCAGGCAGAGGTTGGCGGGGTCGAGCCCGCAGTGGCCGAGAGTCCGGGCGACGATGTCGACGAACCCGTGCGACACCAGTTGCACCGGCGAGACGTTCACGCGAAGCACGATGTCGAGGCCGAGGCCCTTGCGCCGCCACGCGGTGAACTCCTCGCAGGCCATCCGCAGCACGCGTCGCCCGAGCCGGCCGGCCAGGTTGATGGATTCGGCGACGCCGATGAACGAGTCGGGCAGCAGCAGCCCCCGCGTCGGGTGCTGCCACCGCACCAGCGCCTCGGTGGCCAGGATCCGCCCGGTGCGCATGTCGATCTCGGGCAGATAGTGCAGCACCAGAGCGCCGTCGACGTCGATCACCTCCTCGAGGCGCAACTCGACGTCGTTGATGAGGGCCTGCTTCTCAGACTGGGCGGGGGTGAGCACCGAGACGTTGTTGCCACCGGCGCTCTTCGCCGACAGCGCCGCCTGATCCGCCCAGCGCAGCACGTCGGAGGTGCTGTCACGGCCCGCCATTCCCACCGCGACACCGATGCTGACGGTGCGGGTGAGCGTCTCGCCGTCGATCACCACCCGCTTCTGCAGCCTGGTCTGCAGTTCCCTGGCGTAGAGCTCCGCGTCGTCGGCGTCCATTGCCTTCTCGGGCATCACCAGGAACTCGTCGCCGCCGATGCGCGCGAGGGTGGCGGGACCGTCCACGGCTTCGCGCAGGCGATCGGCGAAGACCTTGATGAACGTATCGCCGGCCTTGTGCCCCAGGTAGTCGTTGACCGCCTTGAGCCGGTCGAGGTCGATGAACAGCACGGGCACCGATTCCTCGCGGCCGGACGTCAGCCGCCGGTCCAGTTGCTCGGTGAGCGAGCGGCGGTTCAGCAGCCCGGTCAGGTCGTCGCGCTCGGCGAGGAAGTGCAGCTGCTCCTCGGCCACGATGCGCGCCTGCAGCTGCGCGAACAGGGTGGCGATCGTCTGCAGTGCGTTGAGTTCCGCCGGCGTCCACTCACGATCGCCGAACTTGACGAACCCCAGTGTCCCCGTGGTGATCTCACCTGACAGCAGCGGCACGCAGGCCATCGAGCTGGCCGGCACCGCGGTGCCCTCCTCGATCCGGCGCTGGTAGTCGTCGTTCGCCGGCTCCGGCCGCATCACCAGCGGCGCCTTGAGGTGCTCGGCCGCCGCGAACACCGGGTCGGCGTCGACGAAGTGCACCACCCCGATCGGATCGGGGTCCGGGACGTAGGGCCGGGGCGGCCACTGCGCTATCAACTTGGTGGCGTGGATGGTGTGGTCGTTGTGCCGCAGGAAGCTGATGTCGACGCCGAGCTGTCCCACCAGGATCTCGAGCACACGTTCGCTGCTGCGCACCACGGACGTGACGTTCGCCGCCATGAGTTCAGCGGCGACCGAGGTGACGACCTCCTCGAGTGTGCGCGACACGTGTCAAACCTTACGACAGCGTGTTCACCGGGACAGGGCCCGAACGCGGTCGAGTCTGCGCCTGCTTCGCACCGATGCCGGACCCGTGGCGGCCAATCGCAGGATCAGGGCGATGGCGTCATCCGGGCCGGTGCCTGCGAGCCGCGCGAAGTCCGACGCCAGGCCGGCGAGCTCTCCGGCGAACTGTGGTGAGAGGTCGCGCAGTTCGTCATCGGAGCGGGCGTAGAGGAACACCGGCGAGACCGGCTGCACGCCGAGCCCGTGCGTCTGCGCGGCGATCCACACCGCTTCGACGGCCTCCCCTCCCGCGGCGTAGTCGCGCAGGGCATCGCCCGCCACGGTCACCACCGCGAGCGCGCAGCTCGCCCGCACCCGGTCATGGGTGTCTTCGCCGAGTGCGCTGCCCGCCTGCCAGTCCGCGAGATGCGCCATCACCTCGGGCCGCCGGAGGATGTCGAGGACGGCGAGGTCACCGGCGTCCATCTCGAGGCTCCGCACGTCGATGCCCTCGTCGAAGTCCGGGTCACCTGGCCAGCGGAGCTCGGAGATCATCTCGGCGTGCAGCCGCGGCGTCAGGTAACGGACCCGGTCCGCGGCCGCGAGAATTCCTGCCGCTCCCGCTAATTCGGTGTCCGTGGTGAGCAACCGCAGCGTTGCGCCGTGTCGGGTGGCGATCGCGCGCAGCGCCTCAGCAGTGGCCGGGTCCAGGGGTCCTGGCGTGCCGTGGTGCCGATTGCTCTCGCGGGCGAGCATGGGCCGGTACAGCTCCGCGAGGTCGGCGTCGCTGTGGTCGCCGAGTCGCAGCGTCGCCTGCAGCGGTACCCCGCCGGTGTGCTCGGTCACGGTGACGGGGCCGAGCACATCGTGCGCAGCGGCCGCGATCCTGGCGTTGAAGAGCGCCGCCCCCAGCGCGACGGCACTGCCCCGGTGACCGACGTCCATCGCCGAGGTGCATTCTGGCGCAACGTTTATGGTGAGCGCCTCGGGTGTGACGTCGATGCGCCACGGCTGCACGTTGCCGCCGGACGGCGCCCGGATCGCGGCGGCGGCGAGCACGCCGGTCAGGCCGGGCAGCGCGGGTTGGTCGGCGTCGCCCTGGTCGGGCGGC
>NZ_JACKSJ010000073.1 GCF_025821665.1 [Mycobacterium] manitobense
TGTCGCCGTCGACGATGTCGACCGTGGAGACGATGGGGGCGGGATCCTTGCCGAGCTGGTAGCCGCCACCCACGATGGGCGTCACCAGCGGCGGCATCTGCACAACCGGGTCGACATTGACCGGGATGGTCACGGTGAGGTTGTCCGCCTGGGCGATGCCGAGGAAGCGCGTCACCTTCTCCACCACGGCCTGGATCTGACCGAGGACGCCGGGCAGATGCTCGGAGTCATCGCGGATGACGATCTTGAAGCTGTCCACCAGGGGCTGGCCGCTGACCAGTGCCCACGGCGTGTAGACGAATTTGCCGCTGATCAGATCCCGGTACACCCAACCGTGTTCCGGCTGGATGATGTCGTAGGTCAGCACGTCACCGTTGGGGTCCGTGGCGTTCAGATCGATGTAGACCTGGCCGAGCAGATTCTGCTCGTAGACGATCGGACCCGCGATCGGCGTCCTGTTGACGAAGGTGTGACTGATCTGGCGCGCGACCCACGCCATCATTGTGTTGACCAGGAGGTCCAAGGGGTTGGTCGTCG
>NZ_JACKSJ010000074.1 GCF_025821665.1 [Mycobacterium] manitobense
GCCCCAACGCCAGCATCCGCCCCGACGCGATCCGCTCCAACGACAAGAACAACTCCACCTTCAGCCCGACGGTCACCGTCAGCGTCAAGTAACACCACCCATCCGACGACGGCCCCCGGAGAAATCCGGGGGCCGTCGTCGTGTTGGCGAGCGCCCAGCGATCACTTCCTGCCACCGGTCAACCAATTACTGCCAGCGGAATTAAACCCCTGACCTGCGAGTTCAACCAGTCAGAAGACAACGAGAAACACCAAGAAAGAAGCAAGGCCATGAACAAGTTCGGATTCGCCACCATCGCCGCCAGCGCCTTCGCCGCCGCCTTCATNACAACGAGAAACACCAAGAAAGAAGCAAGGCCATGAACAAGTTCGGATTCGCCACCATCGCCGCCAGCGCCTTCGCCGCCGCCTTCATCGGCCTCGCCGGTCCCGCCGCCGCCGCACCCACCGGCCCCGGCAACGCCGAACAAGCCATCGAGGAGCTCCGCTCGCAGGGCTACCGCGTTCAGGTCAACCGCCTCAACGACGTCCCGCTCGACGAAGCCCGCGTCGTCTCGGTCAGCCCCAACGCCAGCACCCGGCCCAACGCCGTGCGGTCCAACGACGCCTCAACGACGTCCCGCTCGACGAAGCCCGCGTCGTCTCGGTCAGCCCCAACGCCAGCACCCGGCCCAACGCCGTGCGGTCCAACGACAAGAACAACTCCACCTTCAGCCCGACGGTCACCATCGACGTCAAGTAACACCCCCCGACGACGGCCCCCGGAGCAATCCGGGGGCCGTCGTCGTTGTCTACGAGTCCGGTCCGACCACGCGCAGCTTGCCGGCGATCCGCATCAGGGCCTGTTGATCGGTGGCAGTGAGGCGGTCGAGAACCAACTCGCGCACTGAGCGCACGTGGATCGGCGCCGCTTCGACCACGAGGCGGTAGCCGTCGTCGGTGAGCGCAGCGATGGTGTAGCGGCCGTCGTCGGGATCCGGTGAGCGGGTGGCCCAACCACGTTGTTCGAACCGCTTGACGACGTTCGACAGCCGCGACAGGGAACCGTTGGCCAGATACGCCAACTCGCTCATGCGAATCCGACGATTTGGGGCTTCTGAGATGTGGCTCAACGTCAGGTACTCGAACAGGGTCAGGTCGATCTGACGGAGCGGTGCCTCGAGCTTGCCTGGCAGCAGCAGGATCACCGAAATGAGGCTGGTCCAGACGTCTTTCTCCTGCGGGCTGAGCCATTGCGGATCGTCGGTATGCGCCATCGGTGCCTCCTGTCGATGCCCGCATGAGTTTACACGTGAAGTGATCCGCGGTATGTTTAGTTCATGGATGAAGTGAAATCAGGTACAGCGGTCGAATTCTTCGTCACCCCCGGATACGGCGAGATGTTGCGGAAAGAACGGCATTACAGCCAGGCGGTGCGGATCGGGGACAGGGTTGAGATCTCCGGGCAGGGGGGCTGGGACGACGAGTTGAACTTCCCGGAATCGCTGAAGGACGAGATCGAGCGCGCCTTCGAGAACGTCGAGCGGACCCTCGCCACCGCCGGCGCCTCCTGGCGTGACGTGGTCCACCTGAACTCGTATCACATTGCCAGCCAGACGGACTCCATCGGCGATGCGCACAACGACGTCATGATCGAGCAGATCCGCAAGTGGATGCCCGACCACGCGCCGATCTGGACCGAAACCGGCGTCACTGCGCTGGGGGCGCCCAAGATGCGCGTCGAGATCCGTGTCACCGCCATCCTCGGCCTGCATGAGGGAAGCGCTTCGACCGAGTGACGCTCGGACGAGCCCGCACGTCATCGGCGGCTGAACCTTTGCGATCGCGAGGACGGATGCGCGATTCGGCCGATCTCTCGGCGTCACCGCTGACACTGTGGAAGCGTTGACATGCGTTAGTCGGGATCGCACCGCCCGGGGGTGAGCATGGCCATCGTCGAGTTACCGGGTTGCGCACTGCACTACGACGTGCGCGGCAGCGGCGAGCCGCTGGTGCTGGTCCACGGCACGGGCGCAGACGCTACGACCTGGGATCCGGTGCTCGATCTGCTCGCCGCCGACCATCAGGTGATCACCTACGACCGCCGCGGGTATGGGCGCTCGACGCATCGGCCGGTCCGCGACTATCGCATCCACACGAATGATCTGGCTGCGCTGCTCGAACAAGTCTGCGACCGCCCCGCTCATGTCGTGGGCTGGAGCTCCGGCGGAAACGTGGCAATGGCGCTCGCGGCCGCAGACTCCTCACGAATGCGCAGCCTCTGCGTCATCGAACCGCCGTTCCACAACGTGCGCCTCGGCGACAGGGCGGTATTCGCTGCCACGACCCGGGTGAAATGGCAGCAGTTACGCGGCCGCCGAATCGAGGCGGGTGAGGAGTTCTTCCGGTCCGTCTACGCGCTGCGGTCCGGCGGTAACGCCTACGACCTCGCTGCTGACCGAGTCCGGGAGGGCATGCGGCGCAACGTGGAACCGGTGCTGGTCGAGTTCGACCCGCATCCTTTCGGCGTCTCCGTCGAATATGTCGCGACCCGGGCCGTTGCCGCCGCACCGGTTCCGATGACCTGGATCCTCGGTGACCAGAGTCCGCAATGGCTGCACCGTATCCATCATCGGTTCAGTCAGCGCCGGCCGGACCTTCGCACGGTGGTGATCCCGAACGTCGGACACCTGGCGCACGACCAAGATCCGGAGGCGTTCGCCAAGGCGGTGACGTCGGGGGCGTGAGCCCCGACTCTGAGCGGTAACCCGCCGATCCGCACGCAACGTTGCCGTAACGGCTGAGTTTCGGCAGTGTGGGGGGATGAGCGAAAACGCGAAGGTCACCGTTGAACGAACCATCGATGCGTCAGCAGCCGCGGTCTTCGACGTCATCTCCAATCCCGAGCGACACCCAGCACTCGACGGCTCGGGCTTCGTCCGCAGTGTTCATCACGCTGACCGGATACAGGCAGTGGGCGAGGTGTTCACGATGAACATGCAGGGCGACCACATGGGCGGGGAGTACAAGACCGACAACCACGTGTCCGGCTATGCGAAGGACAAGCTGCTCGCCTGGAAGACGGCACCCCAGGGCACCGAACCTCCGGGATGGGAGTGGCTGTGGGAGTTCGAGTCTCAGGGACCGAATCAGACGTTGGTACGCCACACCTATGACTGGTCGAAGGTCACGGACAAGAAGCTTCTCGAGAAGGTGACGTTCCCGCTGGTCACCAAGGATCAACTGGACGACACGCTGTCCCGGCTCGCCGCCGAGACGTCATCCTGACTGGACGTCTCGCCAGGGGAGCGAATCCGATGTTTCTCAACCGTTGTCGCGCCAGCTGAGCACCTCCTTGAGAGACGTGAGGTCATAACCATCCTTGGCGGTGAGTTCGGTCTGGAACAACGTGACTCCCGCCTCGCGGAAGGCATCGGCGCTGCCGGCGTTCTCCCAGAGTGTCGAGCGTTCGATATCGGCGCCGCTGCGGCCGAACGTCGCTGCCAGCTCGTCGACGCGGTCGCTGGACCTGCGGAAGGCGTCGAGGTCGGTGAACGCGTGCCAGATGTCGGCGTGCCGGGCAACGGCGGGCAGCGAGCGCTTGGGCCCGGTCCCGCCGATGAGGATCGGTAGCTTGCGCACGGGCGGCGGAATCAGTGCGGCGAGCCGGTTCTCGATGCGGATCAGGCTCTCGTCGAACAGGTCGAAGCGAGAGCCGAAGGTGCCGAAGTCGTAACCGTAGGTGGTGTAATCCTTTTCGTACCAGCCCGCGCCCAAGCCGAGAATGAGCCGGCCGCCGCTGATGTGGTCGACGGTGCGCGCCATGTCAGCGAGCAGATCCGCGTTGCGGTAGCCGACGCCGGTGACGAGGAGCCCGATCTCGGCGTGTGAGGTGATCTCGCCCCACGACGCGAGCGCAGTCCAGCCCTCGAAGTTGGCGACGTCGGGCTGCTCTGCTGTCAGAACGGGCTTGCCGTCAACGATGCCCTCCATCGCCGGGTAGTGGAAGTGGTCGTAGCCGAAGATCACATCGGCGCCGAGGTCGTCGGCGGCCAGGACGGCGTCGCGCCATGTGCGGTAGTCGGGCGTGCCGCCCGGCTGGATCTGCACGGCGACGCGGACGGGACGGGTCATGGATGCTCCTGAGTCGGGGGAGAGGCGACTCTTGAGCCAAGTTCAGCGGGTGCGGGTTTATTCCGGATCGGCGCGTCGACGCCGATGCTCATTCCAGGATTGCCCGCGCTGCGCGTTCTGCGATCAGCATGACCGGCGCATTGGTGTTGCCCGAAGTGATGGTGGGCATCGCCGACGCATCAACCACTCGAAGGCCGGCGACACGGTACACGCGGCAATCGGTGTCGAGCACCGTGGCGGCCGACCGTGGCCGCCCGTGTGGATCGAACGCCCCCATCGCGCAGGTGCCCACCGGATGAAAGATGGTCGTCCCCAGCTCACGGGCCGCTTGCTCCAGGTCTTCGTCGCTCTCTCGTTGGGGGCCAGGAAGCACTTCTTCTGGGCGGTAGCGGGCCAGAGATTTCGCCGCCATGATCTGCCGGGTCATCCGGAGGCCGAGCACGGCAATCCGACGATCGGCGTCAGTCGACAGGTAGTTACAGGAGATACGCGGGGACGTCAGCGGATCTGCGCCGGCTATCCGCACATGTCCTCGAGAGGTGGGGCGCAGATTGCACACCGACGGAGTGATCGCTCCGAAGGGATGCAGGGGCTCGCCGAACTTGGCCAACGACAACGGCTGCACATGCCACTCCAGATCGGGACTGGCCAGTGCGGGATCGCTCTTGGCGAAGGCTCCCAACGTGGAGGGCGGCATGGTCAGGGGTCCTGAGCGCAGCAACAGGTACTGAACTCCCATGCCCGCCCGGGTGATCCAATTCCGATACAGCGTGTTGACAGTCCGGGCGCCCCGCACCCGGTAGACCGTTCGCAGCTGCAGATGGTCCTGAAGGTTTTCGCCCACCCCGGGTAGATCAACGGTGACCGGCACCTGGTGTTGGGTGAGCAGCCCGGCCGGTCCCAGACCCGAGGCCTGCATGAGCTGCGGCGACCCAATCGCTCCGGCGCTCAGGATCACCTCCCGGCGGGCCTGAACGTCGATGATCTGGCCGTCTCTGCGCAGCCGTACACCGGTGACGCGGTGCCGAGCCGTGGTCCACGCGCCGCGCCGCTGACCTTCGTGGACCTGGCCGTCCATCAGCAGGTGCAGGGCCTGGGCGTGGGTGTAGATAGTGAGATTCGGTCGTTGCGCGACGGGGTGCAGGAAGGAATCGGCCATCGACCAGCGGCGGCCGCGCCGTTGGTTGACGTGAAAGTACGCACTGCCGTCGTTGCTTCCGCGATTGAATTCGTCGATCGGATCAATGCCCAGTTCGGCAGCGGCGGCCTGCCAGGCGTCCAGGATCTTCCAGCGCACACGTGGCCGCTCGACAGCGATCTCACCACCGGCGCCGTGCCACTCGTCGGCGCCGCCGAAGTAGTCTTCCAACTCCTTGTAGATCGCCAGGGTCTCGCCACCGGAGCCGTCGGTGCCGCCCCACCGCCACCGCTCGTCACCGGTGGCCTGGGCCCACAGCTCGTAATCAGAGGCCTGGCCGCGCATGTGGATCATCGCGTTGATCGACGAGCTGCCGCCGATCACCCGGCCCCGCGCATAGTGAATGCTGCGCCCGGCCAGTCCCGGGTCGGGTTCGGTCGCGAAACACCAGTCGGTGCGTGGGTTGGCAATGGTGTACAGGTAGCCCACCGGCACCTTGATCCAGAACCAGTCGTCTTTGCCGCCGGCCTCGATCAAGAGCACACGGTGGTCAGGATCGGCGCTGAGCCGGTTGGCGAGCAGGCAGCCCGCACTGCCTGCTCCCACGATGACGAAGTCGAATTCGGCGGCGGGGCTCGACTCCGGCATCGTTCCTCCTTCGCGTCGAGGCCGAGCGAGGAAGGATTGCGCACCCCGTAGGCGACGGCTGTTGAGCGGCAAGGTAATGCGTAGTATCTACGCCGCGGTCAGTCCTTTTCCTCGTCGCGACGGCGCGCGGCCTCGATCACTGCAGGCGGGGCTGGTTTCTGCAACCAGGCCCGTATCCGCAACAAGCCACCGGTGACGGTGCCGACGGCAAGGACCGCAACGAGGATCCAGAGCGCAGTGGACATACAGCAAGTGTCCTCCAGCACCCAAGCTGTTCGGGCCGATATCGCGACAGGACCCGCAGCGAGATGAGCGTCCATTGCGCCAACGCTATCGGTCAGCACCTCGGGCTCAGAAGTTCACTGAAGCGGCTCGGGCGTGAAGGTGACGTCGACACCGCCCACGGTCATCGTCACCTGATCCTCCATCACCATCACCTGCGCCGAGACCCGTCGATCGATGCTCTGGGCCAGTTGCTGCACCGGTCCGTACGGTATCTGCACCACCGACAGGTTCGACAGCTTCGCCACTTTGGGTCCCACTGTGCGCCACCAGGTGGCCACGCCGGCGGCGAAAGGGAACAGCAGCACCTGGTCAGCCTGGCTGGCCGCCTTGCCCAAGGCGCGTTCATCGGGCTGGCCAACATTGATCCACTCCAGGATCCGGCCCGTGTAGTCCGCAAGCCGCAAGTCCGGTACGCCAGGGGTGGACAGGCCCGCCCCGAACGCCAACTCGCCGTCGACATCGCTGAGCCGGTGTGCGCGCAGCCCAAATGCCAACAACCGCACCACCATCCGCTCATCGTTCTCACTGGGGTGACGGGCTACGGTCAGAGTGTGATCGGCGTAGTAACCGTGATCGACATCGGAGACGCCAAGTTCGACTTTGAACACTGTTGCAGAAAGAGCCACGTCATAGTGTCCACCCTGGTGGTGTTCCCCGAGCAGTCAGGCCGCCTTCCGAAACCCCGCCAACCCCAGGTTGGGCCTCCAAGGCCTACGCGCATCCCGCGACGGCACGGTCGCGTAGATTCTTTGAGAACAGTCCGAGCATTCAACGAAGGCCATCATGTCCGAGGACCAGAACACAGACGTTCCACCGAATCACCTCTCCATCGATCCGCGCAGCGCCTTCTACAACGAAGAGGTTCTTCGCCGCGATGTGGGTATTCGCTTCAATGGCGCCGAAAAAACCAATGTGCACGAATACAACGTGGCTGAGGGTTGGGTGCGTGTTGAAGTCCCTACCGCGAAGGATCGCCACGGAAATCCAATGGTCGTCAAGGTCAGTGGGACGGTTGAACCTTATTTCCGCTGAGCGGGGGGTGCCCGGTCTCAGTCGACTCGGCGGTCGCATCGCGGCCGACCACAGGGGTAACGCCACCCCCGCCGGGCTCGATGACAAAGCATGACCTCGATACCTGCTGCCGGAGCGCTCGCCACCGCGCTGATTGCACCTTGGTTGTTCGCAGGACCGGCGTATGCGCAAGCCTCAGCACATCTCGATAGTGTCCCAGTGATCGCATCCGCGACGTGCGCTGGCAACGTCCGCGCCGAGGCGCAGGTGACGCCTGTTCAGGCCGGCAATCGGGTGCAGGACGGTGTACGTGTGGCGATCCACTACGACGCCGGCATTTACGACGGATCGTGCGCGCTCACCGTGACTGCCAACTGGGCGAACCTCGACACCGGTGCATCGGGACAGGGTGAGATCACGGCCGTGTCCAGGATATGGGGGCATTACGGCTTCATCGGCTACGCCGAAACGTCGTTCGACACAGGTAGCGGTGCGGTGGTCGTCACCGTGAGTTCTCACCCCGGAGCGGAAATGCGAATTTCGACGTGAAAGTGGCGTCGCCGTCGATTTGATCGGTCGACACCGCGCGCGAACTCCTCGAGCGCACGAGGCTGTCGATTGACCGCATCGCGGACCAGGTCGGCCTGGGAAGCGGATCGAACCTCCGACTGCATTTCCGCCGGCTGCTGGATGTGTCGCCGTCGGAGTACCGCGCCACCTTCTCCGGGCGGAGCTGACCAACTACGAGATGCGAGCGGGGACCGCGACGGTGTCGCCCGCAACGTCGATCGCGACCTTGCCGCGGAGTCCATAGGACCGCCTGTTCTCCAGGAGTTCATGAGCCTCGCCCATCCGAGCGAGCGGAAGAGTCGCGCCGATGACGGGCTTCACGAGACCGCGCTCGACCAATGTGGTGAGCGCGTTCAGCTTTCCTTGGTTCTGTCGTGTGAAGACGAAGTGGTAGGCGGCGTTCTTGCCCCACGCCTCGATGAGGTTCTGCGGTTGGGCGATGTCGACGATGCTGACGACGCGTCCGGAGTCGGCGAGCGTCAACGGGCTTCGTGTGAGCGCGTCGCCACCGATGGTGTCGAAGACGACATCGACCCCTTTGCCTCGCGTCGTCTCGGCTACGGCATCGACGTAGTCCGTCGACGTGAAGTCGATCGCCGCATCCGCCCCGAGGGAGCGCACGAAGTCATGGTCGGCGGCTTTCGCGGTGGTGATCACTCGTGCGCCGATCGCCTTCGCGATCTGGATCGCGATCGTGCCGACACCGCCCGCGCCGCCATGGATGAGGATCGTCTCCCCGACGGTGAGCTGAGCCCGGGTCACCAGGGACTCCCAGACCGTCCCGCCGACGAGCGTCAGGCTCGCCGCCTCCAGGTGACTGACGTTCTCCGGCTTCCGGGCGACGAGCTCGACGTCGGCGACGTGCTGTTCGGCGTAGGAGCCAGGGCCGCCGAAGATCCGGGGCGTGTAGTACACCGCATCGCCGGCGCGGAACTCGGTCACGTGGGATCCGACTTCCTCGATCACACCGGAGATGTCGTGCCCGATGATCGCCGGGAGCGGCACATGATCCGCGTAGTCCCCGCGGCGGATCTGATAGTCGAGCGGGTTGAGGGCGGTCGCGTGGACGCGCACCCGTACCTGGCGGGGCCCGACGTGCGGTACAGGGACATCACGCAGCTCGAAGGCGTCGGCCCCTCCGAAACGGGCGAGCACAACGGCCTTCATCGAATCAGACATATCGGTCTTTCTCATCGTGGTTCAGGGTGCGCGACGCGCCGGGACGGGATTGCGTCGTGGACTCGCGGATTCGGTCGTCATCGCGACGTGCCCTTGTGTGTCCAGCGGTTCGGGTCGGTTTCGAGGGCGCCGCGGTCCCATCCCATCAAATCGGCGGCCGCGCCATAGGTGAACTCGAGGAAGTCCATCACCGCCCCGTCGGGGTCCTTCGCTTGGCGTGCGACCTCGTACGGCAACAGGTACTGCCGCAGGCCGGCGTCGTA
>NZ_JACKSJ010000075.1 GCF_025821665.1 [Mycobacterium] manitobense
CAGCGGGCCACCGACGATGTCGGCGTAGCGCCAGCGGGCCACCGACGATGTCGGCGTAGCGCGGATCGGTGTCCTGGCTGTACTCGCTGCCCTTCTCGATGGGCGGCGGCGGGGTGTCGTAGCTGCGACGCCACGCCATGAACTGCTCCTCGCCGTACTTGGCCAGCGTCTCGGACTTGTCCAGGCCCTGCAGGGCGCCGTAGTGCCGCTCGTTGAGCCGCCAGTCCCGGTGCACCGGGATCCAGTGCCGGTCGGCGGCGTCCAGCGCCAGGTTGGCGGTGGTGATGGCGCGGCGCAGCAGCGAGGTGTACAGCACGTCGGGCAGCACGCCCTGCTCGGCGAGCAGCTCACCGCCGCGGACGGCCTGGGCCCGGCCCTTGTCGGTCAGGTCGACATCGACCCAACCGGTGAACAGGTTCTTCTCGTTCCACAGGCTTTCGCCGTGACGCAGCAGGATCAGATTCGCCATGGCGAAGATCTTCTCATGCGCCCGAATCGTCGTCCTTATCGACGAGATCGCTCTTCCCATCCCCGATGAG
>NZ_JACKSJ010000076.1 GCF_025821665.1 [Mycobacterium] manitobense
GCCTGGGGTCTGGTCAGCCGGGTCGTCCCGCATGACGAACTGGTGAGCACGGCGACGGAGCTGGCCGAGCGGATCGCGCAGAACCCCTCTCACTCGCTGCGGATGGCCAAGCGCCTGCTGCTGGAGTCGCGCACCGGGACATTGGAATCGACGCTGGCCATGGCCGCGGCCATGCAGCCGCTGGCCCACGCCGATGCGGAGCATCAGCAACGCATCGCGCGCTGGCGGAGCAGCTGATGGCACAGTTCCGACTGGTGCCACCGGCCTCCGCCGATCCCACCGCCACCGCGGCGCTTCGTGCCGAGGTGCGCGGGTTCCTTGCCGAACAGCGCGCCGCAGGC
>NZ_JACKSJ010000077.1 GCF_025821665.1 [Mycobacterium] manitobense
CTCGGCGCCGCCGCCGTCGGGCGTGCCGCCGTCACCTCGGCGCCCGACGGCACCCGCTGGCTCGGCATGTCGGCGGTGCGGGTGGCCGACGACCGGCGCCGCCGCGGTCACGCCCGGACGCTGTGCGGCGCGCTGCTCGACTGGGGTGCGGCCCGAGGTGCGACGCGCGCCTACGTCCAGGTCGTCGTCGACAACGCCGGCGCCGCCGCCCTCTACGAGTCGATGGGCTTCGTCACCCAGCACCGGCAGCGCTACGTCGACGCACGTGCGCTGTGACGACGACGCGCTCGTAGGCTGTCACCCATGCGGCTGGCCACCTGGAACGTCAACTCCATCCGCGCCCGCGTCGACCGCGTGACCGACTGGTTGTCGCGCGCCGACGTCGACGTGCTGGCGATGCAGGAGACCAAGTGCAACGACGAGCAGTTCCCCACGATGCCCTTCGCCGCCCTGGGCTATGAGGTGGTGCACTGCGGCTTCAGCCAGTGGAACGGGGTGGCGATCGCGTCGCGGGTCGGCATCGACGACGTCACCGTCGGGTTCGACGGCCAGCCGACGTGGAGCGACAAGCCTGACATTGAAGCCGCCGCGGAGGCGCGGGCGCTCGGCGCGACGTGTGGTGGCGTCCGGGTGTGGAGCCTCTACATCCCCAACGGCCGGTTCGTCGACTCACCGCACTACCGGTACAAGCTCGAATGGCTTGCCGCACTGCGCAAGACGTCCAACGCCTGGCTCACCGACGATCCGCGGGCGCAGATCGCACTGGTCGGCGACTGGAACATCGCGCCCACCGACGACGACGTGTGGAGCGTCGAGGCCTATCGCGACAGCACGCACGTCACCCCGCCGGAGCGGGCGGCCTTCGACGCGATCGTCGACACCGGGTTCGCCGACGTGGTGCGGCCGTTCACACCCGGCCCCGGCGTCTTCACCTACTGGGACTACACCCGGTTGGCGTTTCAGAAACGGCGCGGCATGCGCATCGACTTCGTCCTGGGCTCACCGGCGTTCGCCGAGCGCGTGACCCACGCCGAGATCGTCCGCGAGGAACGAAAGGGCAAGGGCGCCAGCGACCACGCCCCGGTGCTGGTGGAGCTCACCGGCTAATCGGCATCGTGCAGGGCCCGCCACAGCCCCGCCCGGGAGCGGATGCCCAGTTTCCGGTACACCCGGGACAGGTGCAGTTCGACGGTCTTGGTGCTGACGTAGAGCTCCGCCGCGATCTCCTTGTTGGTGCGGCCCGCGGCGGCGAGCTCGGCGGCCCGCAGTTCCGGCGGAGTGAGGCCCGGGCGCTGCCGCGGAGCCAGCTGTGTCGCCTCCCAACGGGCTCGTTCGGCCCAGAACCGCAGACCCATCCGTTCGAAGGTGCGCATCGCGGACTGCAGCAGATCGGCGGCGGCCTCGCGCTGCCGCAGCCGGTGCCGCAGGTGGCCGGCGAGCAACTGGGTGCGGGCAAGTTCGAACGGCGTCGCCGCCCGTCCGTGCTCGCGCAGCGCGCGGTCCGCGGCCACGGCGGCCGCCTCGAGGTCACCGCGTGCGGCGTGCAGCAGGCTGCGGCACCGGGCGGCGACCCCGCGCGTCCAGGGCCGGTCGAGTCGCTCGCCGTTGCGCTCGAGCACCTCCACGATCCGGTCGGCCTCGTCCAGCCGGCCGACGACGATCATCGCCTCCACGGCGTCGGGCAGGAACGGCGCGGTGACGATCTCGGTGGCCGCGGGCAGCAGCCGCCACTGCGCCACCAGCGGATCCAGATGTCGAAGCGCCGCTTCATGATTGCCCAGGGACAGCTCCAGAGAGCCCAGCGCGGTGACCGCCCAGGTGCTCAGCCGGCCGGAGTCGCACCGCCGGCCGATCACCAACGCCTGTTCACCGTTGCGGCGACAGGCCTCGACCCGCCCCAGCTGGGCGTCCACCAACGCACGGACGGTCAGCGCGATGAACATCGGCAGGTCCCCGCCGAGCGCGAGCGCACGCTCCATCGTCGCCTCGGCCGCCCGCTCGGCCGCATCCATGTCCCCCCGCCAGGTGTGCGCCAGCACGAGGTTGAAGCCGATCAGGATGAGTTCGCTCTCCTCGCCGCGTTCGACGCACCGCTGCGCGATGGACGTGAGCATCGCAGCGGCCTCGTCCACCTGGTGCGACCACAGCTTGACCATCGCGTGAAGGGTTCGCGGGCGGACCGCCAGTGGCACGTCGGCGGGATCGTCTAGCTGCAGCGCGCGGTTCAGCGCCACCTCGTCGACGCCGTCGCCGACCAGGAAACGCATCATCGCCCGCATCGTCGTGGCCTGGACGACGAGATCGTCGCGCGGCAACTGATCGGCCAGGGCCACCGCCTGCTCCGCCCGGCGCAGCGCGGCGCCCGCATCGCCTGCGTTGTACTCGACGAAAGCCAGCATCACCAGCATCGGCACCTGCCGCTCGGGCACTGCGCCGGGTTGTTCCACGGCGTCGCGCAGCAGTGCCGCGGCATCGGCGGAACTGTTGTCGTACAACCGGACCAGCCCGAGCAGGTGCAGCGCCTCGGCTCGCAGCGGACCGGGTGCGAGCCGATCAACGGTCTGCTGCAGCAGCGTTCGGGCCCGTGCCGCGCCGCCCGCCTCGAAGTGGTGCGCGGCCGCGGCGATGGTGCGTTCCGGCGTGTCCCCGCCACGCCCGCGGGCGAGCTCGAGGAGTTCCGCCGCCGTGGCCGGTGCGCCCCGCAGGCGGGCTGATTCGGCGGCGGCGTCCAGGGCGTGCAGGACGTGCTCGTCGGCACCCTCCACCGACAGTGCGAGGTGCCGGGCGCCGAGCTCGGCGTCGTCGAGCACGTGGGCGAGCCGCCGGTGCATCAGCCGGCGCATGTCCGGGGCGGCCTCGGCGTACGCGCCGCGGGCCAGCAGCGGATGGGTGAAACGCAGGTGCTGGCCCGATATCTCGATCACCCCGGCCCGTTCGGCGTCCTCCAGCAGCGCGACGACATCCTGCAGCTCCGACTCGGTCACCGAGGCCAGCTCCGCCATGGTGGGGGCGGGCAGGCAGGACGCGGCGAGCAGCACCCACTTCGTCGCGTCGGTGAAGCCGGCGATGCGGGCCCGCACGAGGTCGGCGAGCGTGGCGGGCAGCTCAACCGCGCCGCCGTCGGCCGCACGGGCGAGTTCCACTGCGTAGAAGGGGTTCCCGCCGGACTCCCGGTGGATCCGCACCATGTCGCCGCGGGCCAGCGAGCGGGTGAGCCGGCCGGTCAGCACCTGACGCAGCGCCCCGAGGCTGAGCGGCCGGACGTCGAGCCGGTGCATCTGCGCAGGATCGTGCAGCTCGAGCTCGGCCAGCGCATGCTCACCCTTGACGTCGGCGCGCACGGTGGCCACGAATCCGATCCGCCCGGTGCACCGCCGCGCCACCGACGAGATGACCAGCCGGCTGGGCGGATCGAGCCACTGCAGATCGTCGATGGCGACGAGGACGGGTGACATCTGCGCGAGCCGGTCGAGCACCCCGCGGACCGCTGCGAACACCGCGCGCTGACCGGCGGCCGGATCGCCGTCGGTGGACGGGGCCAGCACCCGGTCGATCGCGAGTCGCTGCGGACGGGGCAGCTCGTCGAACGCCGATTCGTCCAGCACCCGCAGCAGATCGGCAAGCCCCGAATAGGTGGCAGCGGATCCTGTCGACTGCGCGCGGGTGCTCAGGACGCGGAAGCCGACCTCGGTGGCGCGGGCGGCGCAGGCCTGCCACAGCGTGGTCTTCCCGATACCCGGTTCGCCGATGAGGGCGAGCAGCGACGGCCCCTCCGAGGCCTGGGCCAGGAAGGTCCGGACCACACCGAGCTCCGGCTCCCGGCCGACCACTCGTTCCCCCATCCCGGGATACTCTCAGCCGACGGCGACTTCCCGCTCGGCAAACGCCCCATCGGTATCGCGCCCGCGGCTCACCGTGCCCCCTTCCCCACCGGGACGCCTTGCGCTACGTTGGGGACGCCATCAACGCGGGAGCGCGCACCGAGCGTGCTGAGAGGACAGCTGGGGCTGTCGACCGTACGAACCTGACCGGGTAATGCCGGCGTAGGGAGACATGTCATGACCGACCGTTCTGTCGTTGCCGACGCTGCGATCACCACCGGCCCGATCACGGGCAGCGGCAAGGTGTACCAAGAGATTCCCGGCGTACCGGGTTCCCGGGTGCCGTTCCGGCGGGTGCACCTGACCGACACCCGCGAAGACCACCTCGACCTGTACGACACCTCCGGCCCGTACACCGACGCCGCGGCGGCCATCGACCTGAAGGCCGGCCTGCCTGCGCGGCCCGGCGTGGTCACCGACCGCGGCACGCAGCTGCAACGCGCGCGGGCCGGGGAGATCACCGCCGAGATGGCGTTCGTCGCCACCCGCGAAGGGCTACCCGCCGAGCTGGTGCGTGACGAGGTGGCCCGCGGCCGCGCGGTGATCCCGGCCAACCACCGGCACCCCGAGTCCGAGCCGATGATCATCGGAAAAGCGTTCGCGGTGAAGGTGAACGCCAACATCGGCAACTCCGCGGTCACGTCGTCGATCGCCGAGGAGGTCGACAAGATGGTGTGGGCCACCCGCTGGGGCGCCGACACCATCATGGATCTGTCGACCGGCCGCGACATCCACCTCACCCGCGAGTGGATCCTGCGCAATTCGCCGGTGCCCGTCGGCACGGTGCCCATCTACCAGGCACTGGAGAAGGTCAACGGCGATCCGACCGCGCTGACGTGGGAGTGCTACCGCGACACGGTGATCGAGCAGTGCGAGCAGGGTGTCGACTACATGACGGTGCACGCCGGGGTGCTGCTGCGGCACGTCCCGCTGACCGTCGGGCGGGTCACCGGCATCGTCAGCCGCGGCGGATCGATCATGGCGGCCTGGTGCCTGGCGCACCATCGGGAGTCGTTCCTGTACACCCACTTCGACGAACTCTGCGAGATCCTCGCGCGTTACGACGTCACCTTCTCGCTGGGCGACGGGCTGCGCCCGGGGTCGATCGCCGACGCCAACGACGCGGCCCAGTTCGCCGAACTGCGCACCCTCGGCGAGCTGACGAAGATCGCGAAAGGCCATGGCGTGCAGGTGATGATCGAGGGTCCGGGACATGTCCCGATGCACAAGATCGTGGAGAACGTGCGCCTCGAGGAAGAACTGTGCGACGAGGCGCCGTTCTACACTCTGGGACCGCTCACCACCGACATCGCCCCCGCCTACGACCACATCACCTCGGCGATCGGAGCGGCGATGATCGCGCAGGCCGGTACCGCGATGCTGTGTTACGTCACCCCCAAGGAACACCTCGGCCTGCCCGACCGCAAGGACGTCAAGGACGGCGTGATCGCCTACAAGATCGCCGCCCACGCCGCCGATCTCGCCAAGGGGCATCCCGGTGCGCAGGCCCGCGACGACGCCCTGAGCCGGGCCCGGTTCGAGTTCCGCTGGCACGACCAGTTCGCGCTGTCACTGGATCCGGACACCGCGCGGGAGTTCCACGACGAGACGTTGCCGGCCGAGCCCGCCAAGACCGCACACTTCTGTTCGATGTGCGGCCCGAAGTTCTGCTCGATGCGCATCAGCGCCGATCTGTCGGACGCCATCCGCGAGGCCCACGAGCAGGGCATGGCCGAGAAGTCCCAGGAATTCGCCGACCGTGGCAACAGGGTGTACCTGCCTCTGGAAAACTCCGTGCCATGAC
This sequence comes from [Mycobacterium] manitobense, assembly GCF_025821665.1. GTDB lineage: Bacteria > Actinomycetota > Actinomycetes > Mycobacteriales > Mycobacteriaceae > Mycobacterium > Mycobacterium arseniciresistens. The sequence goes on from NZ_JACKSJ010000077.1 coordinate 5,686, forward strand.
GTTCCTGCCGCTCACCCCGCCGGGCGAGACGCCGCCGAGGGTGATGACCATCGCCGGGTCGGACTCCGGCGGCGGTGCGGGCATCCAGGCCGACCTGCGCACGTTCGCCCTGCTCGGTGTACACGGCCTGGTCGCCGTCACCGCGGTGACGGTGCAGAACTCGCTGGGCGTCAAGGGCTTTCACGAGATCCCGCTGGACGTGGTGGCCGGTCAGATCGACGCGGTGGCGTCCGACATCGGTGTGCAGGCGGCCAAGACCGGCATGCTGGCGTCGTCGGCCATCATCGAGACGGTCGCCGACGCCTGGCGTGCGGTGGCGCCGGACGGCGCGGTGCCACTTGTGGTCGACCCGGTGTGCGCGTCGATGCACGGCGACCCGCTGCTGCATCCCAGCGCCCTCGACGCGCTGCGCACCCAACTGTTCCCACTGGCGACGGTGGTCACCCCGAATCTGGACGAGGTGCGGCTGCTCGTCGGCATCGACGTGGTCGACGAGGAGTCCCAGCGGGAGGCGGCGCGCGCGCTGCACGGGCTGGGGCCGCGATGGGCATTGGTCAAGGGCGGGCATCTGCGCTCGTCGGCCCACAGTCCCGACCTGCTCTACGACGGTGCCGAATTCCACGAGTTCGACACCTCCCGGATCGACACCGGACACGACCACGGCGCAGGCGACACCCTGGCGGCGGCGACCGCCGCAGCACTCGCGCACGGGTACACCGTCCCGGACGCGGTGGCCTTCGGCAAGCGTTGGGTCACCGAATGTCTGCGCGCCGCATACCCGTTGGGCCACGGCCACGGACCGGTCTCCGCGCTGTTCCGGCTGCACGAGTCCGATGACTCTCGATGACATCGCAGGGGTGGCCCACCACCCCGACGGCGAGCCGGCCGGCGCGGTGGTGCTCACCCACGGGGCAGGCGGCAGCCGGGATGCGCCGCTGCTCACCCGGATCTGCGACGAGTGGGCCGCCAGGGGATGGCTGGCCGTCCGCTACAACCTGCCCTACCGGCGGCGCAGGCCGAAGGGGCCGCCGTCGGGTTCCGCGGCCGCCGACCAGGCCGGCGTCGTGGAGGCCGTCGACGCGGTGCGCGCGCTGACGGCCGGACCCGTCGTGGCCGGCGGACACTCCTACGGCGGCCGCATGACGTCGATGGCGGTCGCCGACGGGCTGGCGGTCGACGTCCTCACGTTGTTCTCCTATCCCCTTCACCCGCCGGGCAAGCCGGAGCGCGCCCGCACCGAGCACCTGCCGCGCATCACGGTGCCGACGGTGTTCACCCACGGGACCGCCGACCCGTTCGGCACCATCGACGAACTGCGGCCGGCCGCGGCGCTGGTGGGCGCGGACACCGAGATCGTCGAGATCACCGGCGCCCGCCACGACCTGATTTCCAAGACGCTCGACGTGCCGGCGCTCGCCGTCGACGCGGCACTGCGGTCACTGCGGTGACCTGCGCACGGCCCCGGACTGGCGCTATCGTCGCCGAATGACCACACCGCCGGGGCCGCCGCCACCGCCGTACGGGCAGGGCCCGTACGGACAGGGCCCCTACGGCCCGCCGCCGGGTCAGCCCTATCCGCCGCCCCCGCCGCAGCCATACTCGACTCCCGCCGGCTATTCGCCGCCTCCGCCTCCGCCTGCGAAACGGAAGAACCGGCTCTGGCTCATCCTGGGTCTGGTCGGACTGGTGCTGCTGCTGCTCATCGCCGCGGTCGTCGTCGTGGCCTACTTCCTGGTCGGCAGGGGAACGGTGACGGCGAACAACGTCGAGGTCGGCGACTGCCTGGCCGAGATGCCCGACGGCACCCGGGTGCTCACCGTGCGGACCATCGACTGCGCCGAGTCGCACGCCGGTGAGGTGTTCGCGATGCTGACCATGCCCGACGGCGACTTCCCTGGGCAGACCGCCCTCGAGGAGTTCTCCGACGGCTGCGGCCCCGCGTTGGCCACCTACGCGCCCGCCGCGATCGAGGACCCGTCCGTCGGCGTGTACGTGCTCTACCCGACCGAGGAGACCTGGGGCCAGGGCGACCGCGTGGTGACCTGCATCGCCACCGTCGACCCGCCGCGGACCGGGACGTTGAAGGGCTGATTCACGGTCCGGGTCCGGCACCTCTGGGCCACCTACCCGATACCTGGGGTACCGTTCACCCATGACTTCGGAGCACTTCGACGCGGTCATCGTGGGGGCCGGTTTCGGTGGGATCGGCGCCGCCATCCAGCTCAAGCGGATGGGCATCCACGACTTCGTCCTCCTCGACCGGGAGGACGATCTGGGCGGGACGTGGTACGTCAACCACTACCCCGGCCTGGCCGTCGACGTCCCCACCACCACCTACAGCTACTACTTCGAGCCCAACCCGAACTGGTCGCGGCTGTTCTCCACCGGGGCGGAGATCAAGCAGTACGCCGACGACGTCGCCGACAAGTACGACGTGCGCCGCCACATCCGGTTCAACACCACCGTCGAGGGCGCCCGCTGGGACGAGGAAGCCAAGGTCTGGCGCGTCGCGATCGCCGGCGGCGACACCATGGCCGCCCGCTACCTGTTCACCGCGACCGGATTCCTGTCGCAGCCGAAGCTGCCCGACATCCCCGGCATCGGGGACTTCCAGGGCCGCATCGTGCACACCGCCGACTGGGACGACGACTACGACGCCACCGGCGAGCGGGTCGCGATCATCGGCACCGGCGCCACCGCGGTGCAGCTCATCCCCGAACTGGCCGCGAAGGCCGCCGACCTCACCGTCTACCAGCGCACCCCCATCTGGGTGGCGCCGAAGATCGACCTGCACTTCTCCGAACGGGCCAAGCGGCTGTTCGCCAGGTTCCCCCTGACACAGCGGATCATCCGCGCGGTCACGGACAACATCTACGAGGCGATGATCACCATCGGCGTGGTGAACTACCGCGTCCCGCTGTTCCGCCGGCTCAACATCTCGGCGATGGACCTGTGCAAGATGAACCAGTTCTTCTGGATCCGGGACAAGGAACTGCGCCGCAGGCTCACACCGGACTACGACATCGGCTGCAAGCGGCCGACGTTCTCCAACCGCTACCTGCGCACGTTCACCAAACCTCACGTGCACCTGCAGAGCGACGGCATCGAGCGGGTCGAGGCCGACGGCATCGTCAACGCCGACGGCACCCGCACCGCCGTCGACACCCTGGTGCTCGCGACGGGCTTCGACCTGTGGGAGGCGAACTTCCCGGCAATCGAGGTGATCGGCCGTGACGGCCGCAACCTCGGGAAGTGGTGGCGCGAGACGCGGTTCCAGGCCTACCAGGGTGTGTCGATGCCGTACTTCCCCAACTACCTCAGCCTCGCCAGCCCGTATGCGTTCCTCGGCCTCAACTTCTTCAACACGATGGAATACCAGATGCGGTTGATGGAGCGGCTCTTCAATGAGGTCAGGCGGCGCAACGCCACCACATTCGAGGTGACCGAGGCCGCCAACGACCGCTACCTGGAGCGGATGACCGAGATGCTGGCCGGTTCGTTGTGGACGATCGGCAACTGCGCCTCCGCGCGGTCCTACTACTTCAACCCCAGCGGCGAACCCTCGCTGCTGCGGCCGATGTCCACTCGCGAGGCGATCAGGGAAGCCTCGGAGTTCCCGCTCACCGACTACCAGATCGCCTGAGCCGCCCCACCCCGCCCGAGAGGATCCCACTGTGCCCAAACGATCTGCGGCCAAACCCGATTCGCGTGCCGCCAGGTTCGCCGGCCTCGCCCTGGCCGGCACCGGGCTTGCGCACTTCGCCAATCCGAAGATGTTCGAGCCGATCACCGTGGCGTCGTTCCCCGACAACACCCGCCGCCACGTCTACACCAACGGCGGCCTGGAGACCGCGATCGGCCTGGCACTCGCCGCACGCCGCACCCGCCGGCTCGGCCTCGCGGGCCTGGTCGGCTACGCCGCCTACTTGGCCGGCAGCACCGTACGCAGCCGGTAGCGGCCGAGCAGCGTCAGGTCCATCAGGGTGGCGACCGTCGCACGGGACTGCGCCGAGTCGCGGTAGCCCATCAACCGGCCGAGGTCGACCATCAGCGCCATCGCGGCGTACACCGCGAAACGCGCCTGCCCCGTTGTCCATTCGGGACGCAGCGTGACCACGATGCCGACCCAGCCGTCGATGGTGGAGCGCTGCAGGTTTCGCAGGATCTCCTGATCGGCCGGCGCCATGTTCAGGCGTTCGGTGTAGTACACGTAGTCCAGCTCCGGGTGGGCGAACGACCGCTCGACATAGGCGTCGACGAGCCGGGCGAGCGCCACCTCCCGGTCCGGCACGGCGCTCAGCACCGTGGACACCTCGGCCGACAGGCGGTCGGCCGACCGCCGGAAACCCGCCGCCAGGATGTCGCTCTTGCCGGAGAAGTAGCGGTAGATGCCCGACGCGGGCATGCCCACCGCCGAGGCGATGTCCTCCACGCTGGTGTCGCGGTAACCCTTCTCGTTGAACAGCCGCATCGACTCGCTGAGCAGCGCTTCGTATTTCGAGGCGGGCGGCGGGGCGGCGGAGTCCGGGGCAGCGTCGACGTCGTCGGCCACGTCCGGCAGTTCGACACCGGCCAGGGTCGCCACGATGTCGGACATCAGCATCCGGATCTGGATGCCTGGCAGCTTGGCGCCGTGATCGACGATGCTGCCGATCACGCTGAGCACCGCGGTCGACAGCGTCCACCGTTGCCGTGAGGTGAGGTCGGGCCGGATCGCGGTCAACGGCTGCTGGATGCGCCGGTGCACCTCTCGTAGCTGGGCGTTGAGGGTCGCCTGGTCGTCGCCGCGCAGGTAGCGGGCCTCCCAGCGGTACAGCCCGCCCGACTCCCGGCTCGCGAGCGCGGTCTCGCTGAGCGCCACCGCGAGCCGGCGCAGCGTCTGTGTCGGGTCGTCGTCATCGGCCGGGTCGACCGATACCACGCTGTCGACCAGCAGCTGCCCGAGGTTGAACACCGCGTCGCGGAACAGCTCGTATTTGCTCGAGTAGTGCCGGTACAACGCGGCCGCCGAGATGCCGACCCGCGAGGCGATGGCCTCCATGCTCACCCCGTGGTAGCCCAGCTCGCTGAAGGCCTCGGCCGATGCGCGGGCGATCTGGGCTTTCCGGTCCTTCGGCCGACGCCGGACACCGTCGGCACGGCGGGACGGGGTGCGCGCCATGGCGAACACGATATCGGACGGCCTGCACACATAGAGGCCGAGTTCAGGGGCTTTTTCTTACGGAACTACGCGGCGCAGTAAGAATGACGGTTAACATAGTGGGCGGCACAGGCCCGGTCGGGGGGCCGATGCGCGACGTGTTCGATCCTCTCCGCCGTGGGAGTCGTCCGGTCCCCCCGGGCGACCGTCCACTGCACGAGAAGGGGAGATCTTTGACTCATCGGGCCTGGTACATCGGTATCGCCGGCGCCGTCCTGCTGGGGGTCGGGCTGTTTGCGCTGCGATTCCCCGTCCTGCTCGACGTCTACGACCAGTGGGGCTGGCAGGTCGAGTGCGGGAACGGGTTCAGCGCCGACCTCAGTCAGGCGGACGCCGCGGGGCAGGACCTCGTCGAGCAGTGCGACTCGGCGCTGCTGCTGCGCCGGTCGTGGACGATCACGCTCTCGCTGATCGGGCTGACGGCGCTGGTCGCCGTCCTGGTGGCCGCGATCCGGACGCCGGAGCACCAGTCGCTGGTCCCCGGGCGAGGCGCCTGACCGGGCGGCCTCACCTACGATCACTGCCGTGACCGCAGCGGACGACTCGGCCCTGCGACGCCGGCTCGGCACCGGCGATGCCGTCGTCATCGGTCTCGGGTCGATGGTCGGCGCCGGCATCTTCGCGGCGCTGGGTCCCGCCGCCGCGGCGGCGGGCGCCGGTCTGCTCCTCGGCCTCGCGATCGCCGCCGTCGTCGCGTATTGCAATGCGACGTCGTCGGCGCGGCTGGCGGCCCGCCATCCGCAGTCCGGGGGCACCTATGTCTACGGCCGCGAGCGGCTGGGCCCGTTCTGGGGCTATCTCGCCGGCTGGAGTTTCGTGGTCGGCAAGACCGCGTCGTGCGCCGCGATGGCGCTCACCGTCGGCTACTACGTGTGGCCCGGCGCCGCGCACGCTGTCGCGGTGGCCGCGGTGGTGGTGCTCACGGTGGTGAACTACACCGGCGTCCAGAAATCGGCGCTGCTCACCCGCGTCATCGTCGCGTTCGTGCTGGCGGTGCTCGCCGCCGTGGTCGTGGCGGTGCTCGGCGGAGCCGGCGGGGCGGAAAGGGCGCCGGGGGTCGACGTCACCGTGGGCGGCGTCCTTCAGGCCGCGGGCCTGCTGTTCTTCGCCTTCGCCGGCTATGCGCGCATCGCCACGCTCGGCGAGGAGGTGCGCGATCCGGCCCGCACCATCCCGCGTGCGATCCCCATCGCGCTGGGCATCGCGCTCGTCGTCTACGCCGCGGTCGCGGCGGCGGTGCTGGCCGGTGTCGGTCCGGCGGCGCTCGCGTCGGCGAGCGCACCGCTCGCAGAGGCCGTGCGCGATGCAGGAGCACCGTGGCTGGAGCCCGTCGTCCGGGTGGGTGCCGCGGTCGCCGCGCTGGGCTCGCTGCTGGCGCTCATCCTCGGGGTGTCCCGGACGACGCTGGCGATGGCGCGGGATCGGCATTTCCCGCATGCGCTGGCCGCCGTGCATCCCACGTTCGGCGGACCGCACCGCGCCGAGATCGCGGTCGGCGCGGTGGTGGCGGTGCTGGCCGCGGTGGTGGACCTGCGCGGCGCGATCGGGTTCTCGTCCTTCGCGGTGCTGGTCTACTACGCGATCGCCAACGCAGCGGCGCTGACGCTGGGGCACCGCATCATCCCGATCCTGGGACTGGCCGGGTGCATCGTGCTGGCGTTCGCGCTGCCGTTGCCGTCGGTGGCCGCGGGTGTGGCGGTCGTCGTGCTGGGCGCGGCGGTCTACGGGGTGCGCCGGATGTCGGTCCGCCGGGCAATATAGGCACCCATGACCGCACCGGGAAGCCGATGGACCTGGACTCACGTCGAGTCCCGCGCCGACAGCGACTTCGTCGTCGCTCCCGACGAACGCCTGGACTGGGCCCGCACCGTGGGCCTCGGCGCGCAGCACGTGGTGGCGATGTTCGGCGCCACGTTCCTGGTGCCGGTGCTCACCGGTTTCCCGCCGGCCACCACGCTGCTGTTCTCCGGGATCGGCACCATCCTGTTCCTGATCATCACGGGCAACCGGCTGCCGAGCTATCTCGGCTCGAGTTTCTCGGTGATCGCCCCGGTGACGGGCGCGGTCGCCGCGCAGGGCACCGGAAGCGCGCTCGGCGGACTGATCGCCGTCGGACTGCTGCTGATCGTCATCGGTGCGGTGGTGCACGTCGTCGGCACGCACTGGATCGACGTCATCCTGCCGCCGGTGGTGACCGGTGCGATCGTCGCCCTGATCGGGCTGAACCTCGCGCCCGCGGCGAAGGACAACTTCGAGAAGGGGCCGCTGGTCGGCCTGGTGACCCTGGTGCTGCTGGTGGTGGTGCTCGCGTTCTTCCGCGGCATCGTCGGCCGGCTGGCGATCTTCCTCGCGGTGGTGGCCGGCTACCTGCTGGCGCTGGCGCTCGGTGACCTCGACCCGGACAAGAAGGCCGCCATCGCCTCGGCCGCATGGGTCGGGCTGCCGGAGTTCCAGACGCCGTCGTTCACCTGGTCGGTGCTGCCGCTCTTCCTGCCCGCGGTCATCGCGCTGGTCGCCGAGAACATCGGGCACGTCAAGTCGGTCGGCCAGATGACCGGCACCGACGCCGATCCCCTGATCGGCCGCGCCCTGATGGCCGACGGTGTGGCCACCACCCTGGCCGGCGCGGGCGGCGGATCGGCCACCACCACCTACGCCGAGAACATCGGCGTGATGGCCGCGACCCGGGTGTTCTCGACCGCCGCCTACTGGGTGGCGGCCGTGGTGGCGATCGCACTCGCGTTGTGCCCCAAGGTCGGAGCGGTGATCGCGGCGACACCCGACGGGGTGCTCGGTGGCGCCACCGTGGTGCTCTACGGCCTCGTCGGCATCATCGGCGTGCGGATCTGGCTGACCAACGACGTCGACTTCGCCAAGCCGGTCAACCAGCTGACCGCGGCCATCCCGCTGATCATCGGCATCGCCGACTTCAGTTGGCAGGCAGGCAGTCTGACGTTCACCGGGATCGCTCTCGGCTCGATCGCCGCGCTGCTGGTGTACCACGGCATGCGGCTGCTCGGCCTGGTTCGCGGCGTCCGTGACGACCAGCGCGACCCGGATCCCACGTCGCCGGTCGGCTAGGTCACCTCCCCCTGCGGTCGCGCCGATCGCGTGGCGGCACACCGTTCGGGCCGTCGGTGGACCGGGCGTAGGCGCCCACTCCGTAGGCCACCGCGGGGCCCATCACCGACAAAGCGTGCCGGTCGACGTTGTCGACGGTGTCGCGCCGGGTGTGGTAGTTCGGATCGAACGCGACATCGGCCCGGCCACCCCAGAGTCGTGCCTGCACAGCGGTCTTGCGCTGCGCCGCGCCCGTGGTGACCCCGCCGATCGGCACCCCGGCGGTGACGAAGGGGTGGTAGTCGGTGCGGTCGCCGATCGGCATGTCGGCCGGCCGGACACCGGCCAGGTTGAGGTAGCCGGCCAGCGTGCGTTCGATGCCCGCCGAGCCTTCCGGCGTCGCCTTGGCCGGCTCGGCCGAGGCGGACTGGTCGCCGTCATAGGTGAAGTACCCGGGGTTGGGCGAGCCGAGCATGTCGAAATTGAGGTAGAGCGCGATGTCGTCGAGCCGGTCGCGATCGAGGCCGCGCACATAGGCCTGCGAACCGGCAAGGCCGATCTCCTCCGAGCCCCAGAACGCGAACCGCACCGTGTTGCGCACATCGGGCGAGGCGCCGAGCTGCAGTGCGGTCTCGAGCAGCGCCGCCACCCCGGTGCCGTTGTCGTTGATGCCCGGCCCGCCCGCGACGCTGTCGAGGTGCGCACCGGCCAGCACGACGTTCGCGGAGTCACCGGTCTTCGTCTGCGCCAACACGTTCCGCGACTTGACCAGCACCGGTTCCCCGTCGAGCACCAATCGCACGGGCGCGGAGGTGCGGCGCAGCGCCGCGTTGGCGGCGGCGTCGATGATGCCCACCGGGACCTCGAGGTCGCGGTAGTAGCCGGGGGTGAACAGCCCGGGCGTCGCGGCGTCCGGCCGGGCAGCGACCACCAGCAGACCGACGGCGCCGCCCGCCACGGCGGCGTCGTGCTTGGCGACCACCGAGCAACCGGCGTCGTCGACCACGGCGATGGCCCCCTCGACGTCCACACCGCGGTAGGCCTCGCGGGTGCATCCGTCGGGTGTCGCGGGCCGCAACGTGACGGCGTTCAGTCCGCCCGGACGGGTGGTCACCAGCAGCGACGCCTGCTGCACCGAGTGGTCGCGCCCGGCGACCGTGACGCGGGGCTTACCGCCCCTGGTCGAGCCGTAGCGCTCGAACTCGGGTGTCTCTACGTCGAATCCCTTGTCGCGCAGCAGCTTCGCAACGTAGTCGACGCTGGCGTCGTAACCGGGTGTGCCCTCGGCCCGATTACCGCCGTGCTGGTCGGCGATGGACTGAAGGGCGTCGAGGTGCGCGGCCATCGCGTCGATGCCGACCCGGGCCGCCAGATCGCCGGCGAGGTCGGTGGGCGGTGGCGGCCCCGACGACGGGGAGCAGGCCGCCAGCAGCGCCGTCGCCGCGATCGCGACGACCGTCCGCGCGAGCATCATGCGGCGGACAGCGGATGGCGGGTGCGGTCCTCGCGCAGCGGGACACCGTTGCGGCCGCGCTGATCCTGGGCGTACAACCCGACCGCGTACGGTACTGCGCCACCGTTGATCTCCATCGAGGTGCGGTCGATGGGTTCGAGGGTGTCGGTCTTCTTGTGGTAGTTCGGGTCGAACGGCTGGTCGGCCTCGCCGCCCCACAGTTCCGCCTGCTCCTTGGTCATCTTGTTCTCCGCACCCGAGAACGTGCCACCGGCCGGGATGCCCGCCGCGGTGAACCCGTCGTAGTCGGACCGGCCGTCGAAGTAGATGTCCTGCGCCTTCTTGTCGGTGCCCTGGTAATAGGCGACCAGTGCACGCTCGATGCCCGCCGAACCCTCCGGCACCCGCGGCACGCCTCCGCGCGGGTCGGGCCGCGAGGACTGGTCGCCGTCGTAGGTGAAGTATCCCGGATTGGGCGAGCCGACCATGTCGAAGTTGAGGTAGAGCGCGATGTCCTTGAGAGCCTCCTGGTCGAGCGACTCGACGTACTGGGTGGAGCCGATCAGCCCGAGTTCCTCGGCGCCCCAGAACGCGAAGCGCACCGCATTGCGGACATCCGGCGAACTGCCCAGTTGCAGCGCGGTTTCCAGCACCGCGGCCACCCCGGAGCCGTTGTCGTTGATGCCCGGGCCCTCGGGCACACTGTCCAGGTGTGCGCCGGCCATCACCACGTCGGCGGTCGAGCCGGTCTTGGTCTGGGCGATCACGTTGCGGGTGCGCTCGGTGCGCACGCCTGCCTTCAACCGCAGGGTCGTCTCGCCGGGGTTGCCGCGCAACTGCGCGCCGTCGGCTTTGCCGACGCTGACGACCGGGATCTTCACCTCGGTCGTCTCGCCGAGCGTGCCGCCCATCTGGTCGCCGTCCTCGTTGTCGGCGACGACGAGGGCGACGGCGCCGCGTTGCGCCGCGGCGGCCTGCTTGTCACCGAACGGGCATTCGCCGCGGTCGACGAGCACGACGGCGCCGCGCACCGGTAGTCCGTCGTAGTCCGCGGCGGTGCACCCCGGCGAGTCCTCGACGCGGGCGGCCACCAGCGGTCCGGTCACCCCCTGGGGCGGCGTGCCGATGGTGAACTCGAGGGGGCGGGCCGGCACCGTCCGGCCGCTCACGCGCAGTTCCGGCTCCTCGGCGAACGGCAGTTTCACCTCGAATTCGTTCGCCTGGACATCGAATCCCTTGTTGCGCAACGCATCGGCGACGTAGTCCACGCTGGCGTCATATCCGGGGGTGCCCAATGCCCGGTTGCCGCCGTGGTCGTCCGCGATCTGCTGCAGCTTCTCCAGGTGACCCATCATCGCGTCGACCGACACCCGCGCCCGCAGCTGGTCGGCGAACTCCGTCGCGGCCGGTGACGCCTCCTGCGTCGCCGGTGGCGACTCCGGTTCGGAATCGCGGCCGCAGCCGCCCAACGCCGCGGTGACGACCAGCGCCGTCAGCACGGCCGATGTTCTGCGCCCCATGGCACACACGTTAGCCGCTCGCACCGAGTGCCCAGGCAAACCCGTTGCGACCGAGTGGCCGTCACGCGTCGCGGCGGACGAGCACCACCGCCGCGGCCACCCACACCACGGCGACGGTCGCGGCGAAGTACACCAGTGACCCGGCCGGTCCCCACGCCATGTCGAAGGTCGGGTACAGCCATGTGACGTCGAGGAACCTGAAGACGTTGCCGAACGGCAGCCACGGCCCGACGCGGGTGCCGAGGTCCGGCACGTTGGCCAGGATGGGCTCGGCCACCAGGGGCCACAGCAGCAGCACCGCGACCGCTCCCGCCGCGACGCGCAGCAGCGCACCGACGGCGACCCCGAGCACGGCGGCCAGCGCCGCGTACAGCGCGACCCCGCCGATCACCTCCCACACCTCCCGGGATGCGGGCGATAGCGGGCCACCGGCCAGCGGGTCGGCGGCCAACCGGGCCACCACGATCGCGGCCAGCGCCATGACCGCGGCACTGATCGCCGAGAAGACCGCCGCCACCGCCGTCTTGGCGGCCAGCACGCGGGTGCGCTGCGGGGTCGCGAGCAGCGTGGTGTGGATCAGCCCGTGGCGGTACTCGGCGGTCATCGCCGTCGACGCCAGGATCATCAGCACCGGCACGCCGAACACGGTCACCCCCAGCGCGGCCTCCTGCGGTGACACCGGGCTGTATTCGTAGGCCGTGCGCCCCTGCACCGCGGCCAGCGCGAGCGACAGCAGCGCGGCGCCTGCCACCGACCACACCGGCGAGCGGGTGGTGAACAGCTTGATCCGCTCGGCGGACAGCGCGGCGAGCCCGCTCATCGGGCCCCCGCCCGGTGGTCGACCGCCCCGTCGGTGAGCGCCAGGTACGCCGCCTCCAGCGAGGCCTCCCGGGCGCTGAGCTCGTGCAGCGTGATGCCGTTGCGCGCGGCCAGGTCGCCGACGACCTCGATGGCCGCGCCGCGCACGGTAAGGCCGGCGCCGTCCGCGTCGGGCGCCACCTCGATGTCCGCGTCGCGCAGCAGGTCGCGCAGGGTGTCCCGCTGCGGGCTGCGCACCCGGATCGTCTGGCCGCCGGAACCGACGAAGTCGGTCACGGTGGTGGCCGCGATGAGCCTGCCGCGGCCGATCACCACCAGCCGGTCGGCGGTGTTGGCCATCTCGGCCAGCAGGTGGCTCGACACCAGCACGGTGCGGCCCTGCCCGGCGAGCGTGCGCATCAGCGTGCGCACCCAGTGGATGCCTTCCGGGTCGAGTCCGTTGACCGGTTCGTCGAAGAGCAGCACCGGCGGGTCGCCGAGCAGGGCGGCGGCGATACCGAGCCGCTGGCCCATGCCGAGCGAGAGTGCGCCGGCAGGCCGGCCCGCCACCGCCGTCAGCCCGACCATGTCGAGCACCTCGTCGACCCGGCGACCGGGAATCCGGTTGGTCGCGGCGATCCAGCGCAGGTGGTTGCGGGCGCTGCGCTGCGGATGCACCTGCCGGGCGTCGAGCAGGGCGCCCACGGTGCGCAGCGGCTCACGCAGGTCGCGGTAGGGGCGGCCGTCGATGGTCGCGGTCCCCGATGTCGGGTGGTCGAGGCCGAGGATCAACCTCATCGTGGTGGTCTTGCCCGCGCCGTTGGGCCCGAGGAAGCCGGTGACGACGCCGGGCTCGACAGTGCACGTCAGGTCGTCGACGGCGCGGGTGTCGCCGAAGGTCTTGGTCAGTGCGGTCAGGTGGATCATCGGCGCCCATCATCCCAGGGGACGCCGATCGGGTCGTGGGTCAGTTGAAGAGGCCGGACACCTGGCTCTCGGTGTCCTTCATCAGGCCGTGCGCCGCCTCGACTGCCTGCACCAGGCGCCTCAGCGCCGCGGACTCCTCGACGGACTCCTTCTGCCACTCACGCTGACGCTGCTCCCAGGACCCTTCGCCAGAGCCGGTCCACTCGCTGCCCGCGATCTGGTCGACCAGTGCGCCCTCCTCGGCCGTCAGCTCCTCGAGCTTGGCGGCTTCGGCGTTCAGCTCGTCGACGGCTTGCTGGGCCTCGTTGAATTTCAGGACGATGTCGGTCATCGCGAGTCCTCTCAGATGCCCATCTGGCCGGAAAGGCCGCCGGCCGCGTCGGCGTCGGTCTGGTCGTACTGATTGGCGGCCTGGATGAGCGCGTCGGCGATCTCCATCTCTTCGCGCCGGGTGTCGGACGCCTCCTGCACGTAGCTCTCCAGCGCCTTCTGCACCGCGTCCCCGCCCTGGCCGGTCCACGCCCCGGTGAACGTGGAGGCGATCCGCACGACGTTCGAGACGTGCTCGGCGCGCTGATCGGCGAACTCGTGCATCCTGGCGGCCTGCTCGCGCAGGACCTTCGGGTCGACGCCCAGCGGTGAAGTCATCGTCACGTCCTCGGGTTCTCCGGTAGCTGCGGCCGTCGCACGGCCGTCGACGATTATCGTCGCATGCACCCCGCACCCGCGGATGCACGAATTCGGCCCGTCAGCGCAGCGCGTCGAGCACCAGATCCGCGACCGCGCGCATCCCCGCGGCGTTGGGGTGCAGCGGCGCCGGACGGCCGGGCAGGGGCAGGCCGGGCCGCGTCGTCCACGGCTGCGCCGACCACGCGTGGTGGGC
>NZ_JACKSJ010000078.1 GCF_025821665.1 [Mycobacterium] manitobense
CGCAGGCGGCCGACGACCCCCTGGCCGCGGCGGCCGAGGCGGACGGCGATGCGGCCCGGGCTGCCGCCGCACGGGCCGCCGAGGTCCGGGCCGAACTGGAGCGCAGCGCCCCCGATGCCGTCGAGGCCGCGTTGGCCGACGCCACCCGCGGTGCCGATGCGCTCGGCCGCCGGCACGACGCGCTGGCCGAGGAACTGCGAGAGGTCAGCACGCAGCTGAAGGTGTACGGCACCGAGGGCCGCCGGGGCAGCCTGGACGCGGCGGAGGCCGAACGCCAGCACGCCGAGCGGGAGTACCTGCGGGTGCACCGGCGGGCCCGGGCGGCGCAACTGCTGCGGACGGTGATGGCGCGCCACCGCGACGCCACCCGGTCGCGCTACGTCGACCCGTTCCGCGATCAGGTGGAACGCCTCGGCCGCATCGTGTTCGGGGACAGCTTCGAGGTCGAGGTGGACAGCGACCTGCGCATCTGCAGTCGCACGCTCGCCGGCCGCACGGTGCCCTACGAGTCGCTGTCCGGCGGCGCCCGCGAACAGCTGGGCATCGTGGCGAGGCTGGCCGGCGCGGTGCTGGTCGCCAAGGAGGACGGCGTCCCGCTGCTCATCGACGATGCGCTCGGCTTCACCGACCGCGACCGGCTGGTCAAGATGGGCGCGGTGTTCGACGTGGTGGGCGGCGACGGCCAGGTCATCGTGCTGACCTGCGACCCGCAGCGCTACGCCGCCATCGGCGGCGCCCACCACATCGAGCTGGTGCCCTGAGTCCTCTCGAAGGTCCCGACGGCGGCGGCGCGGGACTCTAGACTTCGCCCGATGGAAGCCGACTATGTCGTCATCGGAACCGGCTCGGCCGGCGCCGTCGTGGCCAATCGCCTGAGCGCTGATCCCGGTGTCGAGGTGGTGGTGCTGGAGGCCGGCCCGCCGGATAAGGACAAGTTCGTCCACATCCCGGCGGCGTTCTCGAAGCTGTTCCGCAGCGAGATGGACTGGGACTACTCCACCGAGCCGCAACCGGAGCTGGGCGGCCGCCGCATCTACTGGCCGCGCGGCAAGGTGCTGGGCGGCTCGTCGTCGATGAACGCGATGATGTGGGTCCGCGGATTCGCCGCCGACTACGACGAGTGGGGTGAGCTCGCTGGCCCGCAGTGGGACTACGCGCACGTCGTCGAGTATTTCCGTCGCATCGAGAACACCAGCGACGCAGCGCAAAAGGTCGAGGGAGGTTGCAGCGGCGAGGGCGGGCCGCTGCATGTCTGCCGCCAGCGCAGTCCGCGCAGTTCCACCGCGGCCTACCTCACCGCGGTGCAGGAGTGCGGCCACTCGCTGGCGAAGCCGAACGCGCCACAACCCGAGGGTTTCTGCGAGACGCTGGTCACCCAGCGCCGCGGCGCGCGGTGGAGTACCGCCGACGGTTACCTGAAACCGGCGGCCTCCCGCAAGAACCTCACCGTGGTCACGGGCGCACACGCCACCCGGGTGGTGGTGGACGGCGGCCGGGCCGTCGGCGTCGAGTACCAGTCGGGCTCCGGCCGCAACGAGGTCCGTGCGCGGCGCGAGGTCGTGCTGTGCGCGGGCGCGGTCAACAGTCCGCAGCTGCTGATGCTGTCCGGCATCGGTGATCGCGACCAGCTGTCCGAGCACGGCATCGACGTCGTGGCCCACGCCCCCGAGGTGGGTCGCAATCTCATCGACCACCTGTGCACGCCGATGGGCTTCGAGGTCCGCCACGACAGCCTGTTCACTGCGGAGAAGCCGCTGGAACTCGTCCGCTACCTGGTGCGCCGCCGCGGCATGCTGACGTCGAACGTCGGCGAGGCGTACGGCTTCGTGCGGAGCCGCCCCGACCTCGAACTGCCCGACCTCGAGCTGTTGTTCGCCCCGGCACCGTTCTTCGACGAAGGCCTGGGCGACGCCTACGAGGGGCATGCGGTCGTGATGGGCCCGATCCTCGTGCGCCCGGAGAGCCGCGGAACCGTCACCCTCGCCTCGGCCGACCCGTTCGCCAAGCCGGTCATCGATCCGCGATACCTGTCCGACCCGGAGGGCCGCGACCGCGCCGCGATGATGGCCGGCCTGCGGATGACCGCCGACATCGCGAAGGCGCCCGCGATGCGTGACGTGCTCGGCAGGGTCGCGCGGCCGCTCGACGTCGAGGACACCCGCGAGGAGACGCTCGAGGAGGCGCTGCGCTTGACCTCCCAGACGCTGTACCACCCCGTCGGCACCTGCCGGATGGGTACCGACGAGGGCAGCGTCGTCGACCCCGACCTGCGGGTGCGAGGTGTCGAGGGACTACGGGTCGCCGACGCCTCGGTGATGCCCGCGATCATCCGCGGGCACACCCACGCGCCGTCGGTGGTGATCGGCGAGAAGGCCGCCGACCTGGTGCTGGCCGGTTTGTGATTTGTGGAGCCCTGGCCGCGCTCAGCGCGGCTCAGGCTCCACAAGTCGCTCGGCGACGTCAGCTGACCGACTTCAGCCGCTGCGCCGCGGTGAACGTCGCGGGATCGAGACCCAGGTGGTCGCGCAGCGTGGTGCCCGTGTATTCGGTGCGGAACAGCCCGCGCCGCTGCAACTCCGGCACCACTGCGTCGACGAAGTCGTTGAACGTGCCCGGTGTCTGCGCCGCCGACACCATGAAGCCGTCGGCCTCCCCGGCGTGGAAGGACTCCTCGATCTGGTCGGCCACCTGCTCCGCGGTTCCCACGAACTGGGGGAGTAGCACGCCCTGGGCGTACCACTCGCCGATGTCGCGCAGCGTCAGGTTGTCGCGGTCGGCCACCCGCCGGGCGGTGTCGAACAGCCCCTGGGTGCCGGACACCTGCACGTCCTCCACCGGCGCGTCGAGGTCGTACACCGAGAAGTCGTGGTCGGTGTGCACCGAGAGGGTGATCAAGCCCGACACCGGGTCGGCCAGCTCGTTGTGGAACGCCTGCTTCTCGCGGGCGATCGACTCGGTCTCGCCGATGAACGGGATGAAGGCCGGGAAGATCAGCACCTGGTCCGGGTCTCGGCCGTAATCCGATGCCCGCGACTTGATGTCGTCGTAGTAGGCGCGCCTGCCCTCCGGTGTCGGGTCGATCTCGAAGATCGCCTCGGCCCACCGGGCGGCGAAGTCCCTTCCGGTGTTCGACGAGCCCGCCTGGATGAGTACCGGCCTGCCCTGCGGGGAGTGTGGGACGTTGAGCGGCCCGCGGGTGCGGAAGAACTCGCCGTCGTGGTCGACGTGCCGGATCCGCGACGGGTCGGCGAACACACCGCTGGCCTTGTCGAGCACCAGCGCGTCGGGCTCCCAACTCGCCCACAACTCCAGCGCCGTGCGGACGAACTCGTCGGCGCGCTCGTAACGGAACTCATGGCCGAGGTGCTCGTCGCGGCCGAAGTTCTGCGCCTCACCCTGGGTCAGCGACGTGACGATGTTCCACGCCACCCGGCCGCCGGTGATGTGATCGAGGCTGGCGAAGATGCGGGCCAGCTCATAGGGGTGGAAGTACGTGGCCGACTTCGTGATCGCGACACCGAGCTTCGTGGTGACCGCGGCGATGCTGGCCGCCACGATCGACGGGTCGAGCGTCGCGGTGGCCTGCGTGCCCCGGCGTAGCGGCTCGGCGATCCCGTCGCCGTACCGCACCGGCGCGGCCAGCAGGTCGGCGAAGAACACGAAGTCGAACTTGCCGCGCTCCAGGATGCGGCCCAGGCGGTGGTAGTACTCCGGCGAGGTGAAGCGGGTGTCGCTGGCCGGATGTCGCCACGCGGCGTGCGAGTGGGTGACCTGCGACGCGATCTGGAATCCGCCGAGGTGCAGTTGACGAGTCACGAGTGCTCCTTTCTCCAGCGATTTCGGCGCGCTCACCGTCGCTCACCGAACGAAAGTGCGCCGAAATCGCATGAGGGCGAGGGGTCAGAAGTAGGCGTTGGCCGGAATCGGCGTGCCGTGCAACAGGTTCTGGCCGATCACCCGGGCCTTGTACGCCACCGGGTTGTGCAGGGTGATGGTGCGGATGTTGCGCCAGTGCCTGTCGAGGTTGCGCTGCCGGCTCGCGGCGCTGGCCCCGCCGAGTTCGAGCAGCCGGGTCGCGGCCTCGGGGGCGACCTGATCCAGGTGCACCTTCACCTTCGCGGCCCGCAGCTGCGCCTCGGTCGCCAACCGGGCGTCGGGCACGCCGCCGGTCTCCGACGCGTCGGCGGCGCCGATCGCCGTGGCGGCGTCGAGCACGGCTGCCCGCGCGACGGATGCGGTGCTGGCCAGTTCGCCGAGCTGACGCTGCAGCAGTGGATCGTCGGACGGCCGTTCGGCGAGCGCATGATTGAAGTTGCGGTCGCGCGACTCCAGCAGTGCCACACCGTCGTCGACGACGTTGGCCAGCACGCCTGCGACGACGGCGTGGATGTAGAGCTGCAGCGCCGCGTACTGCACCGTCGGCGTCGGCTCGGCGTCATACGGCGTGTCGATGAGCACCTCGTCGGCGGACACCGCCACCGCGGTGAACGTGGTGGTGCCCGTGCCGGTACGACGCTGGCCGAAACCGTCCCAGTCGTCCACCAGCGTCACCCCGTCGCGGTCGGTGGGCACCACGACGGTGGCCACCGAATCATGGTCGGTGGTGGTCGCCACGGTCAGGTGATCGGAGAACAGAGTGCCTGTGCTGTAGTACTTCTCGCCGTCGAGCCGGAACCCCTCGCCATCCGGCGTCAGGCGGGTGTTGAACACCAGGCTGCCCACGGCGAGCGAGCCCTTCTCGCTGAACGCGTTGCCGAACACCTTGCCCGCGGCGACCTCGTCGAGCCATCGCCGCGACACCGCGTCGGCCGGGTCGGCGCGCAGCGCGCGAAGCCGCTCCTCGACGAACCAGAAGTGGGTCCGGAAGATGTGGGCGACGATCGGATCGGCGCGAGCCACGTCGATGATTACCGAGAACAGTTCCGGCACAGTGAGTCCCGCGCCACCGAGCTCGACGGGCAGACGCAAGGCACCGAACCCGGCGCGCTTGAGTGCGGCGACCTGGTCGAACGGGTTCTGGTCCTCGAGGTCGCGGTCCTTCGCGCCCGCGGCGATCTGTGCCAGCAGGATCGCGAACTCCGGCGAGTCGGGCAGCAGCGGGTTGAGACGCTCAACGGTGGTCATGGCGCAGTTCTACCGACGGCGCCCGGCGGCGGCACTGCTTTGGATCAGGCGGAACCGAACGGGCTACGGCATGAACCCGATCGCGGTGTAGTTGAGGTCGCCGATCCCGGCCGGGCCGTAGTTCGCCAGGTTGCTGCGGACCGCGACGTTGCCCGCCGACTGGAACAGCGGCAGGCTGTGCCCCGCCTCGAAGATCATCTTGTCGAGCTCGTTGGCGTTGACGCGGGCCGTGGCGGGATCCAGCTCGGACAGCGTCTTCTCGATCTGCGCGTCGATCTCGGGGCTGCTGATCTTGCCGACGTTTCCCTCGCCGGTGGACGAGTAGATCTGGGTCAGGCTCGACAGCGGGAAGGCGTCGCCGCCGTAGGCGAACTGCACGAGATCGAAGTTGCCGGGCGTGACGAACTCGGTGAACAGCCGGCCTCCGGCGGCGGGTACCAGCTCCAGGTTGACGCCGATCTGCGCCAGGTTGTTCTGCGCCACCTGGGCGATCTGCCGGGTGCTCAACGCGTCGTAGAAGACGTCGCGGATGCGCAGTTGTCTGCCGTCCTTCTCCCGGAACTGCCCGTTCAGCCGCCAGCCCAGCGCGTCGAGCTCGGCCCTGGCCCTGTCCTGATCGAAGGCGACCGCGGCACTGTTGTCCTGGTAGCCCTCTTGGCCGGCGAGGTAGATGTGGTTGTTCAGCGGGCGCGGCTCGTTCACGAGGCCGTTCTGCGACACCGTCGCGATGGCCTGCCGGTCGATACCCTTCGCGACGGCGAGCCGCAGCCTCGGGTCGGACAGGATCGAGCCCGGTGCGCCGTTGACGGTGAAGTGGTACCAGCTCGCGGCAGGGGCGCGCCGGATGGTGATGCCCGCCGTGTTGCGGGCGGTGTCGAGTTCGTCGCGGGTGGCCAGGCCCATCGCGTCCAACGCATTGTTCTGCAGGGCGGGAACCCGGGCCGCGTCGTCGAGCACCGTGAACGTGATGGAGTCCAGCCGGGGTTTCGTGCCCCACCAATTCGGGTTGCGGGTCAACACGATTCGCTGCGCGGCCTTGTCCACCGTGGAGACGATGAACGGGCCGGCCGACGGGCCCGGCCCGTTGAGCTGGCCGCGGTTGAACGCCTCGGGATCGGCGGTCGTGCTCTTGGGGTAGAGCATGGTGTTGCCGGCGAAGAATCCCTTCCAGTCGGCGTAGTGCGCCTTGAAGGTGACCACGGCCTGCCGGTCGTCGACACCCTTGGTCACCGACTCGACGCGCTCGGTGCCGTTCGGGGACGCGACGAGGAACCGCTCGTCCTTGCCGCCGGTCGCGTTGATCTGGGAAGCGATGTCCTCCCACGTGATCGGCGTCCCGTCGGACCACGTCGCCTTGGGGTTGATTGTGTAGGTGACCTGTTGCGGGTCGGTGCTCGTGAGCTCGACGTTGGTGAAGTAGTCGGTGTTGACGGTGGTCTGCCCGTCGGGGGCGATGATGAACGCCCGCGGCATCGTGGGGCGCAGCAGTCCGCCGAGTTCGCCGAGGTTGCCGTCGATGTGCAGCGTGTTGAAGTTCGGCGGGAAGCCGGTGAGCGCGAGGCGCAGGTTGCCCCCGTCGCGCAGGCTCGCCGGGTCCTGGGGGTTGATGTCGCTGGTGGTGCCGAGTTCGGCGTTGCCGCCCGGCGACGGCGCCCCGTCGTCGCGGCTCGAGCAACCGGCGAGGGTGAGGACCAGTACGGCCGCGGCGGCGAGGGCTCGTCGGGCGCCGAACGTGTGCGTCATCGCACCGATGCTAGCGGCGCGTCACGCCGATCAGCGGTTGCCGTGCAGTTCCGCGGGCGGCCGGGGCACCGCGGCCAGCAACGCGCGGGTGTACTCGTGTTGGGGGTCGCCGAGCACCGAGTCGGCGTCGCCCTGTTCGACGATGGCGCCGCGGTGCATCACGGCCACCCGGTGGGCCAGGTGCTTCACCACCGACAGGTCGTGCGAGACGAACAGGTAGGACAGCCCGAACCGCTCCTGCAGGTCGAGCAGCAGGTTGATGATGCCGGCCTGGATCGACACGTCGAGGGCCGACACCGGCTCGTCGAGCGCCAGGATCTTCGGTTGCAGCGCCAGGGCGCGGGCGATGCCGATCCGCTGCTTCTGGCCGCCGGAGAACTCTGCGGGGAACCGGGCGGCGTCCGAGCGGTGCATGCCGACGGTGGTCAACAGGTCGGCCACCCGGTCCTCGACGTCCGCCTTACCGAAACCGTTGGCCGACAAGGGTTCGGCGAGCACCTCGTACACCGGCAGCCTCGGGTCGAGGGAGGCGACGGGGTCCTGGAACACCACCTGCAGCTCGCGCCGCAGCGAGCGCCGTGTCGCCTTGCCCGCCGCGGCCACGTCGTGACCCAGCACCTCGATAGAACCGCCCTGCGGCGCGGTGAGTTCGAGGATCTCGTGCAGCGTCGTCGACTTGCCGGACCCGGACTCGCCCACGATGCCGAGGGTGCGCCCGGCGGGCAGGTCGAAGCTGATGCCGTCGACGGCGCGCACTTCGCCCACCTTGCGGCGCAACACGACACCCTTGGTGAGCGAGTAGGTGCGCGTCAGATCCCGGACACGCAGGGCAACGTCGTCCTCGGTCTCCACGTCGGCGACGCGGGTGGGTTGGGTGCTCACCCCGTACAACTGGGCGGCGCTGCGACCGGCGACGTGCTCGGTGCGGATGCAGGCGGCGGTGTGGCCCGCCGCGACGGGCAGCAGGTCGGGTTCGGCGGCGCTGCAGTCGTCGATGGCCAGGGGGCAGCGCGGGGTGAACGGGCAGCCCGGGGGCAGCGCCGTCAGCGCGGGCGGCGCGCCGGGGATCGGCACCAGCCGGGTGCCCTGACGCGCGTCGAGGCGCGGAACCGACCCGAGCAGCCCTGCGGTGTAGGGCATTCGCCGGTCTGAGTAGAGGGTTTCGACGCCGGCCACCTCGACGGCCCGCCCGGCGTACATGACGAGCGCCCGGTCCGCGAAATCCGCCACCACCCCGAGGTCGTGGGTGATGACGATGACGCCCGCGCCGGTGACGTCGCGGGCGGTGCGCAGCACGTCGAGGATCTGCGCCTGCACGGTGACGTCGAGCGCGGTGGTCGGCTCGTCGCAGATCAGCAGGTCGGGATCATTGGCGATGGCGATCGCGATGACGACCCGCTGCCGTTCACCGCCGGACAGCTCGTGCGGGAAGGACCGGGCGCGCCGGTCGGGCTGACGGATACCGACGAGGTCGAGCAGCTCGACCGCCCTCCGGCGCGCCGCGGCCCGGCCGAGGTCGCGCTGATGGATGCGCAGCGACTCGGCGATCTGGTCGCCGACGGTGTAGACCGGCGTCAGCGCCGACATCGGGTCCTGGAAGACGGTGCCGATGCGGGCGCCGCGGACGGCCGACATGGCCCGGTCGTCGCGGTCGAGGAGTTCCTCGCCGTGCAGCCGCACCGACCCGGTGACCTCGGCGTACTCGGGCAGCAAGCCGACGACGGCCATCGCCGCGGCCGACTTGCCGGAGCCCGATTCGCCGACGACGGCCAGCACCTCGCCGGGCTCCACGCGGTAGGTCAGCCCGCGCACGGCGTGCACCGACGCCTCCTCGGTGGGGAAGGACACGTGCAGGTCGGTGACCTCCAGCAGCGGGCTCACCGGGCACCGCCCCTGGTCCGCCGCGCGCGTCGCAGCGCCCGGCTGCCCGGGTCCAGCGCGTCGCGCAGGCCGTCACCGGTGGCGTTGGCGCACAACACGATCAACACCAGCACGGCCGCCGGGAACAGGAACACCCATGGGAACGTGATTGCGGACTTGGTGCCGTCGGCGATCAGCGTGCCCAGAGACACGTCGGGCGGCTGCACACCGAAGCCGAGGAAACTCAGACCGGTCTCGGCCAGGATCGCGACGCCGACGTTGAGCGCGGTGTCGATGATCAGGATGGACGCCACGTTCGGCAGGACGTGGCGGATGATGATCCGCGGCGTCCGCACGCCCATGTAGCGGGCGGCGACGACGAACTCGCGCATCCGCAGGCTCATCGTCAGGCTGCGCACGATGCGTGAGCTGATCATCCAGCTGAACCCGGAGAACAGCACGATCAACCAGAACACTCTCGCGTCGGGATCGAGCCGCGGCGTGACGATCATGATGATCACGAAGCTCGGAACCACGAGGAGCAGGTCGACGATCCACATCAGCACCGAATCGCGGAAACCGCCGAAGTACCCGGCGATCGAGCCGACCGTCGCGGCGATCAGGGTGGAGATGAACGCCACGCACACCCCGATCAGCATTGACTTCTGCATCCCGCGCAGCGTCAGCGCCAGCAGGTCCTGGCCGAGCGCGTTCGTGCCGAACCAGTGCTCGGGACTGGGCGGTTGCTGCAGCGCGTAGTAGTCCAGCTCGGTGTAGTCGTAGGGCAGCAGCGGCGGCAGCGCGTAGCAGGCGACGAACAGTGCCGCGAGCACCACCAGCGAGAGGACCGCGAGCCGGTTGCGCAGGAACCGCCGGGTCACCAGTGTCCGGCGGGACGCGAAGGAGCCGGCGTCGACGCCGGACTGGGTGGACGAGAAGCCGGATTCGGTCATGCCACCCGCACCCTCGGATCGAGCGCGGCGTAGATGACGTCGGAGAGCAGTCCGGCCAGCAGCACCACTGCGCCGGTGAACACCGACACCGCGGCGATGATGTTGGTGTCCTGGGTCGCGATGCCCTGCACCGCCCATTCGCCCATGCCGTGCCAGCCGAAGATCTTCTCGATGAACACCGCGCCGGTCACCACGCCGCTCATCCCGTACGCGAAGAGGGTGGCCATCGGGATCAGGGCGGTGCGCAGACCGTGCTTGAACAGCGCCTGCCTGCGGGTGAGGCCCTTGGCCCGTGCGGTGCGGATGAAATCCTGGCCGAGCACGTCGAGCATGGCGTTGCGCTGATAGCGGCTGTAGCTGGCGGCGAAGCCGAGTGCGAGGGTGAACGTCGGCAGGACCAGGTGCTGCACTCGGTCGACGAGCTGGTTCCACCCGCCGCCGACCGCGTCGGCGGACGTCTCGCCGGTGTACTCGAACAGCTGCACACCGAGTACCGAGTTCACCCGCAGCGCGCCCAAGATCAGCACGTTGGCGACCACGAATGTCGGCGCGCTGAGCAGCAGCAGTGACGCCACGGTGATCACCCGGTCGGACAGCCGGTACTGGCGCACCGCGCTCCACGCACCGAGCACCACGCCGATGAGCGCACCAAGCACCGACCCGACGATCAGCAGCCGCAGGCTCACCCCGACGCGGCGCCACAGTTCCTCGGCGACGGGCTGGCCGGTGACCGTGGTACCGAAATCGCCCGTCACCGCGCCGGTCACCCAGTCGGCGTAGCGGACCGGTATCGGCTTGTCGAGGTTCAGTTCGGCGGCCTTGGCGTCGATCACGGACTGCGGCGGGCGCGGGCTGCGTTCCAGCAGGCTGTCCAGCGGCTGGAACGTCAGCGAAGTGAGCGTGAACGTCAGCAACGACGCCAGGGCCAGCAGGATCAGGTAGTTGAGCAGCCGGCGCGCCAGGAAGCGCGTCATCGGCGCATGCCCTCCTCGACCTTCGGCTGCATGGGCACAGGGTAGAAGAGGCCGGCCGGTCAGGTCGTGATGGCCGCGCTCCGGGCGCGTCCACCGGAGGTGGGCAGGCAGCGACTGGGCAGCGTTTCGGCTCCGGCGCGATCGGTTAACCCCGCTCTCGGAGGGGTCACCGCCTCCTTGCGAACTGTCCGACAGACCGAACGGAGTGAACCCAGCGATGCCGTCGAATCGGATCAAACTCGCGTCCGCCGCCGTGGGCACCAGTGCGTTGCTCGCGATGGGTGGTCTGACCGTCGCCTTCAGCACGACGAGCGCCGCCCAGCCGGCCCCGGTGGACGCCGAGTCGGCGACGACCACCCAGCCTGCCGAGGAGGCCCCCGCCGTGACGCCGTCCAGCGCACCGCCCGCGGTCGGCAAGAACTAGCGCCCGGTTTCACAGCCCGCGCATAGAAAGCGCACAGCCTTCGCCTACGGGGACCTCTGATAATGGTGTCCGTGGTGAACAAGAGCGACACCGAACGCGTCGTGATGCGCCGGGCCGACGGCGAGCCGATCCGCGTTCTGGTGGTCGACGACGAACCGGTCCTCGCCGAGTTGGTGACGATGGCGCTGCGCTACGAGGGCTGGGACATCGCCACCGCCGGGGACGGCGCGTCCGCGATCAGACTGGCCCGCGAGAACCCGCCCGACGTCGTGGTGCTCGACGTCATGCTGCCCGACATGAGCGGGCTCGACGTGTTGCAGCGGCTGCGCGAACAGACCCCGGGGCTGCCCCTGTTGCTGCTCACCGCCAAAGACTCCGTCGAGGACCGCATCGCCGGGCTGACCGCGGGTGGTGACGACTACGTCACCAAGCCGTTCAGCCTCGAGGAGGTGGTCCTCCGGCTGCGGGCGCTGCTCCGGCGTACCGGCGTGGCCAGTGAGTCCGGCGGCGCGCAGATCGTCGTCGGCGATCTGGTGCTCGACGAGGACAGCCACGAGGTGACGCGCGGCGGCGACGTCATCACACTCACCGCGACGGAGTTCGAGCTGCTGCGCTTCATGATGCGCAACGCCCGGCGGGTGCTGTCCAAGGCGCAGATCCTCGACCGGGTGTGGAGCTACGACTTCGGCGGCCGGTCCAACATCGTCGAGCTCTACGTGTCCTACCTGCGCAAGAAGATCGACAGCGGCCGTGAGCCGATGATCCACACGCTGCGCGGCGCGGGTTATGTCCTCAAGCCCGCTCGCTGACCCGGGCGTCGACGGCCGCACCCGCATCTGGTCTCCCCGCACTTGGTCGCTGCGGGTCCGGCTGCTGATCACCCAGGTGGTGCTGCTGGCGTTGGTATGCGCCGTCGTCGGGCTCGGCACCGTCTTCATGTTGCAGCGCTTCCTGTCCAACCAGCTCGACGCCCAGGTGGTCGAGGCCGGCCGGCGGTCGGTCGGCCTGTTCGGGCCACCGCCGCCGGGGTTCCCGCCACCGCCCGGCATGCGGCCACCGCCGGACATGCGGCCACCGCCGGGATTCCCGCCGCCACCGCCGTTCCCGCGGCGAATCATGATCCGCGACGACTCCGGCCCCGGCCCCGCCTTCCTGAACGCACCCGGGCAGGCTGCCGGGACGGTCGGCGCCGTGATCGGCCGCAACCGGCTCGACGCCGGGGTGATCACCGCCGACGGCACCCCTGCACCGATCAGTGCCGCCGCGGCCGCACAGCTCGCCGACGTGCCGGCGAATCAGACGCCGACCACCGTCGAGCTCGACGGGCTCGGCAGCTACCGCGTCATCGCGAGCCACGCCCACGGTCCCCGAGAGGTCATCGTCGCCGGATTGCCGACATCGGCGGTCGACGACACCGTGCTGTCGGTGCTGCTGATCTTCGGCGTCGTCGGCGCGGTGGCGCTCGGGGCGGGCGCGGCGGTGGGCATCGTCGTCATCCGCCGCCAGCTCGCACCGCTGTCGAGGGTGTCGACCGCCGCCCGCGAGGTGGCCGACCTGGAACTCGACCGCGGCGAGGTGCGGCTGCCCACCCCGATCGTCGAGGTCGACCCCGCCGGCGCACACACCGAGGTCGGCCAGCTCGGCACCTCGCTGAACCGGATGCTCGAGCGGATCTTCGATGCGCTGTCGGCGCGGCACGCCAGCGAGACCCGGGTGCGGCAGTTCGTCGCTGACGCGAGCCACGAACTGCGCACCCCGTTGGCCGCGATCCGCGGCTACACCGAACTGGCACAACGTAAGTCCGGCGAACTGCCCGACGACGTCGCGCACGCGATGAACCGGGTCGAGTCCGAGACGCAGCGGATGACCCGCCTCGTCGAGGACATGCTGCTGCTGGCGCGCCTCGACGACGGCCGCCCGCTGGAGCGTGAGCCGGTGGACCTGTCGCGCTTGACCGTCGACGCCGTCAGCGACGCCCACGTCGCCGGCCCCGAGCACCGGTGGTCGCTCGACCTGCCCGACGAGCCGGTGCTGGTCACCGGCGACGAGGCACGCCTGCAGCAGGTGCTGGTGAACCTGTTGGCGAACGCCCGGACCCACACGCCCCCGGGCACGTCGGTGACCGCCTCGCTGGCCGTCGAGGCGGGCGACGCGGTGCTCACCGTGCTCGACGACGGTCCCGGCATCCCGCAGTGGCTGCAGCCCGAGGTGTTCGAGCGGTTCGCGCGCGGCGACTCGTCCCGCTCGCGCCGCGGCGGCAGCACCGGCCTGGGTCTGGCGATCGTCGCCGCCGTGGTCCGTGCGCACGGCGGCACCATCGGACTCGACAGCGAACCGGGCCGCACCCGGTTCGTGGTCCGGCTGCCCGGCTCCGCGCAGACGTAGGCCTGGTCACCGTCGCGCGGTGACTCCCGACTCATAGCAGTCACACAGGTTGTGCCCACATCGAACACACCCGGCGAACCGACGATGGAGTCATGACAGACACCGCCCTCGGATCTCGCGCCGCGGCGGCCGCCGCCGGGGCCGGGCGCCGCCGCTTCGCCTGCAGACCCAACGCCGCGCTGGCCGCCCGTGCCGCAGGCGTGCCGGTGCTCGACGTCGTCGTGCCGGTGTTCAACGAGGAGGCGGCGCTGGCGGATTCGATCCGTCGCCTGCACCGCCACCTGTCCGAGGACTTCCCGTTCCCGGCGCGCATCACCATCGCCGACAACGCGAGCACCGACGCGACGCCGCGCATCGCTGCCGACCTCGCCGCCGAACTCGGTGACGTCCGTGTCGTAAGGCTGGAGGAGAAGGGCCGCGGCCGGGCGCTGCACGCCGCGTGGTCGGCGTCGGATGCACAGGTGCTCGCCTACATGGACGTCGACCTGTCCACGGATCTGGCGGCGCTGGCTCCGCTGACGGCGTCGCTCATCTCCGGCCACTCCGATCTCGCGATCGGCACCAGGCTGAACCGCGGCGCCCGGGTGGTGCGCGGCGCCAAGCGCGAGATCATCTCGCGCTGCTACAACTTCCTGCTCAGGTCGACGCTGTCGGCGCGGTTCTCCGACGCCCAATGCGGCTTCAAGGCCATCCGCGCCGACGTCGCCCACGAGCTGCTGCCCTACGTCACCGACACCGGGTGGTTCTTCGACACCGAACTTCTGGTGCTGGCCGAGCGCAGCGGCCTGCGCATCCACGAGGTGCCGGTCGACTGGATCGACGACGAGGACAGCCGGGTGGACATCGTGGCGACCGCCGCAGCCGACCTCAGGGGTATCGGCCGACTGCTTCGCGGCTTCGCCGACGGCTCGATACCGGTGAATCTGCTTGCCGCACAGCTGGGCTCGTCTCGAATGTGCGCGCCGAAGACGTCACTGCTGCGACAGGTGGTGAGGTTCGGCGCGGTCGGCGCCGTGTCCACCGTCGCCTACCTGGCGCTGTTCATGCTGACCCGCGGGGCGTTCGGCGCGCAGGCCGCCAATCTGCTGGCGCTGCTGGTTACGGCGGTCGGCAACACCGCGGCCAACCGACGGTTCACCTTCGCGGTGGCCGGGCGCGGCTCGATGGTCCGCCACCACGTCCAAGGTCTGCTCGTCTTCGCCGTCGCACTGGGCGTGACGAGTGGATCGCTGGCCCTGCTGCACGGGCTCATCCCCCAACCGCATCGAGCGCTCGAGCTCGTGGTGCTGGTCGCGGCCAACCTGGTCGCCACCGTGCTGCGCTTCCTGCTGCTGCGCGGCTGGGTCTTCCGTACCCGCCGAACCCGCTGACTCCGAACACGATCGAGGACTTCTGATGACACTCACCGCACCTCAGCAGGTTGCCGGCTCCGCGCCCGCCACCGCCGCCGCTCCGCGATGGCCACGCCTGGCCCTGCCTGTGTTGCTGGCCGCCACGGCCGTGCTCTACCTGTGGGGCCTGGGCCGGTCCGGCTGGGCCAACGACTATTACGCGGCCGCCGCGCAGGCCGGCACTCAGAGCTGGACGGCCTGGCTGTTCGGCTCGCTGGACGCAGGCAACGCCATCACCGTCGACAAGCCGCCTGCCGCGCTGTGGGTGATGTCGCTGTTCGGCCGGCTATTCGGCTTCACCCCGTTCACCATGCTGCTGCCTCAGGCGCTGATGGGTGTGGCGACCGTCGCCCTGCTCTACGCCGCCGTGAAGCGTACCAGCGGGCCCGCCGCCGGCCTGACCGCCGCAGCGGTGATGGCCGTGACACCCGTTGCGGCGCTGATGTTCCGCTTCAACAATCCCGACGCCCTACTGGTGCTGCTGCTGGTCGCGGCGGCCTACGCCATGGTGCGCGCCATCGAGACCGCGGGCACGCGGTGGATGCTGCTGGTCGGTGTGGCTCTGGGATTCGCCTTTCTGACCAAGATGCTGCAGGCGTTCCTGGTCGTTCCGGGCCTCGCGCTGGCCTTCCTGGTCGCCGCACCTGTGGGCTGGTGGCACCGCGTCCGCCTGCTGTGCGTCGGCGCCGTGTCGATGGTCGTGTCGGCCGGCTGGTACATCGCGCTGGTCGAGTGGTGGCCCGCGGACTCGCGGCCCTACATCGGCGGTTCCACCGACAACAGCCTGCTACAGCTGGCGCTGGGCTACAACGGGATCGAGCGCATCGCCGGCGGTGAGAGGCCGGGCGGCGGGGGACCGGGCGGCGGTCCGGGTGGCAGCCTGTTCTTCGGTGGGGAGGCCGGCATCGGCCGGTTGTTCGGCGCATCCATGGGTGTCGAGGCGTCATGGCTGCTGCCCGCCGCGCTGATCGGTCTGGCCGCGGGCTTCTGGCTCACCCGCCGCTCGCCACGCACCGACGGGTTGCGCGCGGCGCTGCTGCTCTGGGGTGGCTGGCTCCTGGTGACCGGTGCGGTGTTCAGCTTCATGGACGGCACCATCCACCCGTATTACACGGTGGCGCTGGCGCCGGCCGTCGCCGCGCTGGTCGGCCACTCGACCGCCGAATTGTGGCGGGGCCGCGCGCATCCGTGGCCGCGGCTCGTGCTCGCGGCGATGGTGGCGGCCACCGGGGTGTGGGCGTTCATTCTTCTCAACCGCACGCCGGAGTTCGTGCCGGGGTTGCGCTGGGTCGTCGTGGTCGGAGCGGTCGCCGCGGCCGCGGTGCTCGTGGTCGGGCTGCACCGGTTGCGGCGCGCCACCGCGGTGGTGGTGCTGGCGGCGGCGTTGTCCTCGCTCGCCGCACCGGCGGCGTTCGCGGTCTACAACGTGGTCCATCCCTCGAGCGGCCCGGGCACCATGTCGGGACCGGCGCGTGACGGCGGCTTCGGCGGTCCGGGCGGGCGCGGCCCCCGTGCGGCGGGTGACAACGAAGCACTCGAGTCGCTGCTGACCTCGGTCGACCGTCGCTGGGCCGCAGCGGGTGTCGGGTCGATGAGCGTGAGCGGGCTGGAACTGCAGACCGGCACGTCGCTCATGGCGATCGGCGGGTTCTCCGGGGGCGACGACTCGCCGACGCTGACCCAGTTCCAGCAGTACGTCGCCGACGGCCAGGTCGGCTACTTCCTCGCGGGCGACGAGCGCGGCGGCCCGCCACGGCACCGCGGTGGCAGCGCCGCCGAGATCACGGCGTGGGTGGAGCGGAACTTCCCGGCCTCCGAGGTCGGCGGCGCCACGGTGTACGACCTGCGCACCCGCTGACCCGCCGCTTCCCCGCGAAGAAGCCGACCCAGAATCGTCCTGATTTCCAATGCAGTCATGCGCATGGGTGTGTTGTTATCGTCTGGGCGTTTGGCTGCCGCGACCGCAGGAGGACCCATGTCCGCGACCGACGAGTACCTGAAGAACAACGAGGACTACGCCAGGAACTTCAGCGGGCCGCTGCCGCTGCCGCCGAGCCGGCATGTCGCCGTGGTGGCGTGCATGGACGCCAGGCTGGACGTGTACCGGATCCTCGGCCTGGCCGAGGGGGAGGCGCACGTCATCCGTAACGCCGGCGGCGTCGTCACCGACGACGAAATCCGCTCGCTGGCCATCAGTCAGCGCCTGCTCGGAACCACAGAGATCATTCTGATCCACCACACCGACTGCGGCATGCTCACCTTCACCGACGACGACTTCAAGCGGTCGATCCAGGAGGAGACCGGCCTGAAGCCGCAGTGGGCCGCCGAGGCCTTCCCGGATCTCGAGGAGGATGTGCGTCAGTCCATCCGCCGCATCGAGGCCAGCCCCTTCGTCACCAAGCATGAATCGTTGCGGGGCTTCGTGTTCGACGTCGCCACCGGGAAGCTGAACGAGGTCACCGTCTAGCCTGCGTCAGCCCACCTTGTAGGTGGCGATCGCCTTGGCCACCGCGGTGCCGTCGGGAGTGACGACGTCGACGTCGCAGTTGACGAGGGTCTTGCCGCGCCGCAGTACCCGGCCGACGCCGATCAGGTCGGTGGCCCGCGCCGGCGCGAGATAGTGAACGGTCATCGACGTGGTGACCCCGCGCAGATCGTCAGGCACGTCGGCGCCCGCCCACGCTGCCGCCATCACGGTGACGTCGGCCAGCGCTGCGGTGGCTCCGCCGTGCACCATGTCGCCGATCGTGGTGTTCGCCGGGTCCCACGGCAGCAGTAGCCGCACCTCGTCGGCGTCCAGCCGCTCGGCGATGATGCCCAGCTTGACGGCGAACGGGGACTGCGGGATGAACGCGGCCATCACCTCGGCGCCGGTGCGGGGCTCGGTCGAAGTCGTCATGTCTCCAGTATCGGAAGCAGGGCAATTACCTCTGGGGTAGTGGTGGTGCGTCAGCCCGGCCGTTGAGCACCGCGGCGAGTCTTTTCAGATCGGACTCGAGCTGATCCACCCGCCGGAGTGAGTCGGTCAACTCCACGGTGCCGACGGCCTGCGACACAACGGGCTTCGTGGCATCCGATCCGCCGGCCGCGGGGACATCGCCGCGCGCTGCGGAGATGGCATTGCGCAGTTCCCGTATTCCGGTGCGTACCCGGTCGTCGGTCCATCCGTGTAGTTGCCGTGACCCGTCTGACAGCAGCGGGGTGAGCCGCAGATAGGCCTCGTGCACAGCATCGACGTGCACGGCCTTGTCGTTCCTCACGCCCGCGGGTTGTGAGAAGACATTGACCTCCGTCGCGGCCGATGCGAACTTCGTCGTCAGCGCGGCGTGAGTGCGGTCCAGTTCCGCTTCGGCCGCCGCGACGTCGGACTCCCGGCCTGGCAGATGCGATTCGAGCGCACCGTCGAGGGCTTTCAGGTACGTCAGCACGGCCGGACGGATCTCGCGTGTGTCGCGAAGCGGCACGATGGTGAGTGCCACGACCGCCGCGACGCACCCACCGATGAGGGCGGCGACCGACTTGTCCCTGACGAGATCGAGGTAGCGGCCTTCGGTGGCGAAGAGCGGCACGAACGCGATGCTCATCCAGAACACCATCGCGGGATAGGAGACGGGCGCGCTGACGATCGTCAGGAACACGCCGATGGCGACCACGGCGACGGTCCAGAACAGCCCCTCGGGCACACAGGCGGCGATGGCCACTCCGCCCACGGCTCCCAGAATCGTTGCGGGCAGGCGGGAGAAGGCTCGTCGTGCCGAGAGCCCCGCGGATCCGGCGATGACGACGAACGCTGTCCAGGCCACCACGAGGCTCTGCTCATTGCCGACGGCCTTGGCGATCAGGCCGGCCCCCACCGCTGCGACGACGGCCTGTATCGCGAGTGCCATGGTGGGCGAGATGAGTCGAGCCGCTGGCTCGACCTGCGGGGCTTCTGCGGCGGCCGGAGTCATGGCCGTGCCGACCGCAGCCGACGCCGTGCTGACCAATTCCAGTGCCCGCGTGAGCGATTGCGCGACGATCTCTCCAGCGGAGAGCAGCGACAGCGCAGCGAGTAGGGTCTGCGGCGGGAACGGTGCCGCGCCGCTTTCGGTCGTGTGGGTGAGCGCGCTGTGGATGTGGCCGCGAAGCACCCGGGCCCTGCCGGCGACGGTGTCCCTGGCGGAGTCGTCGGAGTCGTCGCCGAGCGCAACGGCGAGGCCGTGCAGGGTGCTCGTGACGGACCGAGCGATCTCATCGGGCAACGACCGCAGCCATCCCGGATCTTCGACTTGTGCGGTCAGGTCCTCGAGTCCCTTCTGGACCGAGTGGAGCGCAACCCGTAGCCGATCGACGTCCTGCGGCGACATCCCGTGCGCGACAGCGCCGGCGAACTGTGTCTCGATCGCACTACGGCAGGACTTCGCCCGTTCGAGACGCGTGCGCAGCGCTCTCGCCGCATGGTCGGGTGGCGTTCCGTCGCGGGCTGTGTTGAGGGCGTCGGCGGCGGCGGCGACGGTTTCAGCGGCGCGGCGAGCGAACGCGTGCACCGAACGGGCCAGCGACCGCACCGGGACATCGCGCAGGATCACCGATTCCCAGATGGCCAGCCAGCCGAACCCCAGAGTCAGGGCGACGACGAACCACCCGACTCTTCCGACCGTGATGTGTCCGGCGCCGGTGACATAGACGGTGATCGCACCCATCAGCGCCAGACTCGCGATCCGGGTACTCCAGGCCCGCAACGCGTACGACGAGAACATCAGCAGCACAAGCAGTATGGCACCGAGCCAGACCGCCTGGCGGGTGAGAGCGACAGTCAGGATGACGGCGAGCGTCGACACCACGACCGCCCACCCGAGGGTGCCCACGCGGTCCCGCGGACGCGGATCGGGCGCCAGCAGCGCGCCCTCGAAAGCGGCACCCGCCGCGAACAAGGTGATACGCACCGGGTCCGCGACGTCGAACGCGGACGTCACCGCGACCATGGTGGCCCACGCGAGCACGGTCGCGCCCACGGCCCGGGCGCCGCGACGCGTTCGCACATAACCGGGATCGAAGATCTCTACGCGCGCCGCCACACGGGGAATCACGGACACGGCGGCAACCTCATCGAAGAATCCTCACGAACAGCGGCTGGTCACCGAAATCGACGCCAAGTGAACATCCTATGGACCATCGATCCGAATTGTCCGATGACCGCATTTACGCTGATGTAAGCAGTATTGTGGGCCTTCCTTCCCGACGAGCTCGGGAGCAGCGCTGACCAGCCCTCGGCGCCGGTTGAGAAGGAGCCGAAAAGCATGCGCATTGTCGTGGACTTGAACAGGTGCCTGGGATACGCGCAATGCGTCCCGCTGGCGCCCGACGTGCTCCAGTTGCAGGGCGAGGAGGCGCTCGCCTACGACCCCAACCCCGACGATTCGCAACGCCAGCAGGTCGCACGAGCGGTCGCGTCGTGCCCGGTGCAGGCGATCATCGCGGAGATGGATCCGCCGTCTGACAGGACCACGAAGTGAGCACTCACGCGCTGGTCGACGACCTCGTCCGGACATTCAAGGAGCAGGGCCGGATCGTCATCGTCGGGGCGTCGCTGACCGGTCTTCGCGCAGCTGAGGCGCTACGTGACGAGGGCTTCACCGGCTCGCTCACCATCATCGGCGACGAAGTGCACGAGCCCTACGATCGTCCCCCGCTGTCCAAACAGGTGCTCAAGGGATGGGTGCCGGCCGAGAACACCAAGCTGCCGCGACTGCGTGAAGTCAACGCCGACTGGCGACTGGGGGTGGCGGCCACCGGTCTCGATCGCGACAACCGGGAAGTGCTTCTCGCCAACGGCGACAAGGTGCCCTACGACCGGTTGTTGATCGCCACCGGCGTCCGCTCCCGTGCGTGGTTCAACCCCGAAGAAGCGAAGCTCAAGGGCCTCTACACCCTGCGCACGAGCGACGATGCCGCGAAGATCCAGGCGGCTTTCAAGGGCCGGCCGAAGCGGGTGCTGATAGTCGGGGCCGGGTTCATCGGGTCCGAAATGGCTTCGGTATGCCGTGATCTCGGACTGGACGTCACGGTCGCGGAGCGCTCCAGCGCACCGCTGGTCGGACCGCTGGGTGGGGTGATCGGCGACATCGCCGCCAAGATGCAACGGGACGCCGGCGTCGATCTGCGCACCGGGGTGGCGGTGGAGGCCCTCAAGGGCGATGCCGACGGTCATGTCCGGCAGGCTCAGCTTTCTGACGGCACCCTGCTCGACGTCGATGTCGTGGTGGCGTCGCTGGGGTCCGTCCGCAACATCGAATGGCTCGAGGGTGCCGAACTCGCCAGCGGGTTCTGGGGTGTGGCGTGCGACGCCGGCTGCCGCGCCTTCGACATCAACGGCGTGGTGACCGACAACATCTTCGTCGCCGGTGACATCGCGCGGGCCCCGCACGTGCTCTACGAGTACCAGTTCATGGCGATCGAGCACGTCGACGCCGCTGTGCTGGGGGCTCGGACCGCGGCGCACAACATGGTCAACCTCGAGAAGGGGCGGCGTCCGCACCTGCCGCTGCCGCAGTTCTGGTCCGGCCAGTTCGGCGTGAACATCAAGGGGGTCGGCGTCTGTTCCTTCGGCGACGAGATCGTGTTCACGCAGGGCTCGGTGGAGGATCTCCGCTTCGCTGCGGCCTTCGGCAAGAACGGCCGCATCGTCGGTGCCATCACCTTCAATCACGGCAAGTGGCTGGAGTACTACGCCAGGCTCATCGAGCAGTCGGCGCCGTTCCCGCCGCCGCCACCCGGCTATGACGTGCCCACCGACGCCGAGCCGATGTCGGCGCGTTTCGGCGATCCGCGCGCACCGACCGGGATCCCCGATGTCGTTCTCACCGGCCACGATCCGACCTCACGGGGCGCCGAGTACCGCCCCAAAGCCCGCTAGGACTGGAGCCCGATGACCACCGCAGAGACCGCCTGGACCGAGGCGATGAGGTACGAGAACCGCCACGACCCCTACCGATTCTTCGACGAGCTACGGAAGACACCCGTGGTGCAGGTGGCCGACAAGGTCTACGTCGTCACCGGATACCGCGAGCTGCTGCAACTCGCGCACGACCCGCACGTCAGCTCGGACATCTCGAAGAGTCCGATCTCGGCCCAGCCGGCGACTCCCACGCAGGCCGACGTCGGCGCCGAGCACATGCAGGCATACGGCCGGGAGCCGAGCCTGATCGTGTCGGATCCAGCCAAACACGACAAGCAGCGCCGACAGGTGATGCGGCACTTCGCGCCGCCGCACTCGCCGAACGTGATCCCCGCCATGGCCGCCGACATCCAGGTGCTCTGCGACGAATCGCTGAACAAGATCAAGACGAAGGGCGGCAACACCTTCGACGTCGTCGACGACTACGCCTACCCGGTTCCGGTGGCCGTCATCTGCCAGATCCTCGGGGTTCCGCTGAAGGACGAGCCCACGTTCCACGGCTGGATCTTCGATTTCATGGCGGGCGCCGACATGGGTCCGGACGCCGCCACCGAAGAGGGTCAGGCACGCAAGCAGAAGGGCAAGGAGAGCACCGCGGCACTCACCGCGTACATGGCCGACCTGATCCAGGGCTTCCTGACGGACCCGCAGGACAACGTGCTGTCGAAGATGGTGAACGACCACGACGGTCCCGACGGACCGATGACGCCCCAGGAGGCCGCTGCCAACGCGATGCTTCTGCTGATCGCCGGTCACGACTCGACGGTCAACACCATCGCCCACTGTGTGCTGCTCCTGCTGCGCAACCCCGAATCGCTCGACCTGCTCCGCGAGAAGCCGGAACTCATCCCCAAGGCGATCGAAGAGGTGCTGAGGCTGCAGTCAGCGGTCCAGTTCTTCCCCAGCCGCAGCGTCACCGCCGACGTGGAGGTCGGGGGCACCGTGATCCCCGCGGGATCGGCCGTGCATCTGCTCTACGGGGCCGCCAACCGCGACCCGAAGCGGTTCCCGGACCCCGGGAAGTTCGACATCCAGCGGCCCGACAACCAACACGTGGGCTGGGGCCGGGGAGTGCACAGCTGCGTCGGTGGGCCGTTGGCGCGACTCGAGGTCAACATCGCGGTCGAGACATTTCTGCGTCGGGTCGAGCGCCCGCGACTGGTCGTCGATCCGCCGCCCTACCGACAGAATCAGGTCTTCCGTGGACCGCTGCATCTCGAGGTCGAGTTCGACCGGATCGCGGACTAGCTCGCTGTGAGGGCGTTCCAGTTCGTCGAATGGCAGCAGCCGGGCGTACTCCGGGACGTGCCGGTCCCCGAACCCGGCCCGGGGGAGGTGCTGATCAAAGTCGGCGGCGCCGGCGCATGCCACTCCGATCTGCACGTCCTGGAGTCGCCGCCCGACACAACGGCCTTCACGCTCCCGTTCACGCTGGGACATGAGAACGCCGGCTGGGTCGAGACGATGGGGCCCGGCGCAACCGGGTTCTCGCCCGGCGACCCCGTCGTTGTGTACGGCCCGTGGGGCTGCGGGCTGTGCATGAACTGCCGCCAGGGCATGGAGAACTACTGCCAGACACCGGGCAAGCCCAGTCCCGGCGGCCTCGGCGGCACCGACGGCGGCATGGCCGAGTACCTGCTCGTGCCGTCGACGCGCTACCTGATTCCGTTGGGCGACCTCGACCCCCGGGATGCCGCCCCGCTCACCGACGCTGGGCTCACCAGCTTCCACGCGGTGAAGCGCTCCGTTCACCTCCTCGGCCCGGGATCGACCGCGGTCGTCATCGGCGCCGGCGGACTGGGACAGATGGCCATCCAGGTGCTCAAGGCGCTGTGCTCGGCGACAACCGTTGTGGCCGTTGATACCTCGGATGACAAGCTGGAGATCGCGAAAACCCTCGGTGCCGACGAAGCTCTGCTTTCCGGTGACGGTGCGATCAAGCGGATCAAGGACATCACGAAGGGCCACGGCGCGGAGGTCGTCCTCGATTTCGTCGCCGTGAACCCGACGCTGACGATGGCGGCGCAGGTGGCGCGGGTGCTCGGCCACATCACGATCATCGGTGTGGGCGGTGCGGCGTTGCCGGTGAACTTCCACAGCCCGCCCAACGAGTGCTCGGTCGCGGCACCGTTCTGGGGATCCATTCCGGAGCTGATCGAGGTGATCGACCTCGCGCAGTCGGGAAAGATCAAGATGCTCGTCGAGCACTTTCCTCTTGACGATGCGGCCCACGCCTATCACCTGCTCCACGAGGGCAAGATCCACGGCCGCGCCGTCATCACGCCGAACGACTGACGCACATCGACTGTGCGGCGTGTCGTCGTCGAGACGGCCGATGTTCGACGACTTTGCCCACGCTCGACGTCATATCGGGCAACCGGCGGCCCTCAGTTTCGATGCGACGCGCGCGACGACGACGTCGGGGCGGCCGAGCATCTCGGCGCTGACCCGGACGATGGACCAGCCCAGCGCCTCGAGGATCGCGATGCGGTCGATGTCCCACGACCGCTGGCGGCGATCCGACCAGTGCTGCACGCCGTCGTACTCGACGGCCACCCGCCACTGCCGCCAGCCCATGTCGACGCGGATGTGCTGGTCGCGGAACTCGATCTGCGTCTCGGGTGGCGGCAGTCCGGCTCGGACGAGCAGGAGGCGAACCCTGGTCTCCTGCGGTGATTCGGCGCCGCCGTCAGTCAAAGCCATTGCGTGGCGCAGACTTCGGACGCCGCGATGTCGCGGCCTCGAATCGGCCACCGCAAGAATGTCGACGGGTCTCACACGCGTCGCGTTCATCAGCGCATCCAGGATAGGGATGGCCACAACCGCGGGGAGGGTCCGGCCGATATCGAAGGCGGTGCGGGCCGGTGTGGTGCACCGCATGTCCCGGACGAGGCATGTCTCAGCGGGCGCGACATCCCAGCCGTGCACCTGAAGCCCCGCTGTGCCGTGCCGATCGCTCCTGACGAGTTCGGCCGGCCGCTTTTCGTCGAGCCACTTGGTACCCAGCACCGCCGCGGCTGACACACCCGCAAGGATCGCGTTGCCACCGGCCCAGAGCCACGCTGCCCGGGCCCTGGCCTCGGCAGTCAGGATGACGTCGTTGGGCACGTAGACGTTGCGGTGCACGGCGCGAAATCGCGTGCGGAGGCGGTAGTCGGTCAGCAGGCCTCGGCGCACAGCCTCGGCGCCGAGGAAGGGCGGGACGTCCATGTCTCGCAGACTGACGGCGCCCTCCGACGCCAAGGGGGCTCAGGGCCGCGGTTATCCACAAGCGGCGTCGTCCACCGTGCGGCGTGTCGTCGGCGAACCGGCCACAGATCGACGACTCGCCGCACCACGGGCCCTGACCGGGCCGTTGACACATCCGCCGTCGGCTGGTTCCATATCCAACTATGCAGATAAACCTGGTCAGTTCTACCAACTTAATGGGGAAGTGATGACGGCGACGCAGGAAGCCCTCGCCCAGACGGCCCGGTACGAGCTGAGCCATCTGCGCGTGCTGGAGGCCGAGGCGATCCACATCATCCGCGAGGTCGCCGCCGAGTTCGAGCGGCCGGTGCTGCTGTTCTCCGGCGGCAAGGACTCCATCGTGATGCTGCACCTGGCGCTGAAGGCGTTCCGGCCCGGACGACTGCCGTTCCCGGTGATGCACGTCGACACCGGGCACAACTTCGACGAGGTCCTGCAGGCCCGCGACGACCTGGTCGCCGCGTCGGGCGTCCGGCTGGTCGTGGCCAAGGTGCAGGAGGACATCGACGCGGGCCGCGTGGTCGAGACCATCCCGTCGCGCAACCCGATGCAGACCTTCACGCTGCTGCGCGCCATTCGGGAGAACAAGTTCGACGCCGCGTTCGGCGGTGCGCGCCGCGACGAGGAGAAGGCCCGCGCCAAGGAGCGGGTGTTCTCGTTCCGCGACGAATTCGGCCAGTGGGACCCCAAGGCGCAGCGGCCCGAGCTGTGGAACCTGTACAACGGCCGCCACCACAAGGGCGAGCACATCCGCGCCTTCCCGCTGTCCAACTGGACCGAGTTCGACATCTGGTCCTACATCGGTGCGGAGAAGATCGCGCTGCCGTCGATCTACTACGCCCACCAGCGCAAGGTGTTCAAGCGCGACGGCATGTGGCTGGCCGTGCACCGGTACCTGCAGCCGCGCAAGGACGAGGACGTCGTCGAGAAGACCGTCCGGTTCCGCACCGTCGGTGACGTCACGTGCACCGGATGTGTCGAGTCGACCGCCGCCACCGTCAACGAGGTGATCGCCGAGACCGCGATATCCCGGCTGACCGAGCGTGGCGCCACCCGCGCCGACGACCGGATCTCCGAGGCCGGCATGGAGGACCGCAAGCGAGAGGGCTACTTCTGACATGGCGACATTGCTTCGGCTCGCGACCGCGGGCTCGGTGGACGACGGCAAGTCGACACTGATCGGCCGGCTGCTCTACGACTCCAAGGCCGTGATGGAGGACCAACTCGCAGCCGTCGAACGCACCTCCAAGGAGCGCGGGAACGACTACACCGACCTCGCGCTCGTCACCGACGGCTTACGCGCGGAGCGGGAACAGGGCATCACGATCGATGTCGCCTACCGCTACTTCGCCACGCCAAAGCGGAAATTCATCATCGCCGACACCCCCGGCCACACCCAGTACACCCGCAACATGGTCACCGGTACGTCGACGGCGCAGCTGGCGATCGTCCTGGTCGACGCCCGGCACGGCCTGCTCGAGCAGTCCCGCAGGCATGCGTTCCTGGCGTCACTGCTCGGCATCCAGCACATCGTGCTCGCGGTGAACAAGATGGACCTGATCGGCTGGGACAGAGAACAGTTCGAGAAGATCCGTGACGATTTCCACGATTTCGCCGCGCGTCTGGACATCCACGACGTCACGACGATCCCGCTGTCGGCCCTGCTCGGCGACAACGTTGTGACGAAGTCCGACGCCACGCCCTGGTACGACGGCCCGGCGCTGCTGTCGCACCTCGAAGAGGTCTACATCGCCGGCGACCGCAACCTGATCGACGTCCGCTTCCCGGTGCAGTACGTCATCCGGCCACAGACCCACGAGCACCAGGACCACCGCAGCTACGCGGGCACCGTGGCCAGTGGCGTCATGCGCACCGGCGACGACGTGGTGGTGCTGCCGTCGGGCAAGACGTCGCACATCACCGCGATCGAGGGACCCGGCGGCCCCGTCGACGAGGCGTTCCCGCCGATGGCGGTGTCGGTCAGCCTGGCCGACGACATCGACATCTCGCGCGGCGACCTGATCGCCCGGCCGAACAACCAGCCGAGGGTGGCGCGCGATTTCGACGCCACGGTGTGCTGGATGGCCGACGAGGCGTCGCTGGAACCGGGCCGCGAGTACCTGATCAAGCAGACCACCCGCACGACGCGGGTGAAGGTGGCGACGCTGGACTACCGGCTCGACGTGAACACGCTGCACCGGGACAAGTCCGCCACCGCGCTCAAACTCAACGAGCTGGGCCGCATCTCGCTGCGCAGCCAGGTTCCCCTGCTGCTCGACGAGTACAGCCGCAACGCCGCCACCGGATCCTTCATCCTGATCGACCCGAACACCAACGGCACCGTGGCGGCCGGAATGGTGTTGCGCGACAACCGCAACGACGTCGCCAGCCCCAACACCGTGCGGCACGAGTCGCTGGTGAGCACGCAGGACCGGCTCACCCGGGGCAGGACGGTGTGGTTCACCGGCCTGTCGGGGGCGGGCAAGTCGTCGGTGGCGATGCTGGTGGAGCAGAAGCTGCTGGAGAAGGGCGTGCCGGCCTACGTTCTCGACGGCGACAACCTGCGCCACGGGCTCAACGCCGACCTCGGATTCTCGATGGCCGACCGCGCGGAGAACCTGCGCAGGCTGGCGCACGTCGCCACGCTGCTCGCCGACTCCGGGCAGATCGTGCTGGTGCCGGCGATCAGTCCGCTGGAGGAGCACCGGGAACTCGCACGCCGGGTGCACACCGGGGCGGGCACGGACTTCTTCGAGGTGTTCTGTGACACCCCGCTCGAGGATTGCGAGCGGCGTGATCCGAAGGGTCTGTACAAGAAGGCCCGCGCCGGGGAGATCACCCATTTCACCGGGATCGACAGTCCTTATCAGCGGCCGAAGAATCCCGACCTGCGGTTGACGTCCGACCACACGCCTGATGAACTCGCGGCCATGGTGATCGATCTGCTGGAGAGCCGCGAGTGAACGACCACGAGCTGGCCGCCCGGCTGGCGACCAGGGCGGGCGACCTGCTGCTCGACGTGCGGGCCGAGTTCGCCGACGCCGAGGTCGCCGAGCGGAAGGCCGCGGGGGACAAGCGCTCTCACGACTTCCTGATGACGGAACTGGCATCTGCGCGGCCCGGTGACGCGGTGCTCTCCGAGGAGGGCGCCGACGATCCGGTCCGGCTGCGTTCGGCACGGGTGTGGATCGTCGATCCGCTCGACGGCACCCGCGAGTTCTCCGAGCTCGGCCGCGACGACTGGGCGGTGCACGTGGCCCTCTGGCAGGACGGCGAGCTGGTGGCGGGCGCCGTCGCCCTGCCCGCGCAGAACACCACGTTCGCCACACCCGAGGTGGCCCTGCCGGGCGCCGTCGACGGCCCCCCGCGCATCGTGGTGTCGCGCACCCGGCCGCCGGCGATCGCGCTCGCGGTCCGCGACGCGCTCGGCGGCGAGCTCGTCGAAATGGGTTCCGCCGGTGCCAAGGTGGCGTCGGTGGTGCAGGGCCGCAGCGACGTGTACGTGCATGCGGGCGGTCAGTACGAATGGGATTCGGCCGCCCCGGTGGCGGTCGCGCGTGCGGCCGGTCTGCACACGTCCCGCATCGACGGGTCCCCGCTGCGGTACAACGCGGCCGATCCGAAATTGCCGGATCTGGTGGTGTGTCGCCCCGAACTCGCCGCGGCCGTGCTGGCCGTCACTACGCTCGGAGAA
The DNA here is from genome assembly GCF_025821665.1 of [Mycobacterium] manitobense. Taxonomy (GTDB): domain Bacteria; phylum Actinomycetota; class Actinomycetes; order Mycobacteriales; family Mycobacteriaceae; genus Mycobacterium; species Mycobacterium arseniciresistens. The sequence continues at coordinate 28,735 of NZ_JACKSJ010000078.1, forward strand.
TGACGCAGCCCTCGACGAACGTCACCCGGCTGAGCGGAAAGCAGACCACGTCGCGGGCCGCTCTGTACGAATTGCTCGCCGCCACACCGCTGGCCACCGTGGCGCTGGTGCGCGACGGGCATCCGGTGATGTTCCCCACGGGGTTCGCGCACGTCGGTGACCACCTCGTGATCCACGGGTCGACGGGCTCGCCGTGGCTGCGCGCACTGTCGGCCGGCGCGCGGGCGGCGGTCTCGGTGACCACGCTCGACGGGGTCGTGGTCGCCCGCAGCGCCTTCGAGTCGTCCTTCCGGTACCGCAGCGCGGTCCTCTTCGGCGCCTTCGAACGCGTTCCCGACGACGAGAAGCCCGCCTGCCTGGAGACGCTGACCGACGCGTTCCTCCCGGGGCGGGTGGCCGAACTGCGGGCCAGCACCCGGAAGGAACTCGCCGCGACGCTGGCGCTGCGGCTGCCGATCGGCACCGACAACTGGTCGCTGAAGGTCAGCGCGGGCTGGCCTGAAGACCCCGAGGACGACATCGCCGCCGGCGGGTGGGCGGGAGTCGTGCCGATGACGATGACCTATGGCGCTGCGCTGACCGCGCCGGACTGCGACCCCGCCACGCCGGTGCCTGCGTCGGTGCGCACGCTGTCCGGGCGAAACGGCGCCGTCGGCGGCTACTAACGTGTCGGGCATGCGAATGTCGGCCAAGGCGGAGTACGCCGTCCGGGCCATGGTGCAGCTGGCCACGACCGACGAGGGCGTCGTGGTCAAGACCGACGATCTCGCCAAGGCCCAGGGCATCCCCGCGCAGTTCCTCGTCGACATCCTCTCCGACCTGCGCACCGACCGGCTGGTGCGCAGCTACCGCGGCCGCGAGGGCGGTTACGAATTGGCCCGCCCGGCTGCCGAGATCAGCCTGGCCGATGTCCTGCGCTGCATCGACGGACCGCTGGCGAGCGTGCGCGACATCGGTCTGGGCGATCTGCCGTACTCGGGCCCCACGGCGGCCCTGACCGACGTATGGCGGGCACTGCGGGCGAGCATGCGCTCCGTGCTCGAGCAGACGACGCTGGCCGACGTGGCCACCGGGGCGCTACCCGGACATGTCGCGGCGTTGGCCACCGACTACCTCGGCCAGGAACGGCAGCGGGGTCACCACCCGCCGGTCTAGTTCCCGAATCCGCGGGCGCTGCGGATCAAGGGCAGCGTGGCCGTGGTGGCGAAGCCGGGCGGCGCCTCGCAGACCGCAGGCACCGCGTTGAGGATCTGCATGCCGGTGGCGATGTTGGCGGCGTTCACGTGCTCGGCCATGGTGGCGGTGCGGCTGAAGCTGGCGAGCGAGATGAAGTGGGTGCGCATTGACGGGTCGCCCTCGATGGTCAGCGTCCAGCCGTGCTGCGGCGTCGGCCAGTGCGACGGGTACTCGTTGCCGACCGTCCAGAGCGTCTCGATCTCGACAAGCGGCCGGCCGTCGCGGCGGCCCGCCCAGTTCCAACGCTGGCCGGCGGTGGTGCCGGCACGGAGCAGGTGGTCGAAGATCTGGTGATCCTCTACGGCGGCGACGGCCTCGACCGTGGCCGTCACCTCGTCGATGCCCGCGTGCAGCGCGTCGGCGAGCAGCCACACCTGCTCGGTGAAGATGCCGCTGTTGAAGGCGAGGAAATCGGTTGCGGTGGGGCTGATCTCGTCGACCGGGCGGCCGAAGCACATGTTGTCGAACGTGATGGCCGTGCTGTCGTAGACCGACCAGTCGGCCCGCTCCTGCAGCGTGATCCGCTCGATGGTGCGACACATGCCCGACAGCGCGAGCGGCAATGCGCCCGAGAGGTTTCCGGGGTTGATCCCGCTGCCGTGCACACTGCTTGCACCCTGTCTGCACGCGCCGAGCAGACGGTCGCGGTCGGCGGCGGGCATCCGGTCGGGGTGGAACAGGAAGGCGGTGGTCACCACGTTCTTGCCACTGGCGAGCAGCGCGCACACGTCCTCGAGGTCGACGATGCGCGGTGTGTAGATCACGCAGTCGGCGTCGAGGGCGATGATCGCCGCGACGTCGGTGGTGGCGGTGACGCCGACCGGGGCGCGACCGATCAGGGTGCCGGCGTCCGCGCCGTCCTTATCTGCGGAGTAGACCCGGACACCGACCAGTTCGAGGTCGGGTCGGTCCAGAGTGGCGGCGAGGACCTCGTTGCCGACCGCCCCGGTGGCCCACTGGATCACCCGGTAGGGCGGGCGCGCGGTCAACTGCCCGATCCGTATGGGCGGGTGATGATCTCCAGGTAGTGGCCGGACGGGTCCTGGAAGTAGACCCCGCGACCCCCGTCGTGATGATTGATCTCGCCGGGGTGGGATCCGTGCGGGTCGGCCCAGTGCGGCATCTTCCGCTCCCGGATGCGGCCGTAGATCGCGTCGAATTCGTCCTCGGACACCAGGAATGCGTAGTGCTGCGGGTGGATCTCGGTGTCGGGTGGGACCTGCGCGTAGTCGAGGCTCACGCCGTGGTTGAGCGTGACGGCGAGGAACGGCCCGAACTCCTGCGCATCGGGAAGGCCGAACAGTTCGGTGAGGAACGCCGCCGATTCCTGGCGGTCCCGGGCGGCGACGATGGTGTGGTTGAACGTGATTGCCATGTCACCTCAGTCAAGCAGTGCAGCGGCGCGGGGGCAAGGATGCACGATGGCACCATGCCGGATGACGCGATCGCACGGGTCCCCGTCCTCACCGGGCCGCGGGTGCGGCTGAGGTCGCCGAGGATCGAGGACGCGGAGGCCGTGTTTCACGGGTTTGCAAAGGACCCTGACGTGACGCGGTACCTGTCCTGGCGACCGCACACCGACGTGGCCGAGACCCGCCGGGTGATCACCGAGTTCTACAACGTCGGCGACCACACGGCCCGGCTCATCGAGTGGCGCGAGTCCGGCGAGATCGTCGGCGTGTGCGGCACGACGCGTCTGTCCGGGCACGCCGTCGAGCTCGGGTACTGCCTCGGCCGACAGTGGTGGGGCCGCGGGATCATGTCGGAAGTGGTGGCGGTGCTGCTGGAGGCGATCCGGACGGACGACCGGATCTACCGCGTCGCGGCGTGCTGCCACCCCGACAACGCCGCCTCGGCGGCCGTGCTGCGCAACAGCGGCCTGGCGTTCGAGGGCAGGCTGGCGCGGTATGCGTTGCTGCCCAACCTCTCTGACGAACCGCAGGACATGCTGCTGTTCGGAATGGCGATGCGCTGACGGGGCCTGGCTAGATGTGGCCCGGCCCGCCCATGCCCATACCCATCCCGCCGCCGAAGCCGCCGGTGTGGATGCCGCCACCCATGCCGATGTGGCCGAGGCCGCCCATACCCATGCCGCCGCCCATGCCACCGGGCATGCCGATGTGGCCGATTCCGGCAGGTCCACCCATGCCGCCCATGCCGGGGATGCCGCCGGGTCCGCCCATGCCGGGGATGCCGCCGGGACCGCCCATGCCGGGGATGCCGGCAGGTCCGCCGAGCCCGGCGGGTCCACCCATCGGCGGTGGCGCGATGGGCGGCGGTGCCATTGGCGGCGGCGCGATGGGTGGTGGCGCGATGGGCGGCGGCGCGATGG
>NZ_JACKSJ010000079.1 GCF_025821665.1 [Mycobacterium] manitobense
CGCCGCGCCGACGGCCGGCTGGCACTCGGCACCGCCGACGGCGCGGTGGTCACCCTGGCGCCCGCCGCCGCGCCGACGGCCGGCTGGCACTCGGCACCGCCGACGGCGCGGTGGTCACCCTGGCGCCCGCGGACGGCGACACCGCCGCGGTGGCCGCGGAACTGAAGATCTTCGCCCGCGTCGACGCCCTTGCGGCACAGGGCGACACCATGGTGGTCCTCGACCGCGGGCAGACGTCGGTGACCACCGTCGACGCGTCCGGCACCGACGCCCGGCACGCGCTGCGCGCCGGTGAGGGCGCCACCACGATGGCCGTCGACCCGGCGGGGCGGGTGCTGGTGGCCGACACCCGCGGCGACGGGCTGCTGGTGTTCGGCACCGACCCGCTGATCCTGCGCCAGCGCTACCCGGTGCGCGGGGCGCCCTACGGGCTGGCCGCCTCACCGACGCTGTCCTGGGTGTCGCAGACTGCCACCAACACGGTCATTGGATACGATCTGGCAACTGGCATCCCGGTGGAAAAGGTGCGATATCGGACCGTGCGGCAACCCGACTCCCTGGCCTTCGACGACGCGTCGGGCACGCTGTATGTCGTGTCCGGTGCGGGAGACGGTGTCCAGGTGATCGCGAACGCGGCGGCGGGCGGGCCGTGAGTGCCATGCACCGCGGCCGGATGCCGCAGGGCTGGGAGGGCGACCTCTCCGACGACTACGAGTGGGTGCCGTTGCGGCTGCCACCCGACGTCACCCGGCTGACCGCGTCGATCCGGCTGTCCATCGAAGCCGAATACCGCGGCTGGGAACTGACCCGGGTGCGGGCCTACACCGACGGCAGCCGACGGGTGTTGCTGCGCCGCAAGAAGACCGCGGGCATCACCGATCAGCCGGGACAGTGACCGGGTGATCTACCGCGCAGTCCGCCGGCTGCTGTTCTCGGTGTCTGCCGAACGCGTGCACACCTGGGTGTTCGGCCTGCTGCGCGCCGTCACGGCGGTGGCCCCGTTGCGCGCCGCGCTGACGCGCTGGCTCGCTCCGCGCGACCCGGTGTTGGCCACCACGGTGTTCGGGGTGCGGTTCCCCGGCCCGCTCGGCCTGGCCGCCGGCTTCGACAAGGACGGCCGCGGTGTGCGCACCTGGCCCGCGCTGGGCTTCGGCTACGCCGAGGTGGGCACCGTGACCGCGCACCCGCAACCCGGCAACCCGCAGCCGCGGCTGTTCCGGTTGCCCGAGGACCGCGCACTGCTCAACCGGATGGGCTTCAACAACTCCGGTGCGGCCGAGCTGGCGCAGCGGCTGGCGCGGGCGCGACCCGCCGCCCCCGTCGGCGTCAACATCGGCAAGACGAAGGCCACCGCGGCCGAGGACGCCGTCGCCGACTACACCGAGAGTGCCCGGCACGTCGGGCCGGTGGCCGCGTTCGTCGTCGTCAACGTCAGCTCCCCCAACACCCCGGGGCTGCGCGACCTGCAGGCGGTCGACTCGCTGCGGCCCATCCTCGCCGCGGTCCGTGCCCAGACGACGGCTCCGGTGCTGGTGAAGATCGCGCCCGACCTCGAAGACGGCGACATCGACCAGATCGCCGATCTCGCAGTCGAACTCGGCCTTGCGGGCATCGTCGCGACGAACACGACGGTGTCGCGGGAGCAGCTGCACACTCCCGGCGCGACCGACCTGGGCGCAGGCGGCGTGTCCGGGCCGCCGGTCGCGCAGCGTTCGGCCGAGGTGCTGCGCCGGCTGTACCGGCGCGTCGGCGACCGCCTGGTGCTGGTGAGCGTCGGCGGCATCGAGACCGCCGACGACGCGTGGGACCGCATCACCGCGGGCGCCTCACTTCTGCAGGGCTACACCGGCTTCATCTACGGCGGCGGCCTGTGGGCCAAGCACATCCACGACGGCCTGGCCCGCCGCCTGCATGACGGCGGGTTCGCGTCACTGGCCGAGGCGGTCGGCACGGCGGCCGACTGACATCACTTCTGTTCGTGGGTTCCGGTGATCAGGGCGCGGGCGATCGCGTGGGAGAAGAGATTGAAACCGAGGTAGGCCGGCGTGGCCTCGGCGGGCACCTCGAGCTTTTCGACGTCCACGGCGTGCACCGCGATGATGTACCGGTGCGGGCCGTGCCCGGGGGGCGGTGCCGCACCGATGAACCGCTGCAGGCCGGCGTCGTTGGACAGCGTGACCGCGTCACCGGGGAAGCCCTTGCTGCTGCCGTCGCCGACGCCTTCGGGGAGGTCGGTGACGGTCGCGGGCAGGTTGAACACCGCCCAGTGCCAGAACCCCGAACCGGTCGGCGCGTCGGGGTCGTACATCGTCACGGCGAAGCTGCGGGTCTCCTCAGGGAAGCCCGACCAGCTCAGCTGCGGCGAGACGTCCGAGCCGCCTGCGCCCATGATGCCGCTGACCTGATCGTTGGACAGCGGTTCGCCGTCGGTCACCGACTCCGAGGTCAGCGTGAAGGTGGGCAGCTTCGGCAGGAACTCGTAGGGGTCGTACGGGAAGGCCATGATGTCCTTTCGATGACGGAAACGGGACGGAACCCGGCTCAGCAGTGCTCGAGGAAGTGTTCGAGCACCCGGGCGCCGAATTCGAGCGCGTCGACGGGCACCCGCTCGTCGACACCGTGGAACAACGCCGAGAAATCGAGATCCGGCGGCAGCCGCAACGGCGCGAAGCCGAAGCAGCGAATCCCCAACTTGGCGAACGCTTTCGCGTCGGTACCGCCGGAGAGCATGTACGGCACCGTGCGGGCGTCCGGGTCGAGGGTGAGCAGCGCGGCATTCATCGCGTCGACCAGGTCACCGTCGAAACTCGTCTCGTAGGAGTCGAGATCGCGCTCCCAGGTGCGGGTGACGTGCGGGCCGATCAGCTCGTCGACCTCCCGCTCGAACGCCTCCTTGCGGCCGGGCAGCACGCGGCAGTCCACCACCGCCTCGGCGGTCGCCGGGATGACGTTCGCCTTGTAGCCGGCCTTGAGCATCGTCGGATTGGCGGTGTCGCGCAGCGTCGCGCCGACGATCCGGGCGATTCCACCCAGTTTGGCGATCGAACCCTCGAGATCCGGCGAGTCCACGTCGAACGTGTACCCGGTTTCCTCGGCGACCGCGCTCAGGAACTGCTCGACGGTGTCGGTGAGCACCAGCGGGAACCGGTGGCGGCCCAGCCGCGCCACCGCCTCGGCGATCAGCGTGACCGCGTTGTCGTCGTGCACCATCGAGCCGTGGCCTGCGCGCGCGCGTGCCGACAGCCGCATCCACGACAGGCCCTTCTCCGCGGTCTCGATGAGGTAGAGCCTGCGCTCACCGCCGTCGCGGCGCGGCACGGTCAGCGAGAACCCGCCCACCTCGCCGATGGCCTCGGTGACGCCCTCGAATAGATCGGGCCGGTGCTGGATGAGCCACTGGGCGCCGTAGGTGCCGCCGTGCTCCTCGTCGGAGACGAACGCGAACACCAGATCGCGGGGCGGCACGATGCCCGCACGCTTGAAGTGCCGGGCGACGGCGATCATCATGCCGCACATGTCCTTCATGTCGACCGCGCCGCGGCCCCACACGTAGCCGTCCTCGATCGCCCCGGAGAACGGGTGCACGCTCCAGTCCGCGGGTTCGGCGGGCACCACGTCGAGGTGGCCGTGGATCATCAGCGCGCCCCTCGACCGGTCGGCGCCGGGCAGCCGGGCGAACACATTGCCCCGGCCGGGTGCGCCCGCCTCGACGTACTCGGTCTTGTAGCCGACCTCCTCGAGCTTCTGCCCCACCCAGCGGGCGCATTCCTCCTCGCCCTTGGTGGTGGCGGGGTCGCCGGTGTTGGAGGTGTCGAACCGGATCAACGCGCTGACGAGTTCGACGACCTCGTGGGATGCGTCCGGGGCTGAAGTCACAGTCACCATTCGTACCACCCGGCCCGGCCTCGGGTTTGGGTCCGGGCCACGCCATCCGTTAGCCTTAGTCGCTCACTGACGGTCCGAGTGGCGGAATGGCAGACGCGCTAGCTTGAGGTGCTAGTGCCCTATTAACGGGCGTGGGGGTTCAAGTCCCCCCTCGGACACCAGAACTCTCAGTACACGTCGCGGACGTAGCGTTTCGACGCCACCAGCTCACGCTTGTAGTCGTGGGCCTGTTCATTCGTCATCCCGCCGTGCTTGCGGATGATCGCGGTCAGGGCATCGTCGACGTCGCGCGCCATCCGCGTGGCGTCGCCGCAGACGTAGAAGTGCGCACCGTCCTGCAGCCGCCGCCACACCTCGGCGCCGCGCTCGAGCATCCGGTGCTGGACGTACACCCTGTCCTTCTGGTCCCGGGAGAACGCCAGGTCCAACTCCAGGAAGCCGTCGCTGACCATGTGCTCGAGGTCGTCGCGGTAGTAGAAGTCGGTCTCGCGGTGCTGGTCGCCGAAGAACAGCCAGTTGCGCCCGGTGTGGCCGAGCGCGCGGCGCTCCTGCAGGAACCCCCGGAACGGTGCGATGCCGGTGCCGGGGCCGACCATGATCATCGGGGTGTCCGCATCCTCCGGCGGGCGGAAGTGCGGTGAGCGCTGCAGGAACACCGGCACCGGCGCGTCGGCGGCGCGGTCGGCGAGGAATGTCGAGCACACGCCGCCGCGGCGGCCGCCGTCGGTGCCGTGGTAGCGCACCACGGACACCGTCAGCTGCACCTCGTTCGGGCTGACCAACGGGCTCGACGAGATGGAGTAGTTGCGCGGCGTCAGGCGGACCAGCACCTCCTGCCACTGCGCCGGGTCGGCGTGCACCGCGAACTCGCGGACGATGTCCAGCCCGTCGCGGGTGGCGAGCCGCTTGTCGAGCTTGTCCTTCGGCGCCCGCAGCGGCCGCGCGTCACGGCTGTTCTCGGCGACGAACCGCAGCAGGTTTGGCGTGACCTTGCGGATGTCGTAACAGGTGGCCAGCGCGTCGCGCAGAGGCTGTTCGGCGCCGTCCACCTCGACCACCTGCTCCCCGCGCAGGCCGGTGGCCGACAACCACCCGTCGACCACCGCGGGATCGTTGCGGGCGAACACCCCGAGCGAATCTCCGACGCCGTAGCCGACACCGAACTGCGAGATGTCGAATCCGAACAGCCGCACCTCTTTCGCCGAGGACGGGCCGTTGAGCACCACGTTGCGGCTCAGCGGTGCCTGCACGGGCTTGGCGCGGGTGAACGGCTCGGCGACGGTGGCAGGCCGGGTGATCGTCGTGGTGCCGCCGCGGGCCGCGCCGGTCGGTGTGGACCCAGCACCGAGCAGGGCGACGACGTCCTCGGTCCAGTTCTGCATCGGTTCCTCGTCGTACGCTTCGCATTCCGCGCGGCTGCGCAGCCTGGTGGCGCCGAGCGCGGCCAGCCGGTCGTCCAGCGAGCGGGCATGCCCGCAGAAGTCGTCGTACGCCCGGTCCCCGATCCCCAGCACGGCGAAGCGGACACCGTCGAGGGCGGGGGCCTGCGCCGACTCCAGGCGGCTCCAGAAGTCCGCGCCGTTGTCCGGCGGGCCGCCGTCGCCGAAGGTGCTGGTGACCACCAGCACGTCGCGGGCCGTCGTGAGATCGGTGACCGCCACGTCGTCCATGTTGCGTAGCTGCGCGGCAGCGAGTTTCGCGGCGACCCGGCCCGCCACCTCCTCGGCGTTGCCGGTCTGCGACGCCCACAGCACCAGCGGTCCTCCCCCGGCGGGTGCGGCCTCGGCCGCGGCGGGCGCGGCACCGACCCGGGAGTAGCGCCCGGCCAGCACACCGTCGATCCACAGCCGTACGTCGGCGCGCACCGGGGCGTGCGCGGGCAGCACCGGAACTCCGCTGGGGTGATCACCCAGCGCACCGAGAAATGCGGCGAGGTAGAGCTTCTCGTCGTCGGTCAGGGTCGGCTTGCGGGTTCGCCCGATGCCCTGTTCGGCGACGAGCGGATGGCCGGCCGGGGTGCCGACCGGCTTCACCGGGCGCATGCTGATCGCGCACACCTTGAACTCCGGTTGCAGCGACTCGGGGTCGACGGCGTCGTTGGTCAGGGCGTTGATGGTCAGGTACTCGCCGTGTTCGTCGTTCCAGTGGAACGGCACGAAGCAGCTGCCGGGTCGCACCCGGTCGGTCACCACCGCGGGCAGCACGGCACGGCCGCGCCGGGAGGCGAGTTCCACCGACGTCCCGTCGGTGATCTCGAGGGCCACCGCGTCGACGGGATGGATCTCGACGAACGGGCCACTGTTGAGCTTGTTGAGCTTGTCCACCTTGCCGGTCTTGGTCATGGTGTGCCACTGGTGTTGCAGCCGACCGGTGTTCAGCACGATCGGGTAGTCGGTGTCGGGCAGTTCGTCGGCGTCGACGTGCGGTCGTGGGAAGAACACCGCCCGCCGGGACGGCGTCGCGAACGCCAGCCGGGGCGTGGCGCCGTCCTCGTCGACGAGGAGGTGCTGGCTGACACCGTCGTTGAGGTAGCGGATCGGGTGCCGGTCGGTGTCGCCGCCGGGCAACCCGTGCGGCGGCACCGGCCACTGCAGCGGTGTCTGGCGGAGCCGGTCGTAGCTGACGCCGCGCAGGTCGTAGCCCGTCCGCAGATTGGTGAATCCGGTGATCTCGTCGATGATCTCGGCACTGCTGCGGTAGTCGAAGTGCTCGCCGAAGCCGAGCTGGGCGGCGATGTCGCAGATCAGCTGCCAGTCCGGGCGGGCCTGTCCGGCCGGCGGGATCGACTGCTGCAGCAGCGTCATCGTGCGGTCGGAGTTGATCATCACCGCGTCCGATTCGGCCCACAGCGTGGCGGGCAGCACGATGTCGGCGTAGCGGTTGGTCGCGTTGTCCCGGTAGGTGTCCTGGGTGATCACCAGTTCGGCGGCCTCGAGTCCCGCGATCGTGGTCTTGCGGTTCGGCATGGTGGCCACCGGATTGGTGCAGATGATCCAGCACGCCTTGATCTCGCCCGCGGCGAGCCGTTCGAACATGTCGACCGCGCCCGGCCCGAACTCGCTGCGGATGGTGTCCGGCGGCAGACCCCACTTCTGTTCGACGAACGCCCGGTCGTCGGCGGAGACCACCGACCGCTGGCCGGGCAGGCCGGGGCCCATGTAGCCCATCTCACGCCCGCCCATGGCGTTGGGCTGACCGGTCAGCGACATCGGCCCGGTGCCGGGGCGGCAGATCGCGCCGGTCGCCAGGTGCAGATTGCAGATCGCGTTGGTGTTCCAGGTGCCGTGGGTGCTCTGGTTCATTCCCACCGCCCAGCAGGTCATCCAGTCGCCGGCCTCGGCGATCATCGCGGCGGCCAACCGGAGGTCCGACTCGCCGATCCCGGTGATCTCCGACACCCGCGCGGGCGGATAGTCCGCCAGGAACGGGCGCATCTGCTCCCAGCCCTCGGTGTGCTCGGCGATGAACTGCTCGTCGATGTCGCCGCTCTCCACCAGCAGGTGCAGCAGGCCGTTGAGCAGCGCGAGGTCGGTGCCCGGCTTGATCTGCAGGAACAGGTCCGCTTTCTCGGCGGTGGTGGTGCGCCGGGGATCGACGACGATCAGCTTGGCGCCCGCCTTGAGCCGGTCGGCCATGCGCAGGTAGAGGATCGGGTGACAGTCGGCCATGTTGGACCCGATGACGAAGAACAGGTTCGTCAGGTCGAAGTCGGTGTACGACCCGGGTGGGCCGTCGGAGCCGAGGGACTGCTTGTAGCCGGTGCCCGCGCTGGCCATGCAGAGCCGCGAGTTCGACTCCAGGTACTTGGTTCGCAGGAAGCCCTTAGCGAGTTTGGTTGCCAGATACTGGGATTCGAGTGACATCTGCCCGGAGACGTACAGTGCGACCGCGTCCGGTCCGTACTTGTCGACGATGGCCCGCAACCGCCGGCCGGCTTCGGCGATCGCGTCGTCCACGGGCACCGGCACCGGTTCGTCGTCGCGCCCCGGCCGCAGCAGCCCCGACTTCAGCCGCCCCTCGTCGGCCCGCATCATCTCGGCGTGGGTGGCGCCCTTGGTGCACAACCGGCCCGCGTTGGTCGGGTGCAGCTTGTCCCCCGACACGCGGGCGATCACCGGGTGGTCGGCGTCACCGTCGGTCTGCACCTCGATGCCGCAGCCGACGCCGCAGTACGAGCATGCCGTCCTGGTCACCGCCATGACCCCAATGGTGTGCGGGTCCTGTTCCGGTTCGTTTCCGGTGACGTTATCGGGAGGAAAACTGGTGCTCACCGCCGTCACGCGGCCTTGGTGAGCCGCATCTGCGCTGGTCAGCCCGTCGATGCCGGGGCGGGAACGCGGCCGATGTGTTCTCCGCCACCCGCCTTGGCCGTCTGCATCCGCAAGAAGACGACCCAGGTCACGATCGCGCAGACCACGTAGAAGCCCATGAACACCCAGAACGCGTTGGTGGCCGACTTCGCGTCGCCGACGTAGGACGCGCGCAGCACGATGTTGATGAACACACCGCCGAGGGCACCGACCGCTCCGGCGAACCCGATCAGCGCACCGGACATGCTGCGCGACCAGGCCGCCTTCTCCGCCGGGCTCCACTCGTCGTGGCCCTGGGCCTTCGCCTCGAAGATCGACGGGATCATCTTGTACGTCGAACCGTTGCCGATCCCGGACAGGATGAACAGCATGATGAAGCCGGCCACGTAGCACGCCATCTGCCCGCCGGTCGGCGCGCCGGCCGTGCCGTCGTCGATCATGCCGGTGGTCACCAGGATCCCGGCGGCGAACGTCATCGCGACGAAGGTGTACAGCGTGATCCGTCCGCCGCCGATCCGGTCGGCGAGCTTGCCGCCGAACGGCCGCGAGATGGAGCCGAGAAGCGGCCCGATGAACGAGATCTGCGCGGCGTGCAGCGAGGCCTGCGCCGCGGTGTCGCCGCCGGCGAGGTAGTTGATCTGCAGCACCTGCCCGAAGGCGAACGAGAATCCGATGAACGACCCGAACGTGCCGATGTAGAGGAAGCTCATCACCCAGGAGTGCTGGTAGCGCAGCGCTTCGGCGAGCGCACCGAGGTTGGACCGCTGGTTGCCGAGGTTGTCCATGAACAGCGCGGCGCCGACCGCGGCCGCGGCGATCAGCACGAGGTAGGTGGCACAGACGATTTCGGGAGCGGTGTTGCCGACGGTGGCGATCACGAGCAGTCCGACCAGCTGGATCACGGGGACGCCGATGTTGCCGCCGCCGGCGTTCAGGCCCAGCGCCCAGCCCTTGAGCCGCTGCGGGTAGAAGGCGTTGATGTTGGTCATCGACGAGGCGAAGTTGCCGCCGCCGAAGCCCGCGAACGCGGCCACCACCATGAACGTGGTGTAGGACGTGCCCGGATTCTTCATCACGTACCACGTCATGAGCGTCGGGATCAGCAGCAGCAGCGCACTGACGATCGTCCAGTTGCGGCCGCCGAACCGGGCGGGCGCGATGGTGTACGGGATGCGCATGAAGGCGCCGATCAGGGTCGGCATCGCCACCAGGTAGAACTTGCCCGCCGGGTCGATGCCGTAGACGTCCTGCGGCATGAACAGCACCATCACCGACCAGATCGACCAGATCGAGAAGCCGACATGCTCGGCGAAGATCGACCAGATCAGGTTGCGCTTGGCGATCTTGTTCCCGCCCGAGTTCCACGCCTCGACGTCCTCGGCGTCCCAGTGTGCGATGTCGCGGCTCATGCCATCTGTCTACTGCCGGGCCGTTCCGCGGCCGTTGCCCCCCGGTGTCGGCTGTGTCAACTCGCGCTCACACCCGCGCTGCGGGCTGCTGTGCACAACGAGATCCACGGCCGACTCCGCGACGAAACCACCACGAAACAATCGCCGCCTAGTCATGGAGCATGAGCGACGGCAGCATTCCCCGATTCATGCAGGGCGCCTTCGAGTTCGAGGGCAACGGCCTCACCAAGCCCGCGCCGATCGACGAAGCCCTGCGATACACGGTGCCCGCCGGGTCGGTGACCCAGCCGGTGTACTTCCGCGGCGGCAACTCCAGCGACGAGATGGTCACCGTGGTGCTGATGCGCGATGGTGCGCCGATGCGGTACTTCCCCATCGCCGCCAAGGGCGCCACCCATGTCGCGCTGCGGGTGGTCGAGGACCTGCTCGGTGACACCGTGCTCGAACTGTTCGTCGCCGCGCCTGCGGGCTGTTCGGGCACCGTCGTCGTCGACCTCGGACTGGTGGAGGTCTGATGCGCAGGCTGGTGGTGGTCGGCAACGGCATGGCGGGCGTGCGCGCCATCGAGGAGATCCTCGCCAGGGGTGGCGGTGAGATGTTCGACATCACCGTCTTCGGCGACGAACCGTACGGCAACTACAACCGGATCCTGCTGTCGAACGTGCTGGCGGGCAGCCAGGACGTCGAGGCCGACGCCGGGGAGATCTACCTCAACGCGCTGGACTGGTACGCCGACAACGGCATCGAACTCCGGGCCGGGGTGCGGGTGGTCCGCATCGACCGGTTCGCCCGCCTGGTGTACGCCGACGACGGCACCGTGTTGCACTACGACGATCTGGTGCTCGCCACCGGCAGCCGGTCGTTCTTCCCACCCATGGCGGGGCTGTGGGCCGACGACACGACGCTGACCGACGGGGTGTTCGGGTTCCGCACCCTCGACGACTGCATGGGCATGATCGACGAGGCGCAGCACCGCACCAGGGCCGTGGTGATCGGCGGCGGCCTACTGGGTCTCGAGGCCGCTCGCGGGCTGCAGAACCGTGGTCTGGCAGTGGATGTCGTGCATGCGGGCCCGGTGCTGATGAACGCGCAACTCGACGTCACGGCGGGCGCCATCCTTCGGCGGTCGGTGGAGGCACTCGGCATCACCGTGCACACCGAGAAGCGCACCACCGAGGTGCTCACCGACGACTCCGCCAGACTGTCCGGGATCGTGTTCTCCGACGGGTCGACCATCGACTGCGACATGCTGGTGATCGCGGCGGGCATCCGGCCCAATGTCGGCCTGGCGCAACGGGCCGGGCTGACCGTCGAACGCGCGATCGTTGTCGACGATCACATGCGCTCGGTCGACGACGGGCACATCTACGTCGTCGGCGAGTGCGCCCAGCACCGCGGCCAGGTGTACGGGCTGGTGGCTCCGCTGTGGGAGCAGGCCGGGGTGCTGGCCGACCAGCTGACCGGGTCGAACCCGGCGGCGGCGTACCACGGGTCGCGCACCGCGACCAAGCTCAAGGTGGCCGGCGTCGACGTGGCGTCGATGGGCCTCAAGGCGCCGGAGCAGCCCGACGACGAATTCGTCCAGTACTCCGAGCCCCGGCACGGGGTCTACAAGACGATCGTCATCCGGGACGGGAAGCTGGTGGGCGCCACCCTTCTCGGCGACGTCAGCAAGGTGTCGTTCCTCACCCAGGCCTTCGACAGCGGGTTGCCGCTCCCCGACGAGCGGGTGTCGCTGATGTTCGACATCGGCACCCCCGACGTCGCGGTGGGCGTCGCCGAGCTCGCCGACGACGCCCAGATCTGCAACTGCAACGGGGTCAGCAAGGGCGCGCTGGTCGGCTGTGTCCGCGGCGGCGAGACGTCGGTTTCGGGCGTGATGGCGAAGACGAAGGCGGGCAAGGGCTGCGGCTCGTGTAAGGAGCTGGTGGGCCAGGTCGTCGAATGGGCGGCAGGCGGCGCGGTCAGTGAGGACCCGTCGGCGTCGTGGTACGTGCCCGGGGTGCCCTACGACAAGCCGACGCTGATGCGCCACATCCGCGAGCTCGAACTCCATTCGGTGTCTTCGGTGTTCGCCGCGCTGGCGCCCGACGGGCGCGAGGACGCGGGGTCGAAGATGGCGCTGGCGTCGCTGCTGGAGACGATGTGGGCCGACGAGTACGTCGACGAGCGCGACGCCCGGTTCATCAACGACCGGGTGCACGCCAACATTCAGCGCGACGGCACGTTCTCGGTGGTGCCGCAGATGAAGGGCGGCGTGACCGACGTCGCGCAGCTGCGCACGATCGCCGACGTCGCGGAGAAGTACGCGATTCCGATGATCAAGCTGACCGGTGGCCAGCGCATCGACCTGCTCGGGATACGCAAGGAGGATCTGCCCGCGGTGTGGGCGGATCTCGACATGCCGTCGGGCTACGCGTACGGCAAGAGCTTCCGGACCGTCAAAACCTGTGTCGGCAGCGACTTCTGCCGCTTCGGGCTGGGCGACTCGACGGCGCTGGGCATCGCGATCGAGGAGCGCTTCCAGGGTCTGGCGAGCCCCGCGAAGATGAAACTGGCCGTCACCGGATGCCCGCGCAACTGCGCGGAGGCGTTGTGCAAGGACCTCGGCGTGGTGGCGGTGGACGGCGGCCGGTGGGAGATTTACGTCGGCGGGGCGGCGGGTGCGCACATCCGCAAGGGCGACCTGCTGGCGACCGTCGACGACCCGCAGACGGTGATCACCCTGACCGGACGCTTCCTGCAGTACTACCGGGAGAACGCGAACTGGCTGGAGCGCACCTACGCGTTCGTGCCGAGGGTGGGCATCGAGCACCTGCGGGCGGTGGTGGTGGACGACGCCGAGGGCATCGCGGCGGGACTGGACGAGAGGATGCAGAAGTCGGTGGACGCCTACCGCGACCCGTGGCGGGACGGACAGGACCCGGTGACCGAAGGACAGTTCCGGCCGTCGCTGCCGCTGCTGCCGCTTCCCCTGGTGCCGGTGCGATGAGCGCTTGCGCGAAGAGCCGAGGACTGCGATGAGCGCTTGCGTGAAGAGCCGAGGACTGCGATGAGCGCTTGCGCGAAGAGCCGAGGACTGCGATGAGCGTCGACATCGGCTCGCTGGACGAGGTACCGGTCGGCGAGGGACGCACGTACTCGGTGCGCGGCGAGCAGATCGCGGTGTTCCGGCTGCGCGACGGCACGCTGCGGGCGATCGGCGCGGTGTGCCCGCACCGCGGCGGACCGCTGGCCGACGGACTCGCCGACGACCGCGTCGTGGTCTGCCCGCTGCACGGGCACACCTTCGATCTCTGCGACGGGCGCGAGGCCGCCGGCGCCGACATGTCGGTGCGCAGCTTCCCCGTCGAGGCCGTCGACGGAACCATCCGCATCACGCTCTGATCCCCGCGGGAATACCCGGCCGGCCGGCACAGTTCGGTGACATATCACGCAATCCGGCCAGGCTGAAGGAGCACGTCATGAGTTACGCGATCATCGGAGCGGGAAACATCGGCACGGCCGTCGCAGGGCATTTCGCCCGTACCGGCACCGACGTCGGACTGGCCGCCTCACGCGGCATCGAGGCGGTCCGCGGCGTCGCGGACGCGATCGGACCGAACGTCATCCCGTCCGAGGTGTCCGACGCGCTGGCGGCCGACGTCGTCATCCTCGCCGTCCCGTTCGAGGCGGTGCAGGGACTGGTCGGCTCGGTGCCGGATTGGCAGGACCGCATCATCGTCGACGCCACCAATGCCATCGACTACCGCGACTTCTCCCCCGCCGACCTCGGCGGGCGGGCGTCGTCCGACGTCGTCGAGGAGTGGGCCACCGGTGCCAGGGTGGTCAAGGCCTTCGGCCACACCTGGGCCAAGGTGCTGGCGCGCGAACCCGGCGACGGCCACGGCGGCCGCCGCGTGCTGTTCGTGTCCGGCAACCACCCGGAGGCGAACGCCACTGTGGCCGAGCTGATCTCCGACCTCGGATTCGAGGCGCTCGATCTGGGCCGCAACGACGGCGGCGGACTGCTGCAGCAGTTCGGCGGGCCGTTGACCACCAAGAGCTTCATCTCGCAGGCCATCGGGGGCGCGGGGCCGGCCGAGATGGATCTCGTCTAGTCCGGCTCGCGGGCAGCTGTCCGGGCGGAGACGGTACACGATTTCGTTATCAGGTTTGCGGTGCATCGTGACCATGGCTCGCGGTCCACATCGCTTCGTTGCCGCCTGCCCTGCCTCACCATGCATGTATGCGTCATTCGAAGGTATGCACGGTGCTCTTGGGCATCTGCCTGCTCGTCGCCGGATGCACCACGACGAGCAATGCCACGTCCGCCGCGCCGACGAGCGCCCGTTTCGCCATTCCGCGTCCCCTCGTCGAGCGTGAGTTGGCGGGACTGCTTCTCACACCGGAGGAGGCGGCCGCCGCGATGGGATCGCCCGGCATGATGGTCACCGAATCTCAGACCGCGATGTCCGACAACAGCGCGATCATGGCACCCGCGGAGTGTCTCGCCATCGACGGCGCCGCGGAGGCGCTGGTGTACGCGGGCAGCGACTTCCAGGCCATACGCGATCAGAGCCTCAACAACGGTGACGATTTCACCCACTACCTCAAGCAGGCAGTGGTGCAGTTCCCCTACCTCGAGAAGGCCGCCGCCTTCTTCGAGACATCGGTCGACCAGTGGCCGAACTGCCACCACTACGTGCACACCCAGAGCGGGTCACGCTGGGATGTCGGAGAACTCAGGACCGACGACGACATCCTGAGCACCAACGTCGTTCAGCAGGAAGCCGCCGCACCGGGTTGGGGGTGCGGCCGGGCGTTGGCCCTGCGCAACAACGTCATCATCGACGTCAACACGTGCAGCGCCGACCCCGCGGACTCGGCGGTGAGGATCGCCGATCTGATCGGAGACAAGGTCCTGGCACAGTGGTGACGGCTCAGCCTTCCGCGGGCTTGACCGCCAGCACCGGCTTCGGGCACTCCAGCAGGACCCGTTGCGCCACACTGCCCATCAGCAGCTTGCCCACCGGGTTGCGGTGCCGGAGCCCGATGACGAGCAGTTCGGCCTCGTCGCGGTCCATCGCACGGACCAGTTCCTCGGCGGCGTCCACACCGACGGGCTGGCTGAGCTCGAACGGCACCCCGCAGTCGGTCAGCCTCGCCTCGACGTCGTGCACCTCGCTCTCCTGGGCGAAGCGCTTGTCGACGTAGGACTCGCCGGAGGTGGCGTTGATCACCAGCAGGCCGGTGTCTCGGCGCTTGGCCTCGGTGATGCCGTGTTCGAGTGCGGCGCGGCCGAACTCGTCGGCCGAGTATCCAACCACGATCATTGATTCTCTCCCCCTGCCCTTCGGGCGGGAGGTGCCCCCGCGCGCAAGCGCTCGTCGGTCATGACTGGGCCGCCTTCGCCTTCTGGTCCGCGTCGTCCTCGACGATCAACAGGGACTCCTCACTGCGGTGCATCAACTTCAGGATCAGCGGCATGACGAGCAGGATCGCCATCAGGATGTAGGTGATGATCGCCACCGGCTCGGTGAACAGGCTCGACCAGTCGCCGCCGCCGAGCTGAAGACTCTGACGGAGTTGACGTTCCACGCGCGGCCCGAGGATCACCCCGATGATCAGCGGCAGCACGGGCAGGCCGAAGCGCCGCATCATCAGGCCGAGCAGGCCGAACACCAGCAGCAGCGCCAGGTCGAGCGGCTGCACGTTCACCGCAAGCGCACCGAGCGTCGCGAAGAACAGGATGCCGGCGTACAGGTAGGGCCGGGGTGTGCGCAGCAGCTTCGCCCACAGCGGCGCCAGCGGCAGGTTGATCAGCAGCAGCAGCAGGTTGCCGATGAAGAGGCTGGCGATCAGCGTCCAGATCAGCAACGGCTCCTTGTCGAAGAGCGTCGGGCCGGGCTGGATCCCGTACGACACGAAGGCGGTCAGCATGACGGCCGCGGTGGCGTTGGTGGGCAGACCGAGCGACAGCATCGGCACCAGCGTGCCCGCGGCCGAGGCGTTGTTGGCGGCCTCCGGCCCGGCGACACCTTCGATGGCGCCCTTGCCGAACTCCTCCTTGTGATTCGAGAGCCGCTTCTCGGTGATGTAGGACAGGAACGTCGGCAGCTCGGCGCCGCCGGCGGGCAGTGCGCCGAATGGGAATCCGTAGGCGGTGCCGCGCAGCCACGGCTTCCACGACCGCCGGAAGTCGTCACGTCCCATCCAGGGACGGCCCACCGGGATCACCTCGGCGGGGCGGCGCCGGAGGTGTGCGGCGACCCACAGCGCCTCGCCGACCGCGAAGATGGCCACCGCGATGACGACGATGTCGATGCCGTCGGAGAGCTGTGGCAGCCCGAACGTCGCGCGCGGCTGGCCGGTGAGGAAGTCGATGCCGACCACGCCGATCCCGAGACCCAGGAACAGCGAGATGGCGCCGCGCAGTTTGGAGGCGCCGAGCACCGCGGTGACCGCGACGAGCGCGAAGATCATGATGGCCAGATAGGACGGGGCCCCCAGCGACACCGCGAACCGCGAGATCGGCGGTGCGAAGGTCGCCAGCAGGGCGGTGCCGATCGCGCCCGCGACGAACGACCCGATGGCCGCGGTCGCCAGGGCCTGTGCGGCGCGCCCCGCCTTGGCCATCTTGTTGCCCTCGATCGCGGTGATCACCGAGGACGATTCGCCCGGGGTGTTCAGCAGGATCGAGGTGGTGGAACCGCCGTACATGCCGCCGTAGAAGATGCCGGCGAACATGATGAACGCCGCGCTGGGGCTGACGTTGTAGGTGACGGGAAGCAGCAGCGCGACCGTCATCGCGGGCCCGATGCCGGGCAGCACGCCCACCGCGGTGCCCAGCAGCACGCCGATGACCGCGTACAGCAGGTTCATCGGGGTCGCCGCCTCGGCGAATCCCTGGAGCAGCCAGTCGAAGTTGTTCATCTACAGGATCCCGTCCAGAATGCCTGCGGGCAGCGGGATCCCGAGCCCGGAATAGAAGGCGTAGAAGCTCACGAGCGCGAGCACCACCCCGATGGCGAGATTGCGCACGTAGTGCCGGTTGCCGAGAATCGTTGCCGCACCGGCGAACAGCAGCGTGCTGGTGATCACCCAGCCGAGCGGTTCGACCAGCAGGATGACGGCGACGAACACGCCGACGAGCATCCCGACGGTGCGCCAGTCGCTGGGCGCGTCCGGGTCGACGTCCTCACCGGCATCGGCCTCACCGACCGATCCGCGCGGTATCGCCACCGCGAGGATGACGGCGAGCACGATCAGCACGATGCCGATGACCATCGGGAAGGCCTTGGGGCCGACCGGGTCGACCTTGGCGAATCCGGGCTCCAGCGCCAGCGCGCCGTAGATGAGGAAGGCGCCCACCGCGACGAGCACCGCGCAGACGAGGTACTGCGCCTTGTCGATCCGCTTCTCGTCGAGGACCGGTTCCCGGTCCGGTGGTTCCTGGGCCGGCGGTTCCGGCCTCTCGGTGGTGGTCACAGCAGCCCCAGTTCGGTCAGGGTCGAGGAGACCCGGTTGTCCTGGTCCACGAGGAACTGCTCGAACGCAGGCCCGGTCACGAACGCGTCGGTCCAGCCGTTCTTCACCAGGGCGTCCTTCCAGCCCTGTGAGGCGTGCAACTCCTCGAGCACCTTGATCATCTTCTGCTTGGCATCGTCGGAAATGCCTGGCGGAGCAAGGACTCCGCGCCAGTTGGCGAAGGTCAGGTCGATGCCGGACTCCTTGAGTGTCGGTGCGTCGATGCCTTCGACGCGCTCGTCGCTCGACACCGCGAGCACCCGCAACTGGCCGGCCTCGATCTGGTCGATGAGCTCACCCGGGCTCGACGTGCCCGCGGTGATCTTGTTGCCCAGCAGCGCCGTCAGTAGGTCACCGCCGCCGTCGTAGGTCACGAAGTTGACCGACTTGGGGTCGACGCCGACGGCCTCGGCGGTCTCCATCGGGAACAGGTGATCCGGTCCGCCCGGCGAGGATCCGCCGCCGATGGTGACCTTCGACGGATCCTTCTTCCATGCCGCGACGAAGTCCTGGATCGTCTTGAACGGCGAATCGGCGGGCACGAAGATCGCGCCGGGGTCCTCGATCAGCTTGGCCAGCGCCGTCGCGTCGGACGCCTTGATCTTCGAGCCGTTGGTGTACGTGGCGCCGACGACACCGAGCCCCATGGTCATCATGAGGTCGTTGTTGCCCTTCTCGTTCATCAGCCGGGCCATCGCGACGGTGCCGCCGGCGCCGATCACGTTGAACACCTCGATGCGCCCGGTGATGTCGTCGTCCTCCATGATCTTCACCGCGGTGCGCGCGGTCAGGTCATAGCCGCCGCCGGGGCTGTTGGGGACCATCATCCGGAGCCGGTGGAACTCCTCGTTCCCGTCGCCGCGCGTGACGCCACAGGCCGTCAGCACCAGGAGCGCGGTGAGCGCGAGGCCCAGCGCCCTCGGTAGTGCGGCCAGGATTCTCTGCACAGTCGTCCCCAATCGGCAGCGGTGTGATGCTCAGCAATACTGGACCCCGTCAGTGATGTGCGTCACTGATTCGAACGCAAAGGAAGATTTGGTCATTAAGAACACGGACCACTCGCGGTGGGCGCCGGTCATCCGGGCGCTGTCCGGGCGCAGCCTCGCCGGACAGTTCCTGGCATTCCAGCTGCTGGTGGTCGCGGTGGTGCTGCTGGCGGTGGCCGGCTTCTCCGTAGCGGAGTCGACGCGGGAGTTCCGCGACGTGCGGGGGCAGCGGTTGATCGCCGTGGCCGAGAACGTGGCGTCGACACCGGTGGTGCGCGACCGCTACGACGATCCCGCGGCCGCACAGACCCTCGCGCCGGAGGTCGACCGCGCCGTCGCGCTGTCGGGCGCCGGGCTGGCCGAGATCATCGACCCGGCCGGGGTGGTGCGGGCGTCATCTGACCCGTCCCGGGTGGGCCGCCAGACAGATCTCGGGCTGACCCGGGCCGACGAGGGACGGGCGTGGTTCGGCGACGGTGACATCGACGGGGTGCACAACCTCATCGGTCAGGTACCGCTGCTGTCCAGCAGCGGTGAGGTGCTGGCGATCGCATCGGTGAGTGAGCCCTACCCGTCGGTGTGGGGGCTGGTGAGCGGAGCCGGCGAACGGCTGTTGTTCTACCTCGGTATCGGCGCGGCGTTGGGCATGCTCGCGTCGTGGCTGCTGTCGCGGCGTATCAAACGGCACACCGGCGGCCTCGAGGTCGCCGAGATCGCCGGGCTGGCCGACCATCGGGAAGCGTTGCTGCACAGCATCCGTGAGGGCGTGGTGGCGGTCAACAACGAGGGCGGCATCACGCTGCTGAACGACAGCGCACAGGAACTGCTCGGCGTGGCGGGCACGGCGGTCGGTCGCCGCGTGGACGAGGTGGGGCTGGATCCGGCGGTGGTGGAGTTCCTGCTCTCCGGCGAGGATCGCCGTGACGTGGTGATCGCCACCCGGACCCGGGTGCTGGCCCTGAACCGGCGCGCGACCACCAGTGCCGGCCGGCGGATCGGTACGGTGACCACGATGCGCGACAGCACCGAACTGGCCGCACTGCAGGCACAGCTGTCGTCGCACAAGAGCGTGACCGACACCTTGAGGGCCCAGACCCACGAGTTCGCCAACCAGTTGCACACCATCTCCGGCCTGGTTCAGCTCGGTGAATACGACGCCGTGCGCGACCTGGTCGGCGACCTCACCCGCAGGCGCGCCGAGATCAGCGACGCGGTGACCCGGCGCATCTCCGATCCGGCGGTGGCGGCGCTGCTGATCGCCAAGACCACGCTGGCCGCCGAGAGCGGAGTGGCGTTGCACATCGACCCGGACTCGCACCTCGGCGCGCTCGACCCGGCGTTGGCCACCGACGTGATCACGTTGTTGGGCAACCTCATCGACAACGCAGTGGACGTGTCGGTGGGTTCGGGTGTGGCGCGGGTGGTGGTGGCGATCGCAGACTCCACCGGGCTGGAGGTGTCGGTGTCGGATTCGGGTCCCGGTGTACCCGAACATCTCCGGGAGGCGATCTTCGCTCGCGGCGTGACGTCGAAATCGGATGTGCCCGGTGGTCGCGGCATCGGCCTGGCGCTGGTGCGGCTGGTGACCGCGCAGCACGGCGGCAGTGTCGAGGTGACCGATCGGCCGGGCGGCGGGGCGACGTTCGTCGCCAGGCTGCCGGGGGTGCTGGCCCGTGCGTGACGTGCTGGTGGTCGACGACGACTTCATGGTGGCCGACATCCACCGCCGGTTCGTCGACCGGGTGGACGGATTCCGGGCCGTCGGCGTTGCGCGCACGGGAGGCGAGGCGCTCGTCGCCGCACGCGACCTGAGACCGCACCTGATCCTGCTCGACGTGTACCTGCCCGACATGACGGGGCTGGAGGTGCTGCACCAGTTGCGCTCGGCAGGTGACCGGGTGGGCGTCATCATGATCACCGCCGCGCGCGAACTGGACACTGTCAGTGGCGCATTGGACGGCGGGGCCGCCGACTACCTGATCAAGCCGTTCGAGTTCGCGCAGCTGCGGGCCAAGCTCGAGGCGTTCGCCGCACGGGCCGATGCCCTCGAATCCGACCGCGGCGCCGACCAGTCGCTGATCGACGCGCTCTTCGGCCGGCCGGCGACCTCGGCCGAGGCACTGCCCAAGGGGCTGGGCGTCGAGACCGGCAGGCTGGTGCTCGACGCCGTCCGCGACGCCGGTGAGGTGTCGGCGGCCGAATGTGCCGAGCTGATCGGGATCTCGCGGGTCAGCGCGCGCCGGTACCTCGAGCACTACCTGAGCACCGGCGCACTCGAACTCCGGCTGCAGTACGGCGTCGGCCGACCGGAGCGCCGCTACCGCGCCCGCGGCTAGACGGCGGTCGGCAGAACCGACACCGTGATCGGGACCTTGGTAGCGGCCCCGTACTTGTCGGTCACCGTGACCTCGAAGGTGTCGGTCAACCCTGGCGTCGTCGCGGCGGCACGGCGTCCGGCCGCCGACGGCGTGTAGGTCCAGGTGCCACTCCTCGTCACGTACACGGTGCCGTAGGTGGTCCTGGTGGGTCCGGAGAAGGTGAAGGTGTCGCCGTCGGGGTCCGAGGCCGTGACCGATCCCTTGATGGCGCCGGTGCCCGTTGCGGGAGCACCGATGGTCGGTTCGTTCGCGATCGGGGCCGAGTCCCTCGGAGCGATCGCCGTGGTCACGGTGACCGTCTTGATGCCGCCGTGTCCGTCGTCGACGGTTACGGTGAACTTGTCGGTGTCGGTGATCGAGGTGGCCCGCGCCCGCTCCCGCGCGGCGTCGGTCGGGGTGTAGACGAATGTCCCGTCCGGGGCGAAGACCACCGACCCGTTCGCGGGCTGGCTTGCGGTGTAGGTGATCGTGTCGCCGTCGGCGTCGGTGACCGCGACCTTGCCGGTGGCCGTTCCGCCCACCGGGTCCGCCTTGTTCACGGTGGCCCTGACCGACGACGGCGCAGTGTTCTTCGGAACGATGTTCACGGTGACCTGTTCGACATCCACGCCGCCGTACTCGTCGGTGACGGTGATGGTGAAGGTGTCGGTCTTGGCGGCATCCGGTGCGCCGGTCTTGGCGGCGGCGTGGCGGGCGGCGGCAGTGGGCGTGTACGTCCACGACCCCGTCGACGTCACCGTGACGGTGCCCTGGTCGGTGGTCGAGCCCGCGTAGGTGAACTTGTCCTTCTCGGCGTCGACCGCCGTCACCTTGCCCGTGACCGTGCCGGTCGTCGTGCTCGGTGCGTTCTTCGTCACGGTGGCGACGGGTGCGGTGTTGGGCAGCGTGTCCTTCAACCGGAGGACGATGGCCGTGCCGTCGTGGTCGCCGGTGATCCCGCCGTTGCCCATGTCGACGACGTCGACCTGCTCCGCGGCGCCGCTGTCGATGAGCGACTGCGCGAGATCGTCACGTGCCGAGTCGAAGGACAGGTAGCCGTGCGTGGTGCCCTGGGTGCTGAACGCGCCGGTCCAGACATAGCCTTGGCCGTCGGCGTCGGGGGCGGGTCCGAACATCCGGCCGTGGACGTTCGGGGACCCACCGTTTCCGTAGGCCTGCAGGAACCCGCTGGGCTGCTGCCCGTAGGTCTGCCCGCTGATGAGGCCCTTGTAGCCGGTGCTGTGCGGGGTCTCGACCGGGTAGCCGGAGACGGCCAGCGCCCGGTTGAGTCTGCGGGTGGACTCCTGGGGGGTGGTGGACGTGTCGTCGATGATGATGACGTTGACGGGCTCCAGCAGTGGCCGGCCACCGTCGGTCGCTCCGCCATAGTTGGCGATCTGCCCGTTGGACTTCAGCATCCAGGTGCCGATGTTCCCGTGGGCGGTCGGGACGTAGTCACCGGGTTGGGGTGTCACCACTGTGGTCGCGGCGGCTGCGGTGACGAGGCTTCGCGGTGCCACGGTGTTCGGCGCGACCGTGGATGCGTTCGTCAGCAGCGCGTTCTCGGTCTCGCGGCGCAGCATCTGCAGCACGCCCAGCATCGCCAGGTTCGGCGCTGCCGGTAGGTCGCCGGTGCGTGCGCCGGCAGGAGAGGTGAGGCCGACCGCGGCGAGCAGGCTCGAGACCGCCGTGGCGACCTGCCGCGCCGGCGGCGCAACGGAGCGAGGTGTCGTGATTTCGGTTGTGAAAGCGACCGATTCGGTGACGACGCGTTGCACGGTCAGGCCTGCGGCAGAGACGGATGCGGCAGGGCCGGGGGCCGTGGGCGCGTCGACGGGAGTTCTGCCGGCCTGCTCGGCAGTGGCACTGTCCTGGACCACGGTGCGGACCCGGTCGGACAGCGTGCGGGTGTTCTGAGGCCGGGCGGGCGCACGGGTCCGTGAGTCGACCTTCGTGTCGTCTCCCCCGGAGGTCGGGCTGGAGCCGTCGAAGGGATCGGCCGGTCTGGAGATCTCAGCGGGCACCAGAGCGCGAATCGCCGCGGAGAGTCGTTCGGAGAACGGCGCGCGCTCCCCCGCTTCTGCGGCCTGCTCACTCTTCGTGGCCCCGTCGGCGCTGCCGGTCCGGTCCGCCGTCGCGGTGCTGATTTTCGTGTCGTCGGACCGAGCGGCCCGGCGTGCGGCGGCGGTACCGCGCCCACCATCGCTCTGCTGCAACCTCGGCAGCCTCGGAGAGCGGGGCTTGGTCAGCTTCACGCCGTCGGATGCCCGGCCCGCCTTGGCGCCGTCAGCGGACTCATCGGTTGACTTGTCGTCAGCCGCAGCTTGTTTGGCGCCGCTGCTGCTTTGAGAATCGGTTCCGGTGGAGTCGTCGGCACTCGCGACTCCGCCTCCGGCCGCTGCGGCACCGATCCCCAACGCCACCGCGAGCGCACCGACACGACCTACGTAGTTCGCGGCCCCCGCCGCCTGCCCGGTGAAGATCGTCCGGTGAGTCGCGGCATTGACCGCGCTGTGCTGCCCCATGAAAAAGTCCCCATATCCCCGCCGCGCACAGGTCCCCGTCACGAGGTGCTCAGCCGCTTATCTGTGGCCGCATTCTATGCTTGCTGATTCCTCAGTAGCAATGACCGGCCACGGTTGATCTCCTTTGCATGTAAGTGATCTTGGCGAAGTGTGGCGCCGCTCATCAGTTGGGCGTGGCATGGAGTCGATGGCAGCGCAGCGAAACGCCGCGACTTGGCCGGTACGACGCGATCCCATCACCGAGCAAACTCGCTCCTCGACGGCCGCTACCGCTCTGGCAGATAGTCAGAACGGCGGTTCGTCGGGTTGCGGTGGTGGGTCGGGCGGGGGTCGCCAGTCCGGTGGCAGCACTTCCGATTCGTAGGGTTCGTTGACCCAGCGCATGAACGGGCCTTTGGTGGGTCGGCCGCCTTTGAACAGCATCAGCATGGTGCGGTGGCGGTTGCGGTCCTTGCGGGCTTCGATCTCGCGGCGGCGGGCCCGCTCCAGGGTGCGGTGGGCTTGATTGATCGGGCGCAGTGCGCGGTTCTTGGCGCGGCGGCGCTCGATGCGGGTTGCGCGTCTACGTAAGGGGTTACAGCGCGCGGGTGCGGGTGCCGCGCACGGACGACCGGCCAGTGCGGGGAACAACTCGACGCCCCCGGGCACGGTGCGCAGCTGGCGCCCGTCGGGAGTCGTCCACACCACCGTGCCGTCGGGCAACTGCAGGTCACGCCATCCCTGCACGAACGTCTTGGCTCGATGATGTTGACGGCACAGGCATTTGAGGTTCTCGGGCACGGTCTTGCCGCCCGCCCGCGGGTCGACATGGTTGAACGCAATGGTGTGGTCGATGTCGCAGCGTTGGGCGGGCCGGTCACAGCCGGGGAAGCGACAAGTCAGGTCCCGCATCCGCACGAAGCGTTCCACCGCCGCGGTCGGCTGGTACCGCAACGCCTGCTCGGCGGTGACGACCGGCGGGTTCAGCGGCCGCAGCGTCGCTCCCTGAGCCAATTGGCGCACCAGATCGGCGTCGATCACCCCGAAACCCTCCAGATAGCCCGGCCGGTTACCGGTACCCACCACAGTGGATTGATCGGCGATCACGTTGATCACGAACTTGCCCGACGGCGCGGGCGGCGGGGGTGGAGGCGGCGAGGGCGCCGAGGGCGCGGCACACGCCTCGACCTCCCCGGTGTCAGCGGCGGTCTGGACGTCCCTCGTGTCAGCCGCGTTGTCGGCGGTGGTCTTGTCACCTGTGTCGTCGGCCGGCGCGGGAGCCGGCTCACCCGCAGCGGGTGTCACCGGGCGGGGGGCACACGCCGCACACCGGCAGGCCAGTGGCCGTCCCTGCGCCATCGCGGCCACCGCGTCCGCGCGGCGCTGAGCGAGGGTCCGCGGATCCTCGCGGCACACCCCGGTCGCGAGCTCGCCCAACGTCCGGTCGAAGATCACCGCAGTCTCGGCGTCCACCACACCGTCGACCTTGGCCGTACCGTCACCCACCGCGATCACGTCCATGTGCCGGCGGTCTTCGGCGCGCTCCCGCTCCTTGACCGCATCGCGATCCAATGTGCGCACCGCGGCGTCCACCGCATCGATCACCCGCTTACGCGACCAGGACTGCCACCGCGACACCCGCTCGGCCAACTGCGAATCCAGGGCCGCGATGATCCTGCGATCACTGACCAGCTCACTGCGCGACACGATGATCTGCACGGTGCGCCAGTCGATGTCACCGCGAGCCAGCACCGCGGCCACCTTCGGCAGCCGGCTGTCCAACGCATCGGCCTGCGACACCATCACACTGGCCGCCGCCGCCGACAGATTCATCGCCGCGGCCACCTCCGCACTGGTGCGCTGCAGCCCGGTGACGATCATGTAGCCGCAGTCCGGGTCCTCGGCTTCAGCCTCCCAGGTGCGCCGGCTCAGCAGCTCCGCGATCGCCGCCAACCGCCGCCCCACCAGCCTCGACTCCTCCCGATAGGCATCGGTGATCACCGCGACCACCTCACCCGTCGACGCCGACTCGAACATGTGTTCGAGTGTACTGAAACGGTCTGACAAGCCGGGCTCGCGAAGGCGACTACTGTGAGTGTCTCGACTGGGAGACAGAAGGCGGGACGAACGTCCCTGCCCTTCTCAGGGTATCCGGCACCGGGGGGCTTGCCGCAAGGCCGGGGTCATGGCGCACACTCGCTGCTCCACGAGTTCGACGAAGGAGACAGCAGAGGTAGTGAGGGATCTGGCGTACGACGACGAACTGCAGGCCGAGCGCGACTATGTCGCCGACCTGTACGCCCGCCTGGACACGGAACGCGACCGGGCCAAACGCCGCTACCAGGAGGCGCTACGCGGTCCCATCGACAAGATGGACGGCGGGACGCTGGTGGCGCGCGACGCGGAGGTGCATGCGCTCGCCAAGCAGATGGCGCGCCTGGATGTGGCCGACCACGGCCTGTGCTTCGGCCGCCTGGACTCCGTGTCGGGCGAACGCTGCTACATCGGCCGCATCGGGCTCCTCGACGAGGACAACGGGTACGAGACCAAGCTGCTGGACTGGCGCGCCCCCGCGGCGCGGGCCTTCTACACGGCCACCGGCGCGCATCCGGAAGGCATGCGCCGCCGCAGGCAGTTCCACACTCGCGGCCGGCAGCTGCTCGACTTCACCGACGAGATCTTCGGCCAGATCGGTGAGGAACGCGGCGACGCCGCGCTGCTCGCCGCCGTCAACGCGCCGCGCGGCGAGGGCATGCGCGACATCGTCGCCACGATCCAGGCCGAGCAGGACGCGATCATCCGGCTCGACCATCCGGGAGTGACGGTGATCGAGGGCGGTCCCGGCACCGGCAAGACGGTCGT
Source organism: [Mycobacterium] manitobense (assembly GCF_025821665.1). Classification (GTDB taxonomy): domain Bacteria; phylum Actinomycetota; class Actinomycetes; order Mycobacteriales; family Mycobacteriaceae; genus Mycobacterium; species Mycobacterium arseniciresistens. The sequence goes on from NZ_JACKSJ010000079.1 coordinate 25,823, forward strand.
GGCGCTGCACCGAGTCGCCTACCTGCTCTACACCCAGCGCAAGCGCATGGAGCGCCACGGCATCCTCGTCGTCGGGCCGAGTCCGGCGTTCCTCGAGCACATCGGCCGTGTGCTGCCGTCCCTCGGCGAATCGGACGTGGTGTTCACGACCCCCGGCGATTTCGTGCCCGGGTTGCGGGTGACCGCGGAGGACGCCCCGGACGTGGCCCGGCTCAAGGGTTCTCTGGCGATCCTCGACGTGCTGGCCGCGGCCGTCGCCGACCGGCAGCGCGTCCCCGGCGAACCGCTGACCATCGGACTCACCGACGTCACGGTGCGCATCGACGCCGAGACCGCCGAGTGGGCTCGGGAGGAAGCCCGGTCGACCGGTCTGCCGCACAACGAGGCGCGAACGAAATTCCGCGAGATCGTCGAGTACGTGCTCACCGAACGGGCGATCGCCCGCATCGGGCGAGGGTGGCTCACCCGTGACGACCGCGGCGCGTGGGAAGAGATGCGGAAGGGCCTACTCCGCGAGCTCAGGGACAACGCGCAGTTCATCGCCGCGCTCGACGCATTGTGGCCGCTGTTGACCCCTGAGGCACTGCTGAAGTCGCTGTACGAATCCCCCGAGCGGCTGGACGCGGCCGGCGCCGACCGACTGCTCCGGCGCGCCGACGGCGGCGCCTGGACCGTCTCGGACGTGCCGCTGCTCGACGAACTGGTCGACCTGCTGGGCCGCGACCGGGCGGCCGACCAGGCCGCGGAGAAAGAGCGACAGGCCGAAGCAGACTATGCCGCAGGGGTTCTGGACATGATGCTCGCGCGCGAGGACATGATGGACGACGAAGACCATCTGCTCGCGAGCGACGTGATCGGCGCCGAGGACCTTGCGCAGCGCTTCGAACAACGCGACATCCGAGACGTCGCCGAACGCGCTGCCGCCGACCGCGACTGGACCTACGGCCACGTCGTCGTCGACGAAGCGCAGGAACTGTCCGAGATGGACTGGCGGGTGCTGATGCGGCGTTGCCCGGCCCGGTCGTTCACGGTGGTCGGCGACCTCGCCCAGCGTCGCTCGGCGGCAGGGGCGACATCGTGGGCGGAGATGCTCGATCCGCATGTGCCGGGCCGATGGGTGTACCGCTCGCTGTCGGTGAACTACCGCACGCCCGCCGAGATCATGGCCGTCGCCGCCGCGCTGCTCGCCGAGTTCGCACCGGGCGTGCGGCCACCGGATTCGGTGCGCGCCAACGGCTTCCGACCCTGGTCCCGTCGTGTCGGCGACACCGACCTCGCCGAGGCCATCGGCGATTTCGAGCGGGACGAGGCCGCGCGCGAGGGCACCAGCGTGGTGATCGGCCCGCCCGGCGTGCCGGGCACGGTGCCGCCGTCGGAGACCAAGGGCCTCGAATTCGACGCCGTCCTCGTGGTCGCGCCGGAGCGGATCCTCGCCGAAGGCCCGCGCGGCGCTGCCGAACTCTACGTCGCGCTGACCCGCGCGACCCAACGACTCGGGGTCCTGCACGAGGGGCCGCTGCCGGCGGTGCTCGCCGGACTCGCCGACGCGGACACCGAAGGCGCTTGACTCAGTACCGCCCCTTCAAGCGGGCGCGGTAGGACCGGCCGTCGGGGTCGTAGAACATCCGGTACGCCGGACCGGCCCACAGCCGGGTCAGCCGGCCGAGCTTCTCGGCGCGGTGGCTGCGCACCCGGCCCGGTGGCCGCGGACCGCGCTGCCCACCGTCGTACCACGCGTCGAGAGCCTCTGCAGCCGCGACGAATTCGCGTACGGCGTCGGCGGGGTCGATGAGTCGGTCGTCACCGTCGCGGTCGAGGTGTTCGCGCATCAGCTCCAGCCGCAGTTCCCTGGCGAACACGCGGGCGCCGTCACCGCTGCCCGCCGGGTCGGTGGGCTCCCGCTCGTCGCGGGTGTCGTCGAGCACGGCGCACGACAGTTCGCTGTCGTGCGTCCACGACCGGCGGTTGAAGTTGTCGCTGCCCACGCAGGCCCACACGTCGTCGATGACGCACACCTTGGCGTGCACGTACACCGGTGTGCCCTGGTGGTTCTCGATGTCGAAGACATGCACCCGGTCTGGGCTGGCGGCCTTGCACGCATCGATCGCCTCGCGGCGGCCGATCTGGTTGGGCGGCAGCGCCAGCTTGCCGTCGACGTCGGGGTGCCTCGGCACGACGGCGATGAGGTGTAGATCGGGATTGGCACTCAGGGCGGCGGCGAACAGGTCGGCGACTTGTCGCGACCACAGGTACTGGTCCTCGAGGTAGATCAGGCGACGGGCCTTCGCGATCGCCTTGGTGTAGCCGCGGGCCACGGTGAACTCACCGCGCGGTGCGAAGTCGAAAGCGAAGTGCGCGTCGGGGTACGTGCGGAGCACCTGGACGGCGTGCGGACCGCACGGCGGCGGGTCCGGCGGCTGTTCGGGCAGCGGGTCGGGCTTCAGATCGGCGCCGCGCAGCTTGTCCATCACCCACGCCACCGGTGACAGGGTGTCCAGCGGCGCCGGGTCGTGCCACCGCTCCCGGAACGTGGCGTCCAGCGCGCCCACCACGGGGCCCTGCAACCGCAGTTGCACGTCGTGCCATGGCGGGTGCTCGCCGTACTGGGCCGCCATCTGCACCGCCTGCGGGTCGCCGTGGTGCGACCGGTCGTCGCGGCGGGAATGGCACAGGTCGATGCCGCCGGCGAAGGCGACGTCGCGCTCGGGCTCGCCGGGATGCCGGATGACCACCAGCTTCTGGTGGTGCGACCCGCCGATGCGCACCCGCTGGTCGAGCAGCACCTCCCCGCCTGCCGCCTCGATCGCCTCGCCGAGGTGCTGGTTCTCCTCCTCGCTGTACTGCATCCAGTCCATATGCGACCGCCACACCAGCCCCTTGACGACGACGCCGCGCTCGGCGGCGTGACAGAACAGCTCGCGGATGGTCGGACCGCCGTCACGCAGCAGCTGGTCGGGATCACCGCGCCAGTCGGTGAAGAACACGTGGTCGCCCTCGCCGAGCGCCTCCACCTCGGTGACGAGGTGGTCGAAGTAGGTCGCGCCGTGGACGAGCGGCTCCACCAGGCTGCCCGCGCACCAGGCGGGCAGATCCGAGTGGGGGTTGTTCCGCTCGGCGGTCGTCAGGAACCACTCGGAGAGGTCGTTCACCTCGGGGGAATGCCCACTTGCCCGCCAAAGTACGCCGCCCGGGCTCGCCGACTCTGCCAGGATCAGTCATGACCCACGCCCGTCGCACGCTCGCCGTCCTGTGTGCGCTGACCGTGCTCGCGGGCTGCGCACCCGAGCCCGACCAGACTCCGCAGCCCGCAGAGGATTCCAGGGCGGCGGCGATCCGGACCATCGTGCGTGACGCCATCGCCTCGGCCCACCTCAAGGCGGTGCTGGTGCGGGTGACCGAGGACGGCAGAGAGATCGTCACCGACGCCTTCGGCGAGTCCATGACCGGCGTGCCTGCCACTGCTCAGATGCACTTCCGCAACGGCGCCGTGGCCATCTCCTACGTCGCCACACTGTTGCTCATCCTCGTCGACCGCGGCACGGTGCGGCTCGAGGACAGGCTGTCGACATGGTTGCCCGCGGTCCCGCACGCCGAGGCGGTCACACTCGGCCAGCTCGCCCAGATGACGTCGGGCTACCGCGACTACGTCATCGGCAACGACGCCTTCACCGCGGCCGCCTACGACAACCCGTTCCGCGCCTGGACCACCGACGAACTGCTGCGCTACGCCGTCGACGAGCCGCTGCTCTACGAACCGGGCACCAACTGGAACTACGCCCACACCAACTACGTGCTGCTCGGCATGGCGCTGGAGAAGGCGACCGGCAGGGGTATGCCGGAACTGTTGGCCGACAATGTGTTACAGCCACTCGGCCTCACCGGCACCACCGCTTCGCTGACGGCGGAGATCCCCGACCCGGTGCTGCACGCGTTCAGCTCCGAGCGCCGGGCCGCACTCGGTGTGCCCGCCGGCACCCCGTTCTACGAGGAGTCGACGTTCTGGAACCCGTCGTGGACCATCACCCACGGAGCCGTGCAGACCTCCACCATCGGCGACCTCGCCCGCACCGCAGAGGGCATCGGCTACACCTACGGCCTCGGCGTGGTGATCTCCGGAGAGTGGTTGCTGCAGAACCCGTTGCTGTCCGGCTCGTCGGCGGTGGAGGCCTACCTTCCGGAACGCAAGCTGGCCGTAGCCGTCGCGGTGACCTACGCGCCGGAGGCGTTCGACGACCAGGGCGACTACGCCAACGAGGCCGAGGCGCTGTTCCGCCGGATCGGCGCCGAACTGGCCCCCGAGGATGCGCCGCCCATGCCGCCGCCGAGATAATGACTGCCGTGGCGTCGAAGGTGTTGTTCCTCTACAACGAGCATCTGGCGACCGAGGGCCTCCTCGGCGAGGCGTTCGCCGACAGCGGCTTCGACATCGACACGTTCGAGGTGGTGCCCGCCGACCGGGTGGACACCCCGGCGGTCGACGTGACCTTCCCCGATCCGACCGGCTACGACGTCGTCGTGCCGCTCGGCGCGCGCTGGCCGGTCTACGACGAGGCGCTGCGCCGCACCTGGGTGGACGCCGAGATGCAGATGATGCGTGACGCCGCGGCCGCCGGGGTGGCGCTGCTCGGCGTGTGCTTCGGCGGTCAACTGCTGGCGCAGACCTTCGGCGGTGCCGTCGCCCGGTCGACGGCACCCGAGATCGGCTGGTACCAGATCGAGACCGACGACACCGGGGTGGTGCCGCCCGGGCCCTGGTTCCAGTGGCACTTCGACCGGTGGACGCTGCCTCCGGGCGCCACCGAACTCGCCCGCACCGCGCAGGCGTCGCAGGCGTTCGTCCTCGGCCGCACACTGGCGTTGCAGTTCCACCCCGAGCTGGACGCCGGCCTGCTCGCCGGCTGGCTGGCCGACGACCGCGACGGAGAAGTCGTGGGTGCGGGCCTGCGACACGACGAACTGCTCGCCCGCACAGCCGAGATGCGCGACGACGCCGCGCGCCGGATCAGGCTGCTGGTGCGGGGCTTCCTGGACCGGGTGGCGCGTCAGCCGTGTCCGAGCTGATGGGCCAGCGCGTCGGCCACGAGCGGCTGACGGAACCTGTGCCCCACAGACTGCAGCACGGTCGGCGCCACCCGCTGATCGGCCTCGGCCAGCTCGCGCGCACCCTGCGCGCCCAGCAGCACACGCGGGCCCAGTGACGGCACCGGCAGCACCGCCGGCCGGTGCAGCACCTTCGCCAGCGCCCGGGTGTAGTCGACGTTGCGCACCGGCTCCGGCGCCACCGCGTTGACCGGGCCGGCGAGCCGGCCGTCCCACAGCGCGCGGTAGTAGACGTCGAGCAGATCGTCCAGGCCGATCCATGACAGCCACTGCTGCCCGCTGCCGAGCCGGCCACCGAGGCCCGCGGCGAACAGCGGCCGCATAAGCCGCAGCGTGCCACCCGCCGCGGCCTGCACGATGCCGGTCCGCACGGCGACCACCCGCAGCCCCGCGTCGGCGGCCGGCGCGGTCGCGGCCTCCCACTCGGCGACCACGTCGGCCAGGAAGCCGCTGCCCTGTGCGGCCTGCTCTGTCAGCACCTCGTCGCCCCGGTCGAAGCCGTAGTAGCCGATCGCCGATGCGCTGACGAACACCCGCGGCCCACCGTCGGTACCCGCCGCCTCGGCGAGCCTGCGGGTCGGCCCGATCCGGCTGCCGCGCACCGCCGCCCGGTGCGCGGCGGTGAAGCGCCCGGCGATGGACTCACCGGCCAGGTGCACGACAGCGTCGACGCCGCTCAGCAGTCCGGGGGCCGGGCGTTCGGGATCCCAGCGCCGTTCGTCGGAGCTGCGTGGATCGCGGCGCACGAGCCGGATGACCCGGTGCCCGCCGGAGGTCAGCAGCGCGGTCAGCGCCGCCCCGACCAGTCCGGATGCGCCGGTGACGGCCACGACGAGTGCGCCGGTGCCCGCCGCCACGGCGTCGCGGTGCGCGGCCAGGTCGTCGGCGAGCTGCCGGTGCCGGTAGACGAACATCGAACGCAACGCCCGACCGGGCACCGTCGTGTCCACCCGGTCGTGCACGCGCGTCGACTCCGGCGACTCCGCGGCGAAGTCGTGCGTGTGCCGCCACCAGCCGATCGCCCGCGGCGGCCACGACGCCGCACCGTCGGAGGAGAGCACGTCGACGAACCGGTGCGGTGGGTCGTACTCGTCGGCCTGGTGCTGTGCCACCCATCGCAGTCCGCCGGGCAGACCCAGCACCGCACGACCGTCGGCCAGCGAGTCGGTCTCCGCGACCACCGTCATCGGTGCGAAGGGCGGTACCAGCCGGGACATCGCGCCCGGCCTGCCGTGCCAGGCGAACACCTCGTCCAGCGGATGGTCGACGACACTCTCGAACTCGATGCCCATGCTTCTCCTTGCGTCGGGACCCGAACCTCATTCGTAGCCGAGGGCGTCACGGATAGCCGCGGTGGGCGGCTTGCGTTACGGGTACCCCGTCGGGATGGGTGTCAGGGCCGCCCACCGCGATGACAGGCGCACCTTCCGGGACCGGTCGGAGGCCGGGCGCGTGCTGGCCCGTGAACTCTCGGGTTACCGCGACACGAGCGGTCTGCTGGTCCTCGGTCTCGCGCGCGGCGGCGTCCCGGTCGGCTGGGAGGTGGCAGCGGCGCTGCGGGCGCCGCTCGACGTCTTCCTCGTCCGCAAGCTCGGCGTGCCCCGCTGGGAGGAGTTGGCGATGGGCGCCATCGCCACCGGCGGTGGCATCGTCGTGAACGACCGGCTGGTGCGCAGCCTCGGCATCAGTGAGGCGGATCTGCAGGCCGCGGTCGAACGGGAGACGGCGGAACTGGCTCGCCGCGAACATGCCTACCGCGGTGGCCGGCCACCGGTGGAAGTGGCGGGCAGGACCGTGATCCTCGTCGACGACGGCATCGCGACCGGGGCGAGCATGCTGGCCGCGGTGCGGGCGGTGCGCAGTGTCGGGCCGGCACGGATCGTGGTGGCCGTGCCCGTCGGACCCGCGTCGGCCTGTCGCAACATCGGCCAGGAGGCCGACGACGTGGTGTGCGCGGCGATGCCGCCGGGATTCGAGGCGGTCGGCCAGGTGTTCGCCGACTTCCATCAGGTCACCGACGACGAGGTGCGAGAACTGCTCGGCACGCCGACGGTCTAGCGGCGATCCTCGCGGGCGACCTCGTCGTCACGTTGGTCGATCGGCACCGCGGTGGTGTCCGCGTCCAGATCGGTCTCGCGATCGCGGTCCGCGTGCACATCCGTGGAGACGTCGTCGGCAGGCACGGTCTCGTCGGGATACTCGGCGTCGAAGTCGGCAGTCTCCTGCTCGTCGTCGGATCCCCCGCCGCCACCGTCGCGCCGCGAGCGCTCACGCAGGGCGTCCACGATGAGCAGCACCACCCCGATGACACTGGCGGCGATGCAGACCCAGGCGATCAGCTCATTGCTGGTGACCACCGCGGTCACCAGTGCGGCGAGGCCGACGACGGCCAGGACGAGCGCAATGATGAGCATCGATCACCTATCGCGGATCAGTTGTTACCCCGGTTGAACTGGTTGAAGCCGCCGCCGTCGTTGTTGGCGCTGGAGTCGACGGGCGCCGCCGATCCGCGCTGGCCGAGCTCTTCGAGCTGTGACTCCAGGTACGTCTTCAGCCTGGTCCGGTACTCGCGCTCGAAGGTGCGCAGCTGTTCCAGCCGCCCCTCGAGCACCGTGCGCTGCTGGTTGATGGTGCCCATGATCTCGGAGTGCTTGCGCTCGGCGTCGGCCTGCAGGGCGTCGGCCTTCTCCTGAGCCTGCCGCAGCTGGGTCTCGGAGCGTGTCTGTGCGTCGGCCAGCATCGCGTCGGCGCGCTGGCGCGCCTCGGTGACGGTGTTCTCCGCGGTGATGCGGGCCTCGCTGACCATCGCATCGGCCTGGGCGCGCGCATCCGACAGCAGCTTGTCGGACTCGGCCTTGGCCGTGCTGGTCAGTCGGTCGGCGGTGTCCTGCGCCAGGCTCAGCACCTTGGCCGCCTTCATGGCCTGGTCCTCGTTGGGCGCGGCCTGCTGCACGACCGGCGGCGCCTCGTACACGGGCTGCGGGGGCGGCGCAGGCGCCGGCTCGGGCTCCGGCTCGTAGAGCGGGATCGCCTGAGTCGACTGCGTCGACTGCGCGCCGTTGCCGGAGCGGGCGGAAGCGAGTTCTGAATCGAGTTCGGCGACCCGCTGGCGCAGATCCGCGTTCTCCTCGATGAGTCGCGTCAGCTCGTTCTCAACCAGATCGAGGAATGCATCGACCTCGTCCTCGTTGTAGCCGCGCTTGCCGATGGGTGGCTTGCTGAACGCGACATTATGAACGTCGGCTGGTGTGAGCGGCATTGTCTGCCCCCTTGGAGTCTGGACCGTCAACCGATCTCAAAGTGTAAAGCCTGACCTGTTCGCAACTGGCGTCCATCCTGTCACACCAGACCCGGCGGTTGCAGTCGAGGCCGAATTTTAAGAACGAATTTCAATGTTGCAACGCAATTCGGAGACCTCGGCAAACACCGCGCCAACGGTCCGGGCACCCCGCCCAGGACCCGCTGAGAGCCCGCGTCAGGCCGCGGCGCCGAACGCCAGCTGCATGCCGATGAACGCCACCAGCAGCAGCACCATGATCGACAGGTCGAAGCGCACCGCACCTATCGTGAGCTGGGGAATGAGGCGTCGCAGCAGCCGCACCGGCGGATCGGTGAGCGTCATGATCACCTCGAGGATCACCACCGTCACGCCCTTGGGGTGCCAGTCGCGCGAGAAGGATCGAATGAACTCGACCACGACCCGGGCGATCAACAGAAGCCAGAAGACGAACAGCGCGAAACCGAGAATTTCGAAGAAGAGCGACAACGACAGCCGTCCTCACTACGGGCAGATGTGTGACATTCGATACAGGAGTCAGCGCCCGCGGCCAGTCAGCGGCCTCGGGCGCGACGCCAGCCTACCCGTCGGAGGCAGGGCCTACCGATCGGCGGACCCACCGACGAGCCGACCTACTGATAGGCGTGAAAGCCGACCTCGGCGATGCGCCTGCGTTCCTCGGCGCTGACATCGATGTCGGCCGGCGACAGCAGGAACACCTTGGTGGCGACCTTGTCGAACGAGCCGCGCAGCGCGAACGCGAGCCCGGCCGCGAAGTCGACCAGCCGCTTGGCATCGGCGTTGTCCATCGACACCAGGTCCATGATCACCGGCGTGCCGTCGCGGAACCGCTCGCCGATGGTGCGGGCCTCGCTGTAGTCCTTCGGCCGCAGCGTGGTGATCTTCGCCAGCGGGCTGCCCGCGTCGAACAACTCGGCCATCCGGCGCGGGTCCATCGCGAGCGCGCCGCGGGTCGACCCGCGCAGCGCACCCAGCCTCGGGGCGGCCCGGTCGAACTCGCGCGGACCGCGCAGTCGCGGCTCGAAGCGCGGCTCGTCGTAGCCGGCGCGGTAGCCGGGGGGCTCGTCGTACTCGCGGGCGGGCGGCCGGTCGTCATAACCGCGGCCGTATCCCTCTTCGTCGAATCGCTCGTCACGTGGGCGGCGGGGACCGTAGGCACGCGCCGCGCCGCGGTCGTCGTCCTCGTAGTACTCGTCGTCGTAGTCATCCATGGGCGCCATACCGAAGTAGGCCTTGACCTTGTGCAGTGTGCTCATCGCGCGACCCTTCTGATGACTCCGGAGCTTGGTGTCTGTGATGAAGATGTGACTGGTGTGACTACTCATGGTGACGTTAGCGGTCGTTGTCCCAGAAGGCCGGTTCCGACACGCACACACGTGGAACCGTGTCGCACCGCCACTTCGAGGTCGCCGGACATCCCCGCGGACAACCCGATGCGCTGCGGATACCGCTGCTGGATCCGCTCGCGCTCGGCCGCGAGCCTCGCGAACGCCGCGGCGGGGTCCGCGTCGAGCGGCGGAATGCCCATCAGGCCGACCAGCCGCAGGCCCGCCGCGGCGTCGATGGCGTCGGCCAGTTCGTCGACGAGGTCCGGCCTGCGCACGTCGACACCGGAGCGGCCGGCATCGCCGTCGAGACTGATCTGGAGGAAGACCTGCAGCGGTTCGGCGCGGCGGCCGTCGTCCAGCGCCCGGCCCACGGCCCGGTCCAGCCCGGCGGCCACCCGGAGGTCGTCGACGGAGTGCGCGCTGTGAGCCCAGTCGGCGATCCCCCGCACCTTGTTGCGCTGGATGCGGCCGACCATGTGCCAGCGAACGGCTTGCCCGCCCAATTCGGCGGCGACTTCGGCCGCTTTTCCCGACGCTTCCTGTTCGCGGGATTCACCGAATTCGGTGCAGCCCATTCGATGCAAAAGCAATACATCGGATGCCGGGAAGAATTTTGTGACCGGAAGTAATTCGATTTCGCCGGCATTGCGCCCGGCGTCCGCCGCGGCCCGCTCCAGCCGCGCGCGCACCGCGGCGAGCGACGCCTGCAATTCGCTCTCCCTTGCGGTGGTCACGGCGCTCACTCCATCCACACCAGCGACGCCAGCCTGCCGGTCGGGGCGCCACGGCGGTGACTGAAGAGATTCTTGTCCGCCACCGTGCAGCGCGGATCCACGTCGATGGCGGTGACACCCAAACCCGTTAACTGCCTTGCGATTCCGGCCCGCAGATCCAGGCCGACGGTGCCGCGGGCGGTGGTGGTGCGACTGCCCGGCAGCAGGGCCTCCACCTCGTCGGCCATCTCGGCGGGCACCTCGTAATTGGCTCCGCTGACGGCCGGGCCGAGGAACACCGAGATGTCCCCGATGCGGGCGCCGAGTTCACGCATCGCCTCGACGGTGCGCAGCACGACACCCTTCGCGGCGCCGACCCGTCCGGCGTGCACGGCGGCGACCACACCCGCGCGCGCGTCGGCCATTAATGCCGGAACGCAATCGGCGGTGACCACGGCCAGAGCCAATCTCGGGACTCCGGTCACCAGCGCGTCGGTATTTCCGATCGGACCCGCTGCGGCCTGCGCCGGATCGTCCACGACCACCACCCGGTCGCCGTGCACCTGGTTCATCCACACCACCCGGTCGGCGCCGAGGCCGGTCGCCGACGCGAGCCGTCTGCGGTTGGCCGCCACGGCGCCGGGATCGTCGCCGACGTGGTCGCCGAGATTGAAGGTGTCGAAGGGCGGCGCCGAGACGCCGCCGGCGCGGGTGGTGGTCACCCGCCGAACCCGGACGGTCACGGAACCAGTATCGCCGGACGGCACGGGACGTGAACGGCTCAGTGGCGCATGAAGGGCGGCACGTCGACATCGTCGTCGGCGATGCCGCCGTCGTCGCCGCCGATTCTGACCGTCGCACCGTTGGTGTGCAGCGGCACGCTCGCGGGATCGGCCGGATCGAACAGCGGTGAGGTCACCTTGCCCGCCCGTCCCGGCGCGATCGCCTGACCCGCGCCCACCACGGGCTTGCGGCTCGGTCCGGCGGCGTCGAAGCCCGCCGCGATCACCGTCACCCGCACCTCGTCACCGAGCGAGTCGTCGATCACCGTGCCGAAGATGATGTTGGCCTCGGGATGCGCGGAATCCTGCACCAGCGATGCGGCCTCGTTGATCTCGAACAGGCCGAGGTCACTGCCGCCGGCGACCGACAGCAGCACGCCCTGCGCACCCTCCATCGACGCCTCGAGCAGCGGTGAGTTGATCGCGATCTCGGCGGCCTTGAGCGCACGGCCGTCGCCGCGTGCCGAACCGATGCCCATCAGTGCGGTGCCCGCACCACTCATCACGCCCTTGACGTCGGCGAAGTCGACGTTGATCAGGCCCGGCGTGGTGATCAGGTCGGTGATGCCCTGAACGCCGTTGAGCAGCACCTCGTCGGCACTGCGGAACGCGTCCATCAGCGACACCGCGGCGTCGCCCATCTGCAGCAGCCGGTCGTTCGGGATCACGATCAGGGTGTCGCAGCTCTCGCGCAGTGAGGCGATGCCCGTCTCGGCCTGGTTGCTGCGGCGCTTGCCCTCGAAGGAGAACGGCCGCGTCACCACGCCGACCGTCAACGCGCCCATCTTGCGCGCGATGCTGGCCACCACGGGTGCGCCACCGGTTCCGGTGCCACCGCCCTCTCCTGCGGTGACGAAGACCATGTCCGCGCCGCGGATCAGCTCCTCGATGTCGTCCTTGGCGTCCTCGGCGGCTTTTCGGCCGACCTCGGGGTCGGCGCCCGCACCCAGCCCTCGGGTGGAGTCGCGGCCGACGTCGAGCTTGACGTCGGCGTCGCTCATCAGCAGCGCCTGCGCATCGGTGTTGATCGCGATGAACTCGACGCCCTTGAGGCCCTGTTCGATCATCCGGTTGACGGCGTTGACGCCGCCGCCGCCGATGCCGACGACCTTGATGACGGCGAGGTAGTTATGCGGGGGGGTCATCGTTCGCCTTCCTGTACGACTGGTCCGACTCCGGTTTGGCAAACTCTCAACCTCAACGTGAGGCTTAGAGTTATGTCAAGTAGCGCCGTGCAAACAGAACGGTATGGCCGGCCCCGGCATTGACCATGCAGGCGCGCCGGTGCGCATCTGACGAATTTCAATCGACCCCGTGCGGCGGCGTTGCGGCGGGCGTTACTTGACCGTCGGCAAATCGGGACTGGAGACGTCGTAGGTCTGGCCCGGTTGAGTGAGCAGGGCGGCCAGTTTGAGCGCCTTCTCCTCGGTGCGGTCGTTGGTGCCCCACACCACTACCCGGCCGTCGGTCAGCGTCAGAGTGATCGCCGCGACCGACGGCGCCGCGATCCGCCCGACCTGGCCGGCCACCTCCGGCGGCAGCGCGGTCATCACTTCCAGCGCGGCCTGCGTCGCCGGATCGCTGGGACCGGGATTCTCGGCGTCGAGGTAGGGCAGCGTCGGGGGCGGCGGCGCGGTCGCGAAGTCGACGCCGTCGCGGTCGAAGAGATGCGGACCGTCCGGAAGGTCCTTGACCACCACCGGCACCCGCTCCACCACCGTGATCCGCAGCGTGGACGGGTACTCGCGCTGCACCCGGGCGGCGGCCACCCGGCGGATGGTCGCGACGCGCTCGGCCACCGCGTCGGTGTCGACCTGCAGCAGCGGCGTCCCCGCGGGCACCGCGGCCGCGGCGAGCACCTCCTCCTGCGTCACCGCTCCGATGCCGGTGATCACGATGCTGCGCGCCGACATGACCGGCGTGAAGTACAGCAGCAGGCCCAGTGACACCGCCAGCACCGAGATCAGTGCGGACCACAGCAGCACCTTCAGGCCCCGAACCGTGCCCCGGCCAAGGGTTTTCGGCGTGTCGACGGGCGCCCCGAGGGCCTTGCGCCTGGCCTCGCGCCTGGCCTGTTCGATGGCCGTGGCCCGTTCCTGCGCGGCGCGGCGCTCCTCGCGCTCGCGGCGGGCCCGCCGGCGCGGACCCTCGAAGTCCTCCTCCGCGGCGGGCGGGAGGTTCGCGTCGTCGGGCGCGTCGGCGGCCCGATCCTGCGGCACCTCCGGTGGTTCGGCGGGCGGGCCGTCGCCCTGCGTCGGCTCGGTCATCACCGCTCCGTTCGCGGCGGCGGGGCGATGCGATTGGCCTTCGCCCGCAGCGCAGTCAGAATTTCCGGTGCGAGCATGGTCACGTCGCCGGCACCCATCGTGAGCACCACGTCACCCTGCCGGGCGGTGTCGGCCACCCGCTCGGCCACCGCCGAGAAGTCCGGGAGATAGGTCACCGGCACGCTCACGTGCTCGGCCACCGTCGCCCCGCTGACGCCGGGCAGCGGCTGCTCGCGGGCGCCGTAGACGTCGAGCACGAACACCACGTCGGCGGCGTCGAGAGCACGGCCGAACTCTTGCGCGAAGGCCTCGGTGCGCGAATACAGGTGCGGCTGGAAGACCACGACGACGCGGCCGTTCGACTCCTCCGCCAGCCCGCGCGCCGCCGTCAGAGCGGCCGCGACCTTCGTCGGGTGATGGGCGTAGTCGTCGAAGACCCTGGTCCCAGAGGCCGTTCCGACCAACTCGAAGCGGCGCCGGACGCCCTCGAACTCGGCCAGGCCCTCAAGCACGACGTCCGCCGCGGCCCCGGCCTGCATCGCCGCCAACAACGCGGCCAGCGCGTTGAGCGCCATGTGCCTGCCGGGCACCGCCAGCCGCATCGTGCGCGGGCTGCGCTCCCCCGCCAGCTGCACGGTGGCCACCGCACTGGTGCCCTGCTGGTACCAGTCCAGCAGCGCACCGGCCAGGCCGGGCTGGTCGCCGCTCCCGTAGCGCAGCACCCGGATGCCTTGCGCGGCAGTCCTTTCGGCGAAGGCAGCGGCGCCGGCGTCGTCGACGCAGACCACCACCGCGCCCCCTGGCTTGAGCCGCTGCATGAAGGCGTCGAACACCGCGACGTAGGCCTCTTCGCTGCCGAAGAAGTCGAGGTGGTCGGCCTCGATGTTGGTCACCACGGCGATGTCGGGCTGGTACTGCACCAGCGATCCGTCGCTCTCGTCGGCTTCGGCGACGAAGTAGGCGCCGCTGCCGTGATGCGCGTTCGTCCCCGCCTCGCCGAGGTCGCCGCCGACGGCGAAGGACGGGTCGAACCCGCAGTGCTGCAGGGCCACGATGAGCATCGACGTGGTGGTGGTCTTACCGGCTGTCCCGGTCACCATCAGCGTGGTGTGCCCGTCCATCAGCTTGGCCAGCACCACCGGCCGCAGGATCACCGGGATCCCGCGCCGGTGCGCCGCGACGAGTTCCGGGTTCGTCTTGGGGATCGCCGCGTGCGTGGTGACCACGGCGGTCGGCCCGCCCGGCAACAGGTCGAGCGAGGACTCGTCGTGTCCGATCCGGATCGAGGCGCCGCGGGCGCGAAGCGCGGCCACCGCCCTCGACTCCTTGGCGTCGGAGCCCGAGACCAGGCCGCCCCGGTCGAGCAGGATGCGGGCGATCCCGGACATCCCAGCGCCGCCGATGCCCACCATGTGCACCCGGCGCAGTTCCTCGGGCAGCGGCGCGCCGCTCACCGGCCGGCCACCTCGAGCGCCACCCTGGCGACCTGCGTGGCGGCGTCGCGGTGTCCCGCCAGCGCCGCGCCCGCGGTCATCGTCTGCAGCCGCCCGGTGTCGGTGAGCAGGCCGGCGACCGTGTCGGCCACGAATGCCGGTGTCAGATCGGCGTCGTCGACGAGCAGGCCGCCGCCCGCGCCGACCACCGGGAGTGCGTTGAGCCGCTGCTCGCCGTTGCCGATCGGCAGCGGCACGTAGACAGCGGGCAGTCCGACCGCGGTGACCTCCGCGACGGTCATCGCGCCGGAGCGGCAGATGGCCAGGTCGGCAGCGGCGTAGGCCAGGTCCATCCGATCCAGGTACGGCACTGCGACATACCGGGCGCCGCCACCCGTCGGCTCGCGGACGTCGAGGGTGTTCTTGCGGCCGTAGGCGTGCAGCACCGAGACACCGGCCGCGGCAAGGGCTTCGGCGGCTCCGGACACCGCACGGTTGAGCGACTGCGCGCCCTGGGACCCGCCGAAGACCAGCAGCACCGGGTCGTGCTCGCCGAAGCCGAAGTATGCGCGTGCCTCGGCGCGCAGCGCGGCCCGGTTCAGCGACGTGATCGCCGCACGCACCGGGACGCCGACGACCTCGACGTCACCGAGACCGGGATCGGGCACCGCGGCCAGCACCCGGCGGGCCGAGCGGGCGCCCACCTTGTTCGCCCACCCGGCGCTGGCGTTGGCCTCGTGCACCACGACCGGCACCGTGCGGCGCCGCACGCCGCCGCGCGCGGCGAGGTACGCAGGCAACGCGACGTAGCCGCCGAAGCCGACCACGACGTCGGCATGCACGCCGTCGAGCACCGCCCGGGTCTCGCGCACCGCCCGGCGGACCCGCAGCGGCAGCCGGGCGAGGTCTGCAGAGAGCTTGCGTGGCAGCGGCGCCGGGGTGATCAGTTCGAGGTCGTAGCCGCGGTCGGGGATCAGCCGCGTTTCCAGGCCGCGTGCGGTGCCGAGTGCGGTGATGCGGATCGTGGGGTCCAGTGCGGTCAACGCGTCGGCCACGGCCATCGCCGGTTCGATGTGTCCGGCGGTGCCGCCGCCGGCGAGGACGACCGAGACCGGCCGGTGGCTACTTCCCTGCCCCGCCGGAACGGACATCCCACTGCCGCTCACCCGTAACGCTGACCTTCCAGTGTGCGGGCCCGCCGGCCCTGTTGGCGTTGTGCGGTCCGGCCCTCGCCGGTCCGCTTCGCGCGGTCGGCGTTCTGCTTACCGGACCTGGTCTCCCGGCGGGACTGTCCGCCGGACCGTTGATCGCCTACATGATGCCCTGCGCGCCGCGCCCGGCCGTCATCGGCGGGGGGTTTGCGCCTGCGATCGCGTGCCGGGGCCCGTGGCGCCGGCTTGGCCGGCCGGCCCGGCCGCGTCCGCAACCGGTCGCGGACCGCCTCCAGCCGCGTGGGGACATACGGTTCGGGCAGCGGCAGCCGCAGCAGGCGGTTCACCCGGTCGTCGCGGCCCGCCCGTAGTGCGGCCACCGCCTCGGGCTCGTGACGCGCGGCATTGGTCATCACGCCCATCATCAACAACGTTGTCGCCGTTGAGGTCCCGCCGGCGGAGATGAGCGGCAGCTGCAGACCGGTGACGGGCAGCAGCCCCACCACGTAGCCGACGTTGATGAACACCTGGCCGAGCACCCAGGTGGTGGCGGTGGCGGTGAGCAGCCGCAGGAACGGGTCGGCCGAGCGGCGCGCGATGCGCATCCCGGTATAGGCGAACAGGCCGAACAACCCCAGCGTGCCCGCGGCGCCGATGAAGCCCAGCTCCTCGCCGATGATCGCGAAGATGAAGTCGTTGTGGGCGTTGGGCAGGTAGTTCCACTTGGCGCTGCCCTGCCCGAGGCCGTCGCCGAACACCCCGCCGTTGGCCAGCGCGAACCGCGCCTGGCGGGCCTGGTACCCGGAGCCCTGGGCATCCGCGGCGGGGTCCAGCCACGACTGCACCCGCGCCGATCGGTAGCCCTCGGCCATCGCCAGGATCGCGGCCGACACCATGACCGCGAGCAGCGAGCTGAGGAACACCCGCAGCGGCAGGCCCGCGTACCAGAGCAGCGCGAGCAGGATGATGCCCAGCGACACTGTCTGCCCGAGGTCGGGCTGCGCGACGATCAGCGCGAGCGCGATCACCGCCGCGGGCACCAGCGGGATGAGCATCTCGCGCAGTGAGGCCCGCTCCAGGCGGCGGGCAGCCAGCAGGTGCGCGCCCCAGATGGCGAAGGCGATCTTGGCCAGCTCCGACGGCTGCATGGAGAAGCCCGCCACCACGAACCAGCCTCGAGACCCGTTGGCCACCTTGCCGATACCGGGGATGAGCACCAGGATCAGCAGGACGATCGTCAGCGCGAAGGCGGGAAACGCCAGCCGGCGCATCATGGCGACCGGCATCCGCAGCGCGACGTAGAACGCCAGGAGGCCGACGGCGGTCCAGAGCACCTGCTTGGCGAACACCGACCAGGGCGATCCGGCGGAGTCGTATGAGTACACCCCCGACGCCGAGAGCACCATCGTCAGACCGAGCGTGGTGAGCAGCGCAGCGACGGCGATGATCAGGTGGAACGACGTCATCGGCCGGCCGAGCCAGGCGCCGAACCGGGTCCGTGGTCCGTGCGTCACCGCCGCACCGGCCGTCTCCGCCCCGGCGCCCCGCGAGCGCAGACGGGCCAGCAGGTTGCCCACGGCCCGCTACCGGGTGCCGGCGCGCACGGCGGCGGCGAACGCGTCACCGCGGTGGCCGTAGCCGGTGAACTGATCGAAGGAGGCTCCCGCGGGCGCCAGCAAAACGGTGTCGCCCGGCCGTGCCAGCTCACCCGCCGCCTCGACCGCCGCGGCCATCACCGCCTCGGAAATCGCCCGGTCGGCCACTTCGACCACACGAGTCACATGCTTAACAGCAGACTCAGTTGTCCCATGCACCCCAGAATCCTCCCTCGTCACAAGCTCGACGACGGGGACATCCGGGGCGTGTCGCGATAACGCCTCGGCGACGACCGCGCGGTCACGCCCGATCAGCACCGCTCCGGCCAGCTGTCCGGCCACCTCACGGACGAGCTCCTGCACCGATGCGCCCTTGAGCAGGCCGCCGGCGATCCACACCACCCGCGGGTACGCCGCAATCGACGCCCGGGCGGCATGGGGGTTGGTGGCCTTGGAGTCGTCGACGTAGGTGACGCCGTCGCGCACCGCCACCACCTCCGCCCGGTGCCTGCCCACCGTGAAGTCCCGCAGCGCAGCGGCCACCGCGGCGGGGTCCACGCCGACGGCCCGAGCCAGCGCCGCCGCGGCCAGCGCGTCCAGGACACCGACCGGCCCCGCCACCGGGATGTCGGCCGTGCGCGCCAGCTCGACCTCACGGCCGAACGCGTTGTCGACCAGCATGCCGTCGCGCACCCCGAGTTCGCCCTCGCCGGGCACGCCGAGCCGGAAGCCGGCCCGCACCGGCGCGGTCGCGCCGTCCAGCAGGCCGGCGGCCACCGGGTCGTCCAGGCCGACGACGGCCACCCGGCCGTCGAGCACCCTGGCCTTGTCGCGGGCGTATGCGGCCAGCGACCCGTGCCAGTCCAGGTGGTCCTCGGCGACGTTGAGCACGACACCGGCCTCGGGGCGCAGCGACGGCGCCCAGTGCAGCTGGAAGCTGGACAGCTCGACGGCCAGGACGTCGGACGGCTGTCCGAGCACGTCGAGCACCGGCTCGCCGATGTTGCCGCACAACGCGCTGCGCAGGCCGGCCGCCACCAGCATGGCGTGCAGCATGGAGGTGGTGGTGGTCTTGCCGTTGGTGCCCGTCACCGCCAGCCAGCGTCGCGGCGGGCCGTAACGCCCCGACTGGTCGAGCCGCCACGCCAGCTCCACGTCACCCCAGACCGGCACACCCGCGGCGGCCGCCGCGGCCATCACCGGCGCGGTGGGCGGAAACCCGGGACTCGTCACGACCAGGTCGTAATCGGCGATGCGCGCCACCGCCGAGGCCGGGTCGGTCACCGGGGTGCCCGCGCCGGCGTAGGGGGCCAGCGCCGACGCGTTGTCGTCGCACAGCGTCGCCGTCACTCCAAGCGGCGCCAGCGCGGCCAGCACCGCGCGCCCGGTGATCCCGGCTCCGGTGACCAGAACCGCCGCCCCGGGGGCTATCGGCGACACGTCACGCCCCGATGGCGGCGAGCCACTCGCTGTAGAAGAGCGCGACACCGAGGCCGCAGGCGATCGCCGTCAACAGCCAGAACCGGATGATCACCGTCGTCTCGGCCCAGCCGACCAGTTCGAAGTGGTGGTGGAACGGGGCCATCCGGAACACCCGCCTGCCGGTCGTGCGGAACGCCAGGATCTGCACGACCACCGACGTCACCTCGGCGACGAACAGCGCACCGAGCACCACCGCGAGGATCTCGGTGCGGCTGGTGACCGACAGGCCCGCGATGACGCCGCCGAGCGCCAGTGAGCCGGTGTCACCCATGAAGATCTTGGCGGGCGCGGCGTTCCACCACAGGAAGCCGATGCAGGCGCCCGCCGTCGCCGCCGCGATCAGCGCCAGGTCGAGCGGGTCGCGGACGTTGTAGCAGCCGAGACCGGGACTGGTCGCGCACGCGTTGCGGTACTGCCAGAAGGTGATGATCACGTAGGCCGCGGTGACCATCGCCATGGCGCCGGCCGCCAGGCCGTCCAGGCCGTCGGTGAAGTTGACCGCGTTCGACCACGCGCTGACGATCACCACGCAGAACAGCACGAAGACCGCGGGCGCCAGGGTCACGGTGGCGATCTCGCGGACGTACGACAGCTCCGCGCCGCCCGGGGTCAGCCCGTCGGCGTTGCGGAACTGCAGCGCCAGCACGCCGAACAGCACCGCCGCCAGCAGCTGGCCCACCGTCTTGGCGGTCTTGTTCAGGCCGAGGTTGCGGGCGCGCCGGAGCTTGATGAGGTCGTCGAGGAAGCCGACCACGCCCAGGGCGGTGGCCAGCCCGAGGACCAGCAGACCGGACGCCGAGGGGCCCTCCCCGCCGAGCGCCACGCCGACGAGGTGGGTGCCCAGATAACCCGCCCAGATGCCGGCCAGGATCGCCACCCCGCCCATCGAGGGGGTGCCGCGCTTCTTGCGGTGGCTGGCCGGGCCGTCCTCGCGGATCTCGTGGCCGAGGCCGCGCTGGGTGAATAGCCGGATCAGCGCGGGGGTCAGCAGGATCGACACCGTCAGCGCGATGCCGACGGCGATGAGGATCTGTCTCATCGATCACCGATTCCGGTGTCTGCCGCCAGCGCGTCCGCCAGCGCACCGAGGCCGGCCGAGTTCGACGCCTTCACCAGCACCACGTCACCGGGCGCCAATTCGGCGCGCAGCACGGCCAGCGCCGCGTCGGCGTCGGCGACCAGGGCGGCCTCCGACCCCCACGATCCCTCCATGACCGCCCCGTGATGCATGGCGCTCGGCGACCTCCCGGTTCCGACGACGATGAGTCGTGACACATCTAAGCGCACGGCCAGCCGGCCGATGCGGTCATGCTCGGTTATCGCATCCTCCCCGAGCTCGGCCATCTCGCCGAGCACCGCCCAGCTGCGCCGCCGTTCCCCCTCGCCGCGGGCCATCCAGGCCAGCGCCTTGAGACCCGCCTGCATGGAGTCGGGATTGGCGTTGTAGGCGTCGTTGACGACGGTCACCCCGTCGGCACGGGTGGTCACCTCCATGCGGTGCCGCGACGCCGGACCGGCACCGGCCAGCGCGGCGGCCACCTGCTCGGGGCGGGCGCCGCATTCCAGGGCCACCGCCGCCGCGCACAGCGCGTTCGACACCTGGTGCTCGCCGTGCACCGCGAGCGCGACGTCGACCTCACCGGCGGCGGAGTGCAGCGTGAATTGCGGCCGCGCCAGCGCGTCGAGACCGATCCCGTCGGCCCAGACGTCCGCCGAGGCGCCCGCCTCCTGCGACACCCGCACCACCCGCGCGCGGGTCCGGTCGGCCATCGCGGCGACGGCACCGTCGTCGACATTGAGGATCACCACTCCGGACGGCGGAACCGATTCCGGCAGTTCACCTTTCGTCGCGGCGATGGCCTCGCGCGAGCCGAACTCGCCGAGGTGGGCGGTGCCGACGTTGAGCACCACCGCGATCGACGGCCGGGCGATCGCGGCGAGAGCGGCGATGTTGCCGGGATGGCGGGCCGACATCTCCAGGACCAGGAAGTCGGTCGACCCGTCGGCGCGCAGCACCGTCCACGGATGGCCGAGCTCGTTGTTGAACGAACCGGGCGGGGCGACCACCTCGCCCAGCGGCGCCAGCACCGCGGCCACCAGATCCTTGGTCGAGGTCTTGCCCGACGAGCCGGTGATCCCGACGACGGTCAGCCCACCCGCGGTCAGTCGTTCGGCCACCGCCGCGGCGAGCCTGGCCAGCGC
The DNA here is from genome assembly GCF_025821665.1 of [Mycobacterium] manitobense. Classification (GTDB taxonomy): domain Bacteria; phylum Actinomycetota; class Actinomycetes; order Mycobacteriales; family Mycobacteriaceae; genus Mycobacterium; species Mycobacterium arseniciresistens. The sequence goes on from NZ_JACKSJ010000079.1 coordinate 47,174, forward strand.
GGCCAGCACCGCAGCGCCCGCGCCGTCGACGTCGTGTTCGAGCACCCCGGCACCGGCATCGGCGCCCTCGGCGGGCGGTACGACGATCGCGGGCACCCCGACCGGCCGCGCGGCCAATACCGCGACCGCACCGGCGGCGACAGCGGCCGCGGCGAATTCGTGCCCGTCCGCGCGGGCGCCCGGCAGCGCCAGGAAGAGCCCACCCCGGGTGACGGCGCGCGAGTCGAACTCGACGGTGCCCGTCACCCGGGTCGCCGCGGCGGCCTCGGGGGTGACGTCGGCCAGTTCGCCGCCGACGATGCCGGCGATCTCGGCGAGGCTGAGCGCGATCATGCGCCCCGCCCCGATGCGGCCAGCGACTCGGCCAGTTCGTGACGGTCGTCGAAGGGCCGGGTGCGGCCCTGGCTGGTCTGGCCGGCTTCGTGACCCTTCCCCGCGATCAGCACGACGTCGCCGGGCCGCGCCCATGCCACCGCGCAGTCGATGGCGCCGCGCCGGTCCCCCACCTCGAGGATCTCGGCCGCGGTCCCGGCCTCGCGCGCGCCCGCGACGATGGCCGCCCGGATCGCGGCCGGGTCCTCGTCGCGCGGGTTGTCGTCGGTGACCACGACCAGATCGGCGAGTTCGGCGGCCGTCCGGCCCATCGGCGCCCGCTTGCCCGGGTCACGGTTCCCACCCGCGCCGAAGACGACGGCCACCCGTGCGCCGCCGGCGTGCTGGCGCAGTGTCTCCAGCACCGCGCGCAACGCGCCGGGCTTGTGCGCGTAGTCGACCAGCGCGAGGAAGTCCTGCCCGCGGTCCACCGGTTCGAGCCGGCCGGGCACCGCCGCGGTGCGCAGACCCGGCGCGGCCTGCTCGGGCGACACATCCACGGCCTCCAGCAGCGCGGTGGCCAGCAGGCAGTTGGTCACGTTGTAGCGGCCGGGCAACCCGATCCGCAGGCCGTGGTGCACACCCGCCGGGTCCTCAGCGACGAATTCCTGGGCGACGTGACCGACGGCGCGGATCTGCTCGGCCCGCCAGTCGGCATCGCGGCCGATGGCGCTGACCGTCACCGGTGCGGTGGCCAGTCTCGCCATGTCGCGGCCCGCGTCGTCGTCGACGCAGATCACCGACAGGTCCGCACAGGCCGCCGACTCCGGGTCGAACAACCGCGCCTTCGCGGCGAAGTAGTCGGCCATCGTCGGATGGAAGTCGAGATGGTCGCGCGACAGGTTGGTGAATCCGCCGACGGCGAACCGAACCCCGTCGACCCGGCCCAGGCTGAGCGCGTGGCTGGACACCTCCATCACCACCGTGTCGACCCCGCGCTCCACCATCACCGCCAGCAGCGCCTGCAGATCGGGCGCCTCGGGTGTGGTGAGTGCGCTCGGCTGGTCGAGGCCGTCGATGCGCACACCGACCGTCCCGATCAGCCCCGCCACCCGCTCCGCCGCGCGCAGGCCCGCCTCGACCAGATAGGTGGTGGTGGTCTTGCCCGAGGTGCCGGTCACCCCGATCACCCGCAGGCGCTCCGACGGCCTGCCGTACACGGTGGCCGCCACGTCGCCGAGCACCGCGCGCGGGTCGGGATGGACCAGGACCGGGACATCGATTCCGGTGTCGATCAGGTCGGCGCCTGCCGCATCGGTGAGCACTGCGGCCGCACCGGCGCCGACGGCAGCACCGGCGTAGCGGGCGCCGTGCGACGAGGAACCGGGCAGCGCAGCGAACAGGTCACCCGGGCGGGCGTCCTGCCCGCGCAGGGTGACCCCGGTGATCAGGATGTCCGGCACGGCCGCCGGTCCGTCCGCACGCGGCACCGCCGTGACCCGCTCGGCCAGCGGCCCGAGCGGGTATCCGGCGGGATGGCTGGGACGCAGGTTCATGGCGATGACACAGTACCGATCCCGGCACCGGCGGCGCTTCTACAGGTCAGCTCGCCTGCAGCGTGAGCGGCGGTCCGGGGTCCGGCGAGAGGGGCACGTTGTCGCGCTGCAGCAGCCACGATGCGATGTTGTGGAACAGCGGGGCGGCCGACGATCCCGGCGTGCCGTCGGCTGCGCGGTGCGGGGCGTCCATCATCACGCCGACGACGTAGCGCGGGTCGTCGACGGGCGCCATCCCGGCGAAGGTGATCCAGTAGACGTCGCTGTAGTAGCAGCCGCACGCGGGGTTGATCTGCTGGGCGGTGCCGGTCTTGCCCGCGATCTGATAACCCTCCACCGCGGCCGCGGGACCGGTGCCCTGCTGGGTGCCCATCGGGTCGCGCTGGACGACGGCGCGGAACATGTTCCGCACGGTGCGCGCCGTCTCCGGTGAGACGACCTTGATGCCCTCCGGGCGCGGTTCGTCCGTGCGGCTGCCGTCGGCTGCGACGGTGCCCTTGATGATGCGGGGCGGGATCCGGACGCCGTCGTTGGCGATGGTCTGGTACATGCCCGTCATCTGCAGCAGGGTCATCGAAAGGCCTTGGCCGATAGGCAGGTTGGCGAACGAGCTGCCCGACCACTGATCGATCGGCGGCACCAGGCCCGCACTCTCGCCGGGCAGGCCGACGCCGCTGCGCTGGCCGAGCCCGAACCGGCGCAGCATGTCGGCGAAGCGTTCCGGCCCGACGCGCTGGGCCAGCATCAGCGTCCCGACGTTCGACGACTTCCCGAAGACGCCGGTGGTCGTATAGGGCATCACCCCGTGCTTCCACGCGTCACCCACCGTGACACCGCCCATGTCGATGGACCCCGGCACCTGGAGGACCTCGTCGGGATTCGTCAGCCCGTACTCGATCGCCGACGCGGCGGTCACGATCTTGTTCACCGATCCGGGCTCGAACGGCGAGGAGACCGAAAGGTTGCCGTTCTGCTTGTGCTCCTGGCGGCCGATGTCCTGCGACGGGTCGAACGTGTTGTCGTTCGACATCGCGAGCACCTCACCGGTTTTCGCGTTCAGCACCACGGCGGAGACGTTCTTCGCGCCGGAGGCGTCCTTGGCCTGCTGCACCTGCTGCTGGACGTGGAACTGGATGTCGTCGTCGATGGTGAGCATCACCGTCGAGCCGTCGACCGAGTCGTGCCGGTTGCGGTAGCTGCCGGGGATCACCACGCCGTCGGAGCCGCGGTCGTAGGTGATCGAGCCGTCGGTGCCTGCCAGCACCGCGTCCAGTGAGTCCTCGAGTCCGAGCAGACCGTGGCCGTCCCAGTCGATGCCGCCGACGATGTTGGCCGCCAGCGACCCGCCGGGATACTGACGCAGATCCTGGCGCTCCGTGCCGACCTCGGGGAATTTCGTGGTGATCGCATCGGCGACGGACGGGTCGACCGCGCGGGCCAGATACACGAACGACTCGTTGCTGCGCAGCTTCTTGAGCACCGTCTTCATGTCGGGCTTGTTGCCGAGCCGGGCGGCGACCTCGGTGGCGATGTCACGCAGCCGGCGTTGGGGGTCCGGCGCCTCCACGGTCGCGGCCTCGTTCTTCGTGAACGCCTCTTCGAGTTCCTTGCGCACCTTGACCGGCTGAAATGTCAGCGCCCGGGCCTCGATGGTGAAGGCCAGCTTGTCGCTGTTGCGGTCGACGATGCTGCCGCGCACCGCCTTCTCCACATCGGTCACCTTGAGCTGGCCGGCGGCCTCCGCGCGCAGCCCCTCGGCCCGCGGCACCTGCAGGCTGAACAGCTGTCCGCCCGCGACGAGCAGCAGTACGAAGATCACCGCCATGCCGCCACGGTGCCGGAACGTGAAGGACGAACTGCGCAAGCCTGTTTCGACCGAGGTCTCCCGTGTACGGCGGGCCCGTGCCGAGTGTTCGGCCGACGGGGCCGCACCTTTCTTACGGGGTTTGGCGGCAGGCCGGGCGGGACGGCGCCGGCTCGCGTCGCGGCTCATCCCTGCGGCCCGGGCAGCGGTGCGGCCACCGGGGTGAACTGCTCGGCGCCCGCGGCGGGGCCGGGGGCGGGCGGTGTCTGGGGGGTGTCGAGATGGGGCGGTTCG
>NZ_JACKSJ010000080.1 GCF_025821665.1 [Mycobacterium] manitobense
CAGTGGGCCACGGGCGGAGTCGGCGTCGCCGCGATCAAGGGGGTGCTGGAGCATCCAGTGGGCCACGGGCGGAGTCGGCGTCGCCGCGATCAAGGGGGTGCTGGAGCATCCGGACCTCGAACTGGTGGGCTGCTGGGTGCATTCGGAGTCCAAACACGGCCGCGACGTCGGGGAACTCATCGGCGGGCCGACGCCGGGTGTCAACGCCACCACCAGCGTCGAGGACATCCTGGCGCTGGACGCCGACGCCGTCATCTACGCACCGCTGATGCCCGACCCCGACGAGGTCGCGGCGCTGCTGCGGTCGGGCAAGAACGTCGTCACCCCCGTCGGCTGGGTGTATCCCAGCGACAAGCAGGCCGCGCCGCTGCG
>NZ_JACKSJ010000081.1 GCF_025821665.1 [Mycobacterium] manitobense
GGCCGCCAGGTTGCGGTTGATGGTGCCCGACAGCTCCGAACCCCCGGTCATCGCGCCGATCAACACCGGGGCCTGCAGCCGCTTACCCAGGAACTCCACCCCGAGATCGATCGTCGCCAGGTTGGTCTGCGTCAGCGCGTTGTAAGGCAGCCGGTAACGCTCCAACCCGGTGGTCAGCGTCTGATACTGCACGGCCTCGGACAGGCAGACGTCGATATGGCGACGCTTGCGCATCTGGATGCCGTCGTCGAAGTCAGGCCCGATCGTCACGCTGTCGACACTGCCACAGACCCGGCGGGCACAGCCTCGATAGCCTCCGCGACACCAGCCCCTGAGACAATGGCCGAGTGTCAGATGCCTTATGGATCGCGCTTGCGGTCGTAGCAGT
>NZ_JACKSJ010000082.1 GCF_025821665.1 [Mycobacterium] manitobense
CGGCTCGGGGGCCCGGCGGGCCATCTCGGGTTCGGCGAGCCGGTCGAGCGCGCCGCTCACGTCGATGCGCACCCGGCCGGACCGCAGCTCCTCGCCGAGCCCGATCCGGCGTACCGCCTCGGCCAGCGCCGTGGCGCCCAGTGCCACGTCGCCGGCGAGCTGCGGCCAGGTGGAGATCGACCGGTCCACCTCGACCAGCGACGCCGCGGTGCGCGACGACAACCGCGACGCCTCGAGGTGGCGCAGGATGTGCGGGACCTTGTCGCGGCTGCTCATGCCCGGCAGCAGCGACACGTCGAGTTCGCCGAGCAGTCCGTGCAGGATCGGGCGGTCCGGTTCCAGGTCGAACCGCTCGATGTCGATCAGCCCGCGGTCGCTGGTGGCCATCACCACCGGGATCCCACGCGCCCGTGCGCCGAGCCGGAGCACCGCCTTCATGTCCAGCGAATCGCATTCCTCGACAACGATGTCCAGCCCGTCGAGGAACTCGTCGACGGTCTCGGAGGTGAGCCCGGCCTCGAAGACGCGGACCGGCAGGTACGGATCGACCTCCGCGATCCGGCGGGCCGCCACGTGGGCCTTGTTCACCCCGAGGTCGAGCACCGTGGCGGGCACCCGGTTGAGGTTGGACAGCTCGAGCCCGTCGAAGTCGGCGAGATGCAGCCGCCCGCAGAGGCCCTGGGCGGCGAGCGTGTGGGCGATGACGTGGCCGACGCTGAGTCCCGCCACGCCGATGCGCAGTGCGCCGAGCCGTTGCTGCTCGGCGGCGGTGATGATGTTGCGGTTGCGGTCGAGCCGGACAGCGCGAAAGGCCTTCGGTCCCAGCACTGCGGCGACGCTGCGCCGCCACGGGAAGTACGCCCACCGGCCGGGCTCGTCGAGCACGGCCGCATCGGGCGCAGGCCGCAGCCGGTGCAGATCGTCGAGCTGCTGGGCGCGCCGGTCGAGGAACTCGATGCGGGGGTCCGCGCGCAGCCGGTCGAGCATCGCCCGGTCGGCGGAGTCCTCGGGATCGAGCAGATGGGCGGCGTAGACGTTGAGGCCGTCGTCGTCGACGCTCACCGGGACGCCCCGGACTCGCGGCGTCGGACCCGCGCCCAGATGTGGTCGTCGGCGACCATCGTGAACGGCACCGCTACCGGGAAGTCGTCACCCAGCGAGGTCACCTCGACGCGCCGGATGAAGGTGGCCAGCCCGAGAGTCGCCTCCAGCATGGCGAAGTGGTCTCCGATGCACGACCGCGGACCGCCGCCGAAGGGCACGTACTGCCAGCGGTCGCGGCTCTTCATCGCCTCGGGCGTGAACCGGTCGGGATCGAACGTGAGGGGGTCGTCCCACAGTGTGGGGTCGCGCTGCACGGCCATCCGGCCGAAGATCAGCATGGTGCCGCGTTCCACCCGGAAGCCGCCCACCTCGACGTCGCGGGTGGTCATCCGCGAACCGGTGGGCCCGGGCGGGCACAGCCGCAGCGCCTCGCGCAGCACCTGCACCGTGTACGGCAGATCGGCGATGTCGCCGGGTTCGAGTTCGCGGCCGGGCAGGGCGTCCACCTCGGCGGCCACCTTCTTCTGGAGGTCGGGGTTCCGGCCGAGCTGCCACATTGCATAGGTCAACGTCGTCGCGGTGGTGTCGTGCCCGGCGAAGAGGAACACGATGAGTTCTTCGGCGATCTCGCGGTCCGACAGGGTCTGTCCGGTCTCGGGATCCGTCGCGGCGATCAGCGCCTGCACCAGCGGAGCGTCGGTGGTGGGGTCGGCGCGGCAGGTGTGCAGGATCTCGCGGGCCAGGCGGTGCAGCGTCGCGCTGGCCGCCCTGGCCTGCCGTTGCCGCGGGGTGGGCAGCCACGCCGGCGTCCGCAGCGGCTTCAGCGCGCGGTCAGCGACGTAGGTGACCGCGATCCGCAGCGGGTCCGCGACTTCGTCGGTGTGGTCGGTGAGGTCGCGGCCGAGCACCGAATGCCCAAGCGCGCGAAGGGTGAGCGTCCGGCATTCGGCGTCGAGGTCGATGGTGGCGCCGTCGCGCCAGGTCGACGCGACCGACTCGGCGGCCGCCGACATGTGCCCGCCGAAGCTGCGGACCTGCTGCTTGGTGAAGACGGGCTGCAGGGTGCGCCGCCGCGGCAGCCATGCCTCGTGGGGCAGATCGAACAGGTTGCCACCGATGACCCGGCAGAACTCGGTGAACACCCGGGTGGTCTTGTCGATCGAGCCGTCCTTGTTGCTGAGGATGTCGCGGATCCCCTGTGGCGAGGTGACCGCGACGACGGGCGGCATCAGCCACCGCGGTCCGACCGTGAATCGGGTGACCGGGCCGCCTGCGTCGCGCAACTGCTCTATGCCGGTGTGAAACGACCGCAGGGCACGTACCCGCTGCGCGAACGGCAGGGGGTTGTCGGGCACAGGTGGCAGCGACGCGAGCCGCGCGGACTGATCACCCACCCTCGACCCTTTCCATCGCACACCGAAACGCATACCGAAACGTATGCGGCACAGCGGATCCCGAGACTCCGGGTCGGAGCGACGAGAGATGACCCGACCTTGAGCTTAGCAGGGCTAATTCTTCATGTTTCAACGATTCGCAACGCGCGTCAATATTGTCGCGCGTGAGTCACCAACACAGCGGGATATTCGGGCATTCCCCGTCGGCGGAGAGCGGCGCCACGGGCAGCGCCCCCGTGCTGCGTAGGCCCTTTCTCGGCGCTTCTACGACAGCGCCAGATGACCTCTCTCAGCGGCTCCGAGGACGTCCCGATGTCGCCGAGGAACGGGTGCGAGAGCTCCATCACCAGGAACAGGTTCACCGCGACCAGCACGCCCAGGATCGCCACCATCGAGTAGTGCGTGGAGGGCTTCTCGACGTCGTAGATGATCGCGCACATCAGGAGCAGGACACTGGTCAGCCAGATGACCGCCCACAGCGACCACGGCCGGGCCGACGTCCGTGCGCGATTGCAGCACTCGCTGCGTCCGGGCCTGGCTGAGGCTGTCCAGATTGCTGAAAGAGGTTGAGAGCACGGTCTTCTGCGCGTCAGTTCGGGCCTGGATCTCCTCGTAGGCCGCATAGAGTCGCGTCAACGCCTCGGCAGCCTCGGGATAGGAGTTGCCCTTGGCATTCTCGTCCCACTCGGTCAACGCCGCCTGCTGGTATTCGAGCAGCGCCTTGCGGATCCGGTCGCTGTCCGGCCACTCCGAACGCGAAGCGGATGACGTCGTTGTGCTCCTCGACGGCACAGGGAATGCACTCGGGACGTGGGGATGCTCGTCAGAGAACAGGGGCGCCGACCGGCCGCAGTCGGACGTCTGACCTGCACATACTCTGTGGAGCTAAGGGGAATCGAACCCCTGACCTTCTCGATGCGAACGAGACGCGCTACCAACTGCGCTATAGCCCCTTGCGGAGACAAAGGCTACCAGTCGCGCCGCGAGTGCCGAAAATCGACTACTGGCCGGCGGCGCGCGGCAGATCGTAGTGCCGGGCGAATGACGTGTAGTCGAGGTGTTCGAACGCCGGATCCTCGTCGTCGATCTCCAGCACCGCCGCACCCGGGCGCCGCAGTCGAGCCGGGACCACGTCGAGCTTCTGGTCCTCGGCGTTCTCCACGCCGAGCCGCGATCGCATCATCCGCTGCGCCCGCCGGCGCCGCAGCCGCTCCTCGATGCGGGTCTGGCGGCGCAGGTACATGAGGTACATCAGCGTGACGGCGCCGGTGGTCGCACAGAGCCACCACGCCCACGGCGCGGCGAGGTATGCGACGGCGGCCGACGCCATGATCGCCACGGCCATCGACACCAGCATCCGCATGCGGAACCGGTACTTGCGGGCGCTGACCGCGGCCGCGGTCTTCGACTCGTTCCTGCGACGGCGTGCGGCGCTCATCGAGTCGGCGACGTGCAGGTCGGACTCCGACGGCGCCTCCAGACCGGAGGAGTCGGCGACGTATTCGTACTCGTCGTCGGTGCCGTCGAACTCGTCGTCGGCTTCCGCTTCGACGGCTTGGTCTTCGTCGACCTCTTCGTCCTCGGCCTCGTCCTCGAGGGCTTCGTCTTCGATGGCGTCGTCTTCGATGGCGTCGTCTTCGGCGGCCTCCGCCACGTCGGCGGCTGCCTCGGCGACCACCGGCTCGGGGGCGTGGAACTCGAGCGGCAGCTCGGGGGCGTGGAACTCGAGCGGCAGCTCGGGTTCGTCGATCACTGACCTGCCCACCGGGAGGGCGCCGGAGGCCTCGTCGACGACGTCGACGTCGAGATAGTCGGGTTCATCGACGGTGGTGGCGGCGGCCGCGAGCACCATCGCACGCTGCGGCCGGGCCTTCTGCTCGTCGAGTTCGTCGTGGTCGTCGAGGTCCTGGAGGTCGTCCTCCTCGGGCTGCCAGTGCGGGTCGCTGTTGTGACCGGCGGCCGGACCGCTGCGCCGCAGCTTCGACCTGCGTCCGGTGTCGAGCACCCGCGTGGCCAGCGCCACGTCGCTGGTGCGGCGAACCGCGTCGCGCTTGCTGATCAACATCGGAACCAACACGAAGAGCCAGAGCACGACGAGAGAAATCCAGAGAAGAGATTGGGGGATGCTTGGCATGACGCCGGCTCCTTTCCCCGTTCAGGCTAGGTCCGTGACCAGCGCGTCCGGGGATGACGCGCCGAGGACAATTACACACCTGTAATTCGCAGGATACAAGCACCACGAGTAACACGTGTCACACGCGTCACGGATATGCGCGCCAGTTCCACATCTGGGTCGCGATCGCTGCGACAACACAGCCCTCGTGCAGAAGTCGGCGGCCGATCGGTCAGGCCCAGTGCGCGCGACCACTGCGCACCAGCGCTGCCGCAGCCGTCCCGTTCATCTCCTCGATCGTGATCGCCACCAGCAGGTGGTCCCGCCAGGCGCCGTCGACCTCGAGATATCGCTTGAGCAGACCTTCCTCGCGGAAACCCACCTTGCCCAGCACCGCGCGACTGGCGGCGTTCTCCGGACGCACCGTCGCCTCGACACGGTGCAGCATCACCTGGCCGAAGCAGTGGTCGAGACCGAGCGCGAGCGCCGCGGTCGCCACTCCCCCGCCGGTGCGCTGGCTTGTCACCCAGTACCCGATCCACGCCGACCGCAGCGCGCCGTGGGTGACGTTGCCGATCGTCAGCTGTCCGGCGAACTGGCCGTCGACCTCGATGACGTACGGCAGCATCCGGCCCCTGCGCGCTTCGGCCCGCAGACTCGAGCAGACCGTCGGCCACGACGAAAACGCGTGTCGCACCTGCCAATCCACTGCCGCCGTCGGCTCCCACGGTTCGAGTTGCGCCCGGTCGGCCAACCGCAGCCGGCTCCACTGCGCGGCGTCACGCAGCCGGATCGGACGCAGCCGCACCACTCCGGCGGGCACCCGCAACGGCCCTGCCGGCGTCGGCCAGCCCGGATGTATCGGACTCGCACGCAGGAAACTCATCGCCTGCCGGTCAGCCGCGCTGCGCCAGGAATGCCACGTCGACGACCTCGCCGGTGCGGACTTCCTCGGTCTCGGCCGGCACTGTCACCAGGCAGTTCGCCTCAGCCAGCGTCGCGAGCAGATGGGACGACGATCCAGGGGCGCCGCCGAGGGCCTGCACCAGATATTCGCCGGTGTCCTGGTCGCGCATCAGCTGCCCGCGCAGGAATCCCTTGCGGCCGGCCACCGACGTGATCGGCGACAGAGTGCGAGCAGGCACCACGCGGCGCATCGGCGCGCGCTTCCCCAGCGAGAGCCGGATCAGCGGCCGCACCATCACCTCGAACACCACCAGCGCGCTGACCGGATTGGCGGGCAGCAGGAAGACCGGAACACCGTCGCGGCCCAACTGACCGAAGCCCTGTACCGACCCGGGGTGCATGGCGATGCGGGTCACCTCCATCTCGCCGAGCTCGGACAGCACGGCGCGCACCTGCTCGGCCGCGACGCCGCCCACCGCGCCGGCGATCACCACCACCTCGGCACGGTTGAGCTGACCCTCGACGATCTCCCGCAACTCTGCGGGATCGGTGGTGTCGATGATGCCGACCCGGTTCACCTCGGCGCCCGCGTCGCGGGCGGCGGCGGCGAGCGCATAGGAGTTGACGTCGTAGACCTGGCCGTTGCCCGGTGTGCGGGAGATGTCGACCAGTTCGCCGCCCACGCACATGATCGTCAGCCGCGGCCGCGGATGGACGAGCACGCGCTCGCGGCCCACCGCGGCGAGCAGTCCGACCTGCGCGGCGCCGATGATCGTGCCCGCGCGCACCGCGACGTCGCCGGGCTGCACGTCGTCACCCGTGCGGCGCACGTAGGCCCCCGAGCGGACGCCGCGCAACACCCGCACCCGGTTCTTACCGCCGTCGGTCCAGCGCAGCGGAAGCACCGCATCGGCGAGCGTCGGCATCGGAGCGCCGGTCTGCACCCGCGCGGCCTGGCGGGGCTGCAGCCGGCTGGGCGTGCGCGCTCCCGCCTCGATCTCCGCCATCACCGGCAGGCTGACCTCGCGTTCGCCGTCCTCGTCGTCGGCGCCGGGCCGATCACCGAGGCCGAGGCCGAGCACGTCGACGCTGCGCACCGCATACCCGTCGATCGCGGCCTGGTCGAACCCCGGCATCGGCCGTTCCGTGACGACCTCCTCGGCGCACATCAGGCCCTGCGACTCGGCGATGGCCACCCGCACCGGTCGGGGCGCCACCGCGGCGGCGGCCACCCGGGCCTGCTGCTCCTCAACCGAACGCACAACACGCCTTTCTGCCATCCGCGGGCCGTGCCGTGGAGCAGTGCTCGCCTACGGTCGGGTCAGCCCTAGTCGTTCGATCAACCACTCCCGCAGTTCGGGACCGTAGTCGTCGCGTTCCAACGCAAAGTCAACCGCAGCCTTGAGGTAGCCGCCGGGATTTCCCAGGTCGTGTCGAGAACCGCGATGCACGACCACGTGCACGGGATGGCCCTCCTCGATCAGCAGTGCGATCGCGTCGGCGATCTGGATCTCGCCGCCCGCCCCGGGTTCCACCCGTCGCAGCGCATCGAAGATCGCCCGGTCGAGCACGTAACGGCCGGCGGCGGCGTACGGCGACGGCGCGTCCTCCGCCTTGGGCTTCTCGACCATGCCCTTGACCCGCAGCACGTCGGGATTGGCCGCGTCGGGCACCGTTTCGACGTCGAAGACGCCGTACGCGCTGATCTTGTCGGGCTCGACCTCGATGGCGCACAGCACGGATCCGCCCCGCTTCGCGCGCACCTTCGACATCGTCTCCAGCACGCCGGTGGGCAGCACGAGGTCGTCGGGCAGCAGCACCGCGATGGCGTCCTCGTCGGGCCCGAGCACCTTCTCGACGCAGCCGATCGCGTGACCGAGGCCGAGTGGCTCGTCCTGCACCACCGACTCGACCTTGATCAGATCGGGTGCGCGGCGCACCTTTTCGAGCATCTTGTCCTTGCCGCGTTCCTCGAGCGTGCTCTCGAGCACCAGATCCTCGACGAAGTGCGCGACGACGCCGTCCTTGCCCTCGGAGGTGATGATGATCAGCCGGTCGGCGCCTCCCTCGGCAGCCTCGGCGGCCACCAGCTCGATGCCCGGCGTGTCGACCACCGGCAGCAGCTCCTTGGGCACGGTCTTGGTGGCCGGCAGGAACCGTGTTCCCAGCCCGGCGGCGGGCACGACCGCGGTGGACGGAATGGGCACCTCGGGACGAGTCACGCTGACACACTAGCCGCGCCGGCGCCGTTGAAACCCTGTCGGATGTCGCCGGATGTCGCCGGATGTCATGGTGGACGCGTGCCCACTGCGTCCAAGGCCGAGCTGCGCGCGCGGATCCTGTCGGCTCGCCGCGCCACGACGGCCGCGGAGCACGACGCCGACGCGCAGGCACTGGCCGCTCACCTTCCGGCTCTGGTGGTCGCGGGGCAGACGGTGTGCGCGTACGTGCCGGTCGGCTCGGAGCCCGGGTCGGTCGCGATGCTCGACGCCCTGTCGGCGCTCGGGGTGCGGGTGCTGCTGCCGGTGGCCCGGGAGGATCCCGCAGCCGTCGCGCTGCCGCTGAGCTGGGGCGAATACCGGGTGGGCGTCCTGGTCGAGGCGCGGTACGGCCTGCTCGAACCGCCACCGCCATGGCTGCCCGCCGACACCGTCGCGACCGCGGCCCTGGTGCTGGTGCCGGCCCTGGCGGTCGATCGCACAGGGACCCGGCTGGGCCGCGGCGCCGGCTTCTACGACCGGACGCTGCGCCTGGCCGATCCGGCGGCCCGGCTGACGGCGGTGGTCCGCGACGACGAACTCGTCGACCGGCTGCCCGCCGAATCCCACGACGTGCCGATGACCCATGCGCTCACTCCGCGTGGCGGGCTGACCGCGCTCGGCTAGCGGCGCTTTCCGCTCGCTCAAGATCGGAACGCCGTACGCTTCGGCCATGGATCTCGGGGGGAAACGAGTACTGATCACCGGCGCGTCGCGTGGGATCGGCGAGGCGATGGCCCGGTCGTTCGCCGAAGCCGGTGCGACCGTCGCGCTTGTCGCACGCAGCGCCGAGCCGTTGCAGGCGCTCGCCGACGGCCTCGGCGGCACCGCGCACGCCGCCGATCTGGCCGACCCCGCCCAGGTGGACGCCTTGATCGGCCGGGTCGAGGACGAAGCCGGCCCGGTCGACGTGCTGGTGAACAACGCAGGCATCGAGAGCACGGCGGGATTCGCAGACGCGCCGGACGGCGAACTGCAGCGCGTGACGCAGGTCAACTACCTCGCGCCGGCGGAACTCTGCCGGCGCGCGACTCCGCGGATGCTGAGCCGCGGCGGCGGTCACATCGTCAACATCTCTTCGCTGGCCGCCGTTTCGGTCTTTCCCGGCCTCGTCAGCTACGGCGCGTCCAAGGCGGCGCTGTCCGCCTTCACCGGGGGTTTGCGCGTCGACCTGAGGGGCCTGCCGATCGGCACGACGCTGGTGGAACTCGGTCCGGTGCCCACCGACCTGCTCGCGAAGGCCGACGATTACGCGCCGACCCGCGACAGCTTCCGGCGGATGTACCGGCTGCACATGCTCGCCGACATGCCCCGGGAAACGGTGGCTGCCGCGATCGTGGAGGCCGTGTCCAAGAACAGGCGGTATGTGCGACTTCCCAGGCGTGCGGCGCTGTTCGCAACTCTCGTCGAGACTCCCCGGCGAATCACGGCCCTGGCCCTCACCGGTGTGGCGCACCAGCCACGCTGACCGCGGAATGACGGCGGCCGCGTAGCGGTTCTAGCACTTGACACGATAGAGTGCTAAAGAACTTTGTGACCGTCTCGGAGGTTTTCTTGCCTACCTACTCGTATGCGTGCACCGCGTGTGACAACAAGTTCGACGTGGTGCAGGCCTTCAGCGACGATGCGCTCTCGCAGTGCCCGAAGTGCGAGGGGCGGCTGCGCAAGCTCTTCGGCAAAGTGGGCGTGGTGTTCAAGGGCAGTGGCTTCTACCGCACCGACAGCCGCGAGGCCGCCAAGAGCACGAGCAACGGTTCGGCGAAGAGCTCCGACGCGGCCGGCTCCACCTCCTCGTCGAGCGACTCCTCGAGCTCCAGCTCGTCGGGCTCCTCGAGCGACTCCGGCAAGAGTTCGAGCTCGACGTCCGGTTCCAGCTCGTCGAGTTCTGCTCCGGCTGCGGCCGCGTCGAGCTGACAGTTATCCACAGCCCGCCGGATTGACCGCGCGGATCGGTCCCCGCCCTGCCTAGCCTGGCGGGATGGGGGAATCGCTCGATCCGAGGCCGCTTGACCGGCTCACCGCTGCACTGCGGCCGGACTGGTCGCGCACCGTGGCGGCACGCCGGATCGCCGCGGGTGTGCTCGTCCTGTTGGCCGCGTTGATCTCGGTGCGCTCGGATCCGCGTGGCGACCACGTCGACGTCCTCGTCGCCGCCCACGACCTACCTCCCGGCCAGCCGCTGGCGGACCCCGATCTGCGCGTCGAAAGCCGTTTGGTGACAACAGTTCCCGACGGCGCATCGGTGGACTCCGCGGCTGTCGTCGGCAAGACCCTGGCCGGACCAGCGCGGCGTGGCGAGGTGCTCACCGACGTGCGCCTCCTCGGACCGCGTCTGGCCGAGTCGGCGGCGGGTCCGAACGCGCGAATCGTGCCGCTGCATCTGACCGACACCGCACTGCTCGACCTCGTCCGGCCGGGTGATGTGGTCGACGTGCTGGCCGCCCCCGATTCGGGTCCAGGGCCCGGCGACGACGCCCGCCCACGGCTGGTGGCCGGCGAGGCGATCGTGGTGCTCGTGTCCGGGAGGCAGCAGGGCCCGGGCGCCGGCGACCGCGTGGTGCTGGTAGCACTACCGGCACACGACGCCAACGAGGTGGCGGGCGCCTCGCTGACACACGCGATCACCTTGACCTTCCACTGATTCGGCACTGCGCTGAAACAAATCCGCCCCCGGCCGCAGGGCCGGGGGCGGATCGTCAGACTGTCAGATCACCAGTCGCCGAGGGCGGGTCCGCCGCCCGTCAGCGGGCCTTCGCCGGCCGGCGTGAACTCGCCCTCGAACAGCGGGCCGGTGGCCGAGCCGGAGACCGCTTTCACGGAGTCACGGACGCCGGCGTTCTCACCGTTGGTCTGCGCATGAACGATGGTCGTGTCGGCGGTGCGTCCCTCTCCACCCTGTCCACGGGCTGCGCCGATGTCGGTGAGGCGGATGCCGTCCTCGTTCACCGCAACGGCCGCGCGGCTCGTCACCTCTGGCGACGGTGCAACCTCTTCGACTTCGGCGCTGGCGGTGCCGAGACCGAGCGTCATGGCGGCAGCGGCGACGGCAAACGACCCGGCTCCCACGATGCCCAGCTTCTTCGCACGACGAGTGAGCGCCTTGGCGTGTGCTGCCATCAGCATTCCCCTTTGTTGGTAGACGGGACGGAGCCCGGTAGGTTCGCGACCTCCAAAGACTAGCAGTGCCGACGCGTCCCCGCCTGCCCAGCCGGCCACCGATTTTCACGCGTTACGGATGCTCGTGGCCGACGGCGTCCGGCCACGTCGTCGCCGCTTTCTCCGCCGTCGGAGACAGCACGGCCGACGGGTCGGTTTCGCCGTCCGAACAAGGTCATCGACCGCTACCGTTCCCCTGGAGCGAGCCACAGGAAACGACGAAAGGATCATGCACATGCTCAAGGGGTTCAAGGAATTCATCGCTCGGGGCAACGTCATCGATCTGGCGGTCGCGGTGGTCATCGGCGCGGCGTTCACCGGCCTCGTCACCGCGTTCACTCAGAACGTCATCCAACCGTTGATCGACCGCATCGGCGCGGGACCCGACGCGGAGTACGGCGTCTTGCGCATCCCGCTCGGTGGCGACCAGTTCGTCGACCTCAATGCCGTGCTTTCGGCCGCGATCAACTTCCTCATCGTCGCCGCGGTGATCTACTTCGTGATCGTGCTGCCGTTCAAGAAGCTCAAGGAGCGGGACGCGAAGGTCGAGACCAGCGAGACCGAGTTGACGCTGCTGACCGAGATCCGCGATCTGCTTCGCGCCGATGCCGCGGGCGCGGGCGCCGCACCCGGCGCACACAGCCAGCGGGAGGACCACTCCGAGGAGTGACACCGACACCCGGACACGAGAACGGCCCCCGGTGGATGACACCGGGGGCCGTTTCCGTCAGAGCTGGATCAGTTCATGTTCCACGGTTCGCCGTAGGTGGTGACGCTGTCACCGGTCGAGGCGATCAGACGGGCGAACGGACGCAGCAGCACACCGCCGGCCGCACCGGTGACGGTGCCATGGGCGTTCGAGACCGCGACCGAACCGTCGGCGCCTTCCACGTCCACCGAGAACGTCGCGACTTCCTGGATGCCGGGGCCGTTGCCCAGGTCAGCCGAGATCGACACGCCGGGGAACAGCGGCGGGGTCTGGATGCCTCCACCGAGAACGTCGCGACTTCCTGGATGCCGGGGCCGTTGCCCAGGTCAGCCGAGATCGACACGCCGGGGAACAGCGGCGGGGTCTGGATGCCCTCGATGAGGCCACCCTCGAAGTCCGAGTCGAGACCGTCGAAGGCGATGTTGGGCGTGGTGTAGCTGAAGTTGATGCCCACACCCAGCGACCAGGGGAAGCCCACCTGGTAGCCCAGCTCCAGGCTGCCCTC
>NZ_JACKSJ010000083.1 GCF_025821665.1 [Mycobacterium] manitobense
GTTGATCGTCGAAGCGACCGCGCCGATGAACACGACCGTCACGATGATCCACAACAGGGCGACGGCCGTGAAGATGTATCCGATGACCAGCCCAGCGATGGCCAGCCCTCTGCCGTCTTCCCCGCTTCGTTTGATCTGTGAGAGCGCGATGTGACCGAACACGATGCCCAGCGGGGCCAGTACCAGCGAGCACACCAGTGCGGCGATCGACATCGCGTTCGTCCCCACGCCGGGCGGATAAGCGACGGGTACGGCCACCGCCTGGTACTGGGGTATCGGCGGAGGGTAATGAACCGGTCCGACACCCGGTGCCGGCGGCTCGGCAGCGGGGGCCGGGTATGTCGTCGGGTAATCGTAGGCCGGCGCGGGGTCACTCACACCATCTCCGACGGTGA
>NZ_JACKSJ010000084.1 GCF_025821665.1 [Mycobacterium] manitobense
CACGGCGACGGGGGCGCCGGTACTGACGGTCAGGAAGCCGACGATGGCGACCGTGCCACCGATGATGGCCAAAGCGCCCGCGCCGAGGCCCATCTGGGCGATCAGCCGGATGAGTTCCTTCGGGTAACGGACGAAGACGTCGCCGATGGAGATCAGGGTGCGCCCGAAGAACTGGGTCTGCTCCCCCACCTGATTCCAGCTATGGACGACTCCGTCGACGCTTCGCTTGACCCGCAGGCCCATTGTGGTTGTCACGTCCCCGCCTTCACACCGACGGCGGTGGCGACCACGTTGATGGCGAACAGCGCCATGAAGGTGAACACCACGGTCTCGTTCACCGCGTTACCGACACCGGCCGGTCCGCCGCCCACCGAAATGCCCTTGTAGCAGGCGATCAGGCCGGCGGTCAGGCCGAACAGGGCCGCCTTGATGAGGGCGATGAACACATCGGTGGGGCCGGTGATCAGGGTCAGGC
>NZ_JACKSJ010000085.1 GCF_025821665.1 [Mycobacterium] manitobense
CTTTGGCGATTCCCGCAAGTCGGCCGGCAGCGGCACTCGCGAGGCCGCCGCCCTTCGACGGCGCCATGTCGCGCGGACCGGTCCCGGCGCCCCCGCCGGCCCCCGCAGCGGCGCCCGCGCCGCCGCCGGCCTTCTCCGGCGATCCCCCAACGCCTTTGGGACCCACGCGGACCGGTCCCGGCGCCCCCGCCGGCCCCCGCAGCGGCGCCCGCGCCGCCGCCGGCCTTCTCCGGCGATCCCCCAACGCCTTTGGGACCCAGGCCCAGCACACCCTCCGGGGGGCGCGCCGACATCGGAGAAGTCTTGGCTGCATCACCCGCCTGCTTGACGGCGTTGGCGGCCTGACCGGCAGCGTCTTTGGCCGCGTTACCCAGCGCACCTGGGCCGCCTGCGGCTCCGGCCGGCGTGCTCGGTGCACCGGGGACCCCGGGTGGTACCGGGCTTTTCGGCATTCCGCCGAGATCAGGCCTGGGGCCAAGGCCGGCCAGAGACGATCCCAACGACGGACCGCCGAGCCCGCCCACGCCGCCGCCTGACGGGCCGCCTGACGGGCCACCGCCCGCACCGCCACCGAGGGGCGGTACGGGGCCGCCGCCCCGCGAGTCCGTGCCGGTAGGTCCGACGGGCACCGGCCCGACGCCGGGCTGGGCTCCGGTGGTGAACGCCGGATGGTTCTTGGCGATGCCGACGATGTTGGGGGCATAGGCCTCCTTCATCACCTTCTGCGCAAAGGTGGCGTACTCCCGTTCGATCTGGTCCTTGTGTTCCGGAAAGTGTGACAGGTCCGAGAAGTAGTTCTCCCGATTGTTCACGATGTTCTCGCGCGTGGCCATGATGGTTCGCGAGAACGCGTCCACGACAATGCTCATGGCGCCCGCTCCGCTGCCCGCGGCCTGCGGCTCGACGAACGACGACTCGAGGTTGGCCAGCGCAGCGTCGTGTGTGACGCCCGCCCAGCGGTCCTCTCTACCCTCCAAACTGGCCAAGTCGAGCCGGAAGTCCTGCACGGCGCTGACGATGGCGGAGCTGATCTCCTGCCACTTCCCGGTGAAGCTGGGGGCGACGTCCGCGTCAGCTCCCGAGATGTTCTGCCACGCCTGTTCGTAGGAAATGCCGTTGAAGTCCTCGACCGCGACGGTCGACGGGTCTTTGGCGTAGTCGCGGCCGTCGAGTTCCGGCAGACGGGTGTTCGGGTTGCGAGCTTGGATATCGGCGATCTTGCGGTTCTCGAGCCAGTGATCCGGGTCGAGGTCCTCCATGTCGTCGAAGATCGGGTCTGAACCCGCCGGGGGCATGCACATTGCGACTCCTCAGTGCGTTGACGGTCAGCCGGCCTGGTCCTCGGCCTGCATTCGCTTGTACGCCGCATCGACCGTCGCCTCGAACTCGTCGAGATAGTTCAGGTACTTGTCGAGAATCGTCACGATCCCCTTCGGACCGCTTACACCCAGAACCAGTTCAGCACGCGTCTGCTGAGCCGACCCCCAGTTCCCCACATTGCCCAGGTTCGCGAGGCTGATCGCCTTGTCACGTTGGGCTTTCAGCTCGCCCCGGTAGGCGTGGATCAAACCTGTGTACTCGCGATGCGCACTCTCGGACAGTTGCAGATCCGGCGGCCCCGACTCCTTGAGCGCCGACATCTGCAACTTCAGTTGGTCGATCGACATCCTGCTCCGCTCGATTCAGTCGTGATGCGCGGAAGCCCGGGTTCGACGCTGAACTCGGGCTTCCGCATCGTGATTGCCGGTTCAGAAGCCCCCGGCGAGCGAATGATCATGCTCCGCCGTCATCGCCTGACGGTCGACGGCGCCCTGCTGGGTCGCCTGGATCTCCAAGATCGTGGAGTCCAACTGCTGGGTTACCTGGATCTGTGCGCTCTGCAAGGCCGCTGCGGCTTCGCCTTCGTAGACATCCGCCAGCGCTGTGAAGACCGAGTTGACGTCCTCACGCAACGCGTTCGCATCGTTGAGAGTGGCCTTGATCGCGTCCAACTGGTCGTAGTTCGCGCCGTAGTTGTAATGAATGGTGCCTGACATGACTGCTTCCTTCCTACTCTGCTTCCAGATTGACGAGCGAGGTCATGTTGCTCTTGCCCGTTTCGGCGACTTGGGTCATTCGATTGATGATCGCGGTGAAGTCGTCGTTGTGCGCCTGCATCCGCTGGGCGAAGCGGCTTGCTTGGTCGCCCTGCCACGAACTGGACGTCATCTCGACAGTCCTGTCCTGCATCGACTGCCCGAGCAGACGCGCGCTGTTCATCGCCTCGTCAACCTGCGCGATCTTGGCCTGAGCCTCCTCAGGCGTGAGACTGGTGGCTCCACTCATTCCCTCTCTCCTTCTTTCGCTGGTGTCGTTCACTGGTGAATCCTCGGCGGTTTGGGCTACAGGCTCTCCCATCCCTCGTCGGGCAGGCCGACGAGCTGACCGACCGCCGCGGCGATCGCGCGGTCGGTCCCCGGTTTCAGGGTTGTCCAGAGCTGCCCGGTCGGAGAAGCGCTCGGGCTGGCAACAATTCGACCCCGCTTCGTGTAGAGAACCGCAACGGCGGCCGGGCCCCGCTCGATACGGTCCCGTTCAACGGCCAGAGCGAAGTAGACGATCTCGGCGAAGGCGCGCCGCGTCGCCAACGCGGACCCGATCAGGATCGCCGCCCGTGACTCGGCGCCCAGCGCGCACAGTCGGTCGGCGATCTGTGGTCCGTCGTGGGTGTCGCCGATACTTTCGACCATCGCGTCCAGCGGCGCGCCGACGGGCTCGATCGGAGCGGCATCCGCGGTGGGCAGCTCGGCGAGGACCGCCCGCGTGGCCGACCCCAAGTCGGCGTCCGGCAGGGGAGACAGCAGGTACCGGCTCCCCACACGGCGGGCCATCACCCCACGGGCGCCGCGCCGCGCGATTGACACGCGTGCGATGCCGTCCGGTGTCACCAACCGCATCGCGAGTTCGCGGTCGGGCCGCTGCAACACCGTCAGCAGTTCGGAGAGGTCGTCGTCGACGACATCACCGAAGATCAAGCCGCGTGCCGAGAGCCGGCCTGCGGCCGCGTCCAGCGTCGCACCACCGTGCCGCGGGGTCACAGCCAAGACTGTAGGTAGGCTCTGCACGCCGGCCATGCCGGCGACGAGCTGCACTTCGTCGTCGCTCAGCACGTACTCGAGATCACCGGTGACGCTCACGTCTGTGCGCTCCGGTCGTGCCCGATCACCGGCGGAGCCACCCACCGGTCGGCCACCTGCTCCAGATTCTGCTGCGACTCCTCTTCGGCGTAACGAGCAGGTTCGGGTTCGGCGGGGGCTGTGAGCTCGTCGAACATTCCCGAGTCTGGTCCCCAGCTGACGTTGGACACGACGAACGGAGCCTCGCTGTGCCCTGCGGACGGCAGCCACGGCACGTCGGCCTCCGACAGACCCGCACCCGGTTCCCCGGCTCCGGCCAGTGTTCCCGCCGACTGCGGTGACTCGTAATCGCGATCCTGGTCACCGCCACGGCCGAGCCCGGCCATCGGCGCGTATGGTGCGCCGCCCATTCCCGCCGCCGATGCGCCCCCGCCGAATGAGTTACGGTGCAATGCCTTCGGTTCTGTGCTGCCCTTGACGCCGCCCGCAGCCCATGGAGACAACGGCGTCGGCGTCGTGGTCGACCCGCCGCCACCCGCACCACCGCCGGCCGCATCTGCGGTGGCGGAGACCCGTTCGGCGGCCAGCGCGTCGCTCTTGCAGACATCCTGCGGTAGTGGCTGATCCCAGGGCTGCGCGAGATGAGCCACCGCGCCCTCGTACTGCCGCATCACCGCGGCGGCATCGGCGTGATCTGCCCTGGCCGCCTCGTCGAACTCGGCGAAGCGGCCAGTGAGGATCGCGCCGTTGTAGGCCGCCAACGACGCCATCATGTCGCCGGCGGCGCGGGCCTCCAACGCTTCCGACACCGTCGGCATCGCGAGAACCGCCACCGTGTTGGCCACCGCGGCCTCCTCGGCGCGCTGGCCATTGGCCGCGGCGCCGAGACTCACCGCCTGCAACCACCTGCCGAACTCTTCGAGTTTGCGTGCCACCGCGGCGGACGCCTCGCTGTCGAACGAGGCCTTCAGCCGCGTGACGATTATGTCGTAATCGGCTGCTACGGATGTCAACTCATTTGCCACCCGTACCCAGGCGGCGCCGGCGTCTCCGACCGTTCGGGGACCCGGGCCAGTGGTGAGATCACGGGCCAGCTGCTCAGTGCTGCGCGATTCCCAGACGACATCAGTGAAGCCCATCGTCTCACCTCCTTCCCACCTGCTGACGACGACTGTTTCCGTCCGGTCAGACGGTGAAGTCCTGATCTGCGGCCTCGACGTCATGGGCGTGCTTGCGCAGTGTGGCGGCGACTTCGCGGATCTCCACGATGCCCTTGTCCGACGCCTCGACAAAGGACCCTTGAACATGGTTGAGCGTCAGAGCAATTCGCTGCGAGACCTCGTCATCACCGGACGGTGTGACAGTGAGCTGTGGCGTCTCCGACTTCATCACCATCTCAACGCGATTCGCCAACTCGTCCAGTTGGCGGGTCGCTTCGGTGACCTCAGCCGGCTGAATCGACAGTCCGGTGCGATTGTCCATCTGCATACTCCTCGCCTAGATCCTCAGTTCGATGTCCGAATACTCATGCGGATCCGCCTCGCCGATCACGGGAGGCGCTACGGCGCCGAGGTCGCCGATGACCTCGCGTGTGCGCCTGCTGCTCTGCAGAAAGGTTGGGGCGCTGCGTACATACGCCGCGTCGGCCGGATCCGCCTCGTCTTCATTGCTCGCCGCACACACATCACACCCGCGGGTCAGCCGTTGTCCGCGGCGACGATGGCCGTCTTCGCCGCATCGGTGGCGCCGCCGATGGCCGAATGAAGACCACCGACCAGTAACGTGCCGGCCAGATTGCTCGCCTGGGCTGGACCGTAGGCGGCAAGGTAGCCGGCACCGATCGGTCCGACGGCCGCCGCCGCGGCCGCCAGCATCGCCGCCAAATCAGCCGAACCCACTGCACTGACGAGGGCTCCGGCCGTTTCGTTGGCAACCGAGAACACGTCCAAGCCGGACGGAACCGCGTGAAAGACCTCGGTCACGTTGTGCCTTTCTCTACGTCACTATCGGGGAAGTATGAACGCTGGAAAAGCCGCTGCGCGATTACCTTTTGGGTAGTCGTCGGGCGACGGATCCACGGCATTCAGCAGATCGAAACGGTCAGGGCGCTCCACGATCGCCGACCTGGCCGCGCAGGCGTTCCGGAAGCGCCCGGTGCTGTCGCCTCTCAACTGATACAGAGTGTATCGCCGAGAGGTGGGCTACGCAATATCAGACTTCGTGGGACGGAAGTGGTTCAAAACGACCGCTCGACAACGGATCCGTCGCGCACCATTGCGGGTGTCCTCGTGTGACGGCGCATCGCAATTGGTGAGCGGCGACCTCACCGGAGGCTGTGTCGGTGGATTGCGGAACGTCCGCCGCACAAGAAATACTCGGTGATACTCATGATCGGAACGTTTGAGGCGATGGTCCGGTAGCGGC
Organism: [Mycobacterium] manitobense; assembly: GCF_025821665.1. Classification (GTDB taxonomy): domain Bacteria; phylum Actinomycetota; class Actinomycetes; order Mycobacteriales; family Mycobacteriaceae; genus Mycobacterium; species Mycobacterium arseniciresistens. The sequence continues at coordinate 5,541 of NZ_JACKSJ010000085.1, forward strand.
GTGCCACCACGGGCGCGTCCCTTCCGTCGTCGGGACGCGCCCAGGCGGGCACGCCGGCCAGCCACACCTCCGCGGCTTCCTTGAAAGTCTCCATGCCGCTGGCAAGCATGACCTCACCGATGGGGCGCTTCGTTTCTGCCAAGATTCTGCGCACATCGGTCGGCAGATCATCCTCGGCGATCAGGGATTCAGCGGCGACGAAAGGGGTACCGGACCTGCGTCCCACCAGCTTGATCCGGCGTTGCACCACCGAGCCGATCGCGGACCCCCGGAACTCCGGGAAGTCAAGCGATGTCGGATGCCTTCGCTGATCGATGATCTCGACAGCGATTTCTTCGCCCGTGATGACCTCGAGGACGCGCGTCAGCGTGCCGTTCGTCGCCACCAGGATCCGCAGGTCTCGCTTCAGATCGCGAATGTCGGCTCGCGACAGATAGCAAAGTTGCATCCGAAACGTCTCCTCGTGCGATCCCGGCACTGCACCCGCTGGGAAGGAACTGGTTATCCCGCTTAGATTCTCAACTCGACATCCGGTGATTGATGCGGGTCGGCCTCACCGATCACGGGCGGGGCCACCCCGTCGAGATCCCCCACGATCTCCCCACCCTGGTTGCTCGTGTGCAGGAACGACGCGGCTGTGTGTCCATTCGCCGCGCCGGCACCGCCCAGCCCGGCCCCGGCCATCGGGGCGCCCATCATCGGACCGCCCATCGGCATCGGGGACGTGCCGACCCGGGTGGCAGACACAGGCCCGGATGTGGCCGCGGCAGACTGCGCCGCCGACGACATCGGAGGTAGCGCCCTCGACGCCGGGGTGCCTGCCGCTCCGGCCCCGCCGCCGGAGCCCACCGCAGCACCCGCGGCGCCGGGGGTGTGCGGTGGCGGCGACGTAGAGTCCCGCTGAGCATTCAGCTTCGGTTGATCGTCAGCGCTTTTCGGCCCGTTCTGGCCGGCCAGCGAGGTGAGTGGGCCGATCATGCCCGTAGCCATACCGGCAAGCGGGCCGATCATGCTGGACGCGAGCGCCGGCGCGGCGGCGACCGAAACGGGGGCGCCGATCGCCGATGTCGCAGCCGCCTCTGCGCCCAGAGTCGCCTGGGTTTCGGTGATGACCTCGACGGAGGCTGCGACGGCGCGGGCCGCCGCTGCGACGGCCGCAGCCCACCCCCACGGGAAGGCGATGCTGGGACCTATTGCCGCGATCGTGGCCTGGAACTCGCTGATGATGTCGATGTGACGCGCTCGCGCCTGGGCAACCACCGCAGCCGAGTTCGCCAGGCCGGCGCGCAGACCCGATGCTTGTGCGCTGACTTCAGAGCCGTTCGTAAGCGCCGCCCGAGCGGTGTCGGCGGCCGCCGTCCCGGACGCACCTTGCCAGTCGGCAGGCAGCCCACCGACGGCACGAGACACAGTCTTGGCGGCCGAGTCGAGTGCATCGGAGATTCCGCCGAACATCGACGTCGGATCCATGGAGTCGAACATTCCGCTTCCCAGGGTCCCCAGCGCGTCAGTCACCGGGCTGATCATCCCCATGGGATCCACCGGGCTCGCCGGAGCCGCGGCCGGATCGTCAGGCGCCGGTTCGCCATCGCGTTCCTCGGCCGACTTGTCGGCTGCTTGCTCAGCCGGCCGCGGGGCGGCGGGTGACGACAGTCCGAGCCGGTCCAGGATCGCTCGCGTCGGAAGGCTCAGGTAGTCGAGGAGGCCCGCCTCCTGCGCAGCGATCGCGGAGCTCGGGTCGAACCCGGGGAGCTGCCGTGCGAGTTCGCCTGTCGCACCGGACGACGACGCGTCGTTCACTTCTGTGCGCCTCCTCGCAGACGGTGACTAGGGCAGTATCAAATCCCCGCGAGCGCGGCGCGATTACGTGTCAGGTAATGCGCCGGCTCCGCCCCAGCGGTCCTTTCACAATTGGTGATACACGCTGTACCGTCGTGCTCGTGACGGAGCTCGAGGTGCCGCGGCCGCAGGAGCCACGACCACTAACGAGGTTCCGCTGTGGAACCGTCCCAGCACGTCAGCGGAGACTCGTGCAGAGCGCGCATCCGGGCGCCGAACTCGGCGGCGAGGAACCGCTGCCGGTCCGCTGCAACCTGCGCAGCGGCGGCGGCCGTCTCGATGATCATTCGCGCCAGCACGTCGGGGCCGGACGCCAAGGCCCGCGGGGTGAGCCACAACCCGGTCATCGCGCCCAGTCCGTTCACCTCTACGCTCACCGCGCTGTCCCGGCTCGTCACCCGTGCGGACACCGAATGGCAGTACTCGTCCATAGCGGCGAGGAGGTCGCGCTGCGCCAAGATCCGGGCTATCAGCGACTCGGCCAGGCCGGTCACGGCTGCTTGAACCACGTGTCGGGAAGCAGCTCGCTGTCGCCGTACAGCGCGGCCTCTGCGGTTTCCAGCTCCGCTTCGCTCGCCAATCCCAGGCGATCGGCGAGCGATGAGTCCATTTCGCCACCCTCCAGGCCTCGGCGGCGGGCGACCTGCTGGCGCGTCGCCGACACCCGGCACAACAGCAGGATCTCACGCGCTAGGTCCGCAGCGTCTCTGTCCAACTCGCGTCCGTCGATCTTCATCCGGACTGGAAGCCCGCGTTCTGTCGTGACCACGGCGATGCCGCCACCGGCGGAGCGAGTTGATTTTTCGACCATGCGGTCATCCTCCTGCGATTCGACTGCACAACAGATGTCGCCCAAGATAGCGCACATCGCACTTGATGCCGACATATCAACTGAATGGCTGTGGCGCATACAGCTTTTCGTTCGCAACGCGGAATTCGCGTTTCACGACAGGGAGGTTGACGGTGACTGACACCAGGGATGCCCAACGGGCTTTCGACGCCGGCGTTCTTTCCCTTGGCATCCCGATCGACGGTCTGGAGGCGGACCGGGACTTGGCCTATGCACGAATGGCATTCGCCCGCGCCACCGACCTCGACCCCACGATGTGCGATGCGTGGCTGGGCCGCGCCGCGGCAGGCGAGAACACGAGCGAGGTGATCTATCACCTTCACCAGACTCGGCGAACGTTGTTCCGCGAGCAACGACGGCTGGGACTGACGCCGCGCACGATGTCGGCGCGTTTCCAGACGGGCTTGTATCTCGACTACCCGCTGGCCGGCGTGGCGGACGTGTCGCTGGCCTACGCGGCGTCGTTGATCGAGAACAAGGACTTCGGCGACGCCGAGATCGTGCTCGACGAGCTCGGCGATGCCGGCGGGTCAGAGATCGCTGCCTACATGCGCGGCGTGCTGCACTTCACGACTCAGCGGTGGCCCGATGTCCTGACCGCGCTGGCGAAGTCGGCGTCGTTCACCGACGACTACCTCGCCGCGGGGGCGCATCTGATGGTCGGTTCGGCGTGCGCTCAGCTGGGTCTGTTCGGCGAGGGCATTCGTAGGCTCGATCAGGCCGCCGCGGGCCCGGTTCCGGCGGCCCGGCGCGCCGCGGAGTTCTGCAAGGGACTGACGGTGCGCGAGATGGGCAACGAGGAGCAGGCACGAGGCATCTTCGAGCGCATCTACAGCGAGCAACCAGATTTCGGCGCCAATGCCGCCGCTCTGCATGATCCCAACTATCGTCTCGTGATCACCAGCAAGGAGGAGATCGACTCGCGCCTCGACAAGTGGGACCCACTGAGCGCGCCCCGCAACGAGGACGAACTGCCGGTCACGCCCGCCGACCGGGGCAACCTGTATCTGGCCGAAGCACAGCGCGAACTGGATCGCCAAATCGGGCTGGCGAACGTCAAACTTCAGGTGGCCAAACTACGCTCGGCGGCCACGGTCGCGAAAGTCCGCTACGAGAAGGGGCTCAGTACCTCGGCCCGGACCCTCCATCTGGCCTTCACCGGCCCGCCCGGCACCGGCAAGACCACGATCGCGCGCGTGGTGGCGCAGACCTACTGCGGTCTCGGACTTCTGAAGACCCCCGCAGTGGTCGAGGCCAAGCGGCAGGACTTCGTCGGCCAGCACCTGGGGAGCACGGCTATTAAGAGCTCGGCGCTCATCGACAGCGCGATGGACGGCGTGTTGTTCATCGACGAGGCGTACACGCTGATCCAGACCGGCCTCTCCGGCGGCGACGCATTCGGTCGTGAGGCCGTGGATACGCTGCTGGCGCGCATGGAGGAGGACCGGGACCGCCTGGTGGTGATCATCGCCGGCTACGACGCCGAGATCGATCGGTTCCTCGCCGCCAACGAAGGATTGGCCTCACGCTTCACCAAACGCATTCGATTCGGTTCCTACACTCCCGACGAGCTCGGTGCCATCGGTCGGTTGATCGCCGCAGACCGCGACTCTGAGCTCACTGACGAGGCGTACCGGGAGCTGGTTTCTGCGTGCACCGGACTCTATGAGGCGCAGTCCACCGACCGGTCCGGTCACCACCGGCGCAGCATTGACCTGGCCGGCAATGGACGGTTTGTCCGTAATGTGATCGAAGCCGCCGAGGAGGAGCGGGAGTTCCGGCTCAGCGAGCGGTACGGATCCGATCTGAGCGGACTCGGCGAAGCCGATCTGATGCGGATAGACATCTCTGACATGGCGGCCGCACTGGACGGGGTCATGGGAGCGCTGGGCTTCCCGCGCTTCGACAGCCGGGCGCGGCGGTAGCGGCGCGTCATGCGGGACAATCGCAACGGATACCCGGCACCGCACGAGTGGGCGCCGAATGGGCACTCGCCGACCAACGACGAGCTCGGCCTGATCAGGCAGGCCCGGCCGGCCCCCGAGAAGGGCTGGCGCCGAGCACTGCACCGCGCCAGTCTGGGCACCGTCAATCCCGGCGCCTCGCAATGGGAAATTCGGCGCAACCACTTCTTCGACATGATCAACAGACCGGTCCGCGGTGCGTACAGCATCGCGGTGCTGTCGATGAAGGGCGGCGTCGGGAAGACAACCGTCACCGTGGGCCTCGGCGCGACACTCGCCTCGCTCCGCGGTGACCGGGTTATCGCGGTGGATGCAAATCCCGACTTCGGAACGCTCGGACAGCGCGGTCCGGACGAAACTCGTTCGACGGTGCGTGATCTCCTCAGCGATGAATTCGTGGCCCGATACTCCGACGTCCGTCGGCACACCTCACAAGGCTCGAGTCGGCTGGAAATCCTGGCTTCCGAGCGCGATCCAGCAATATCGGAGGCCTTCTCGGACGCCGACTACCATGCCGTGCTGGCCGTGTTGCGTCGGTTCTACAACATCATTCTCACCGACTGTGGCACAGGGCTGGTCCATTCGGCGATGGCCGGCGTGCTCGACCAGGCAGATGCGCTGGTGCTGGTCGCTTCACCCGCGATCGACGCCGCGCGCAGCGCACTGGCGACGCTGGATTGGCTCAACCACCACGGCTACGCGCACCTGGTTCCGCGCGCGGTGGTCGTATTCAGCATGGCCCGACCCGGTCAGGTACCGGTGGACATGAACCGCATGTCCCGCCCGTTCCTCACCCGAGTGCGCGCTCTGCATCAGCTCCCGTTCGACGACCATCTCGCCGAGGGATCGGAGATCTCGGTGGACCTGCTCTCCGGCAAGACCCGTGACGCGTTCATCGAGCTTGCCGCCTCCGTCGCCGACGGATTCGCCTTCGAACATCAGCGTCGGGGCAGCTTCAGCGGCTAGACATCCCGACACCGGCGGCTGTTCACTCCCCGTTCGCGTGGCTGTCACACGTCCGTCTCGTCTGTCCACGAGTGTGGTGGTGTTCGAAATGCGCTGCGCTGGACCGCTTCTGCGGTCGATCAGGATGCCGAGCGCTTGGTACGCGGAGGATTTGCTGGTGGACGTCGTCATACCGACTGGGCTGCAGTGGGTCGCCTACCTGGCCGGCCAGCAGTGGCCGCAGGGTAGCGAGTCGGGGATGCGGCGCATCGGTGCCGTTCTGGAGGAAGGTGGTCGCGACATGACGGCGTTGATCCCCGATCTTCGACGGGTTCGGGCGCGTACGGGTCTAGTGCTCAATGGCGCAACCGCAGCAGCCGCGGACGAGCAGTTCTCCTTACTTTTCGACGGCGAGCACTCGGTGGAGAAGCTGGCCGACGCGTTGTCGGCACTCGGCACCCTCGCCGAGACATGCAGCACGGACATCGAATACGCGAAGTTGTGGATAGTCACCACACTCGGCATCGCCGCCACCGAGATCCGTCTTGCGATCGCCGATGCGCAATGGACCGGGGGCGGGTCGCTCGCGGCGATTCCTGTCGTCGAAGCGGTGACGGTCGCGTCGATCCGCGCTTTGGTCAACAGACTTGGCGCGCGCATCGGCACCGCCGTGGCTCGAGCACTCGACAAGACCATGGTCAAACAGCTTCTCGTCAAGGGCCGCCAGGACCTGACCAAAGCGCTCGGCCAGAGCGTCGCGATCCAGGCGTACCAGATCGCTGCCGGTCATCGCGGGACGCCCGACACCGCGTTGCTGGCTCACCTCGCCGTTGTCTACGGCGTGAGCGGCGCTGTGCAGAAACCGGTGGCGACGTTGGCGGGCGGGCTGCTCGGCCCTGGGGGTTCGGTCGCGGCGCGCGCCGCGAAAGGCGCAGCAACGGACGCCGTCGCCGCCGGAGTCGGGCGGACCGCCGGCATCGTCGCCGGCGGCGGTCAGCTCGACCCTGTAGCCGTGCTCGGCGCCGGAGCCAAGAGCGGTATCAAGGGCGGCGTCACCGGATCCTCGTCCGCGAGCGCGGCCTTATAGGCGGACGGCTCGATCGCAGCGCAGCATCTTATAGCCGGCGTTCTGATTCGCCTGTCTCAGCGTCGACGCGTCCACGTGCGCGGCGCACCGCCCAGTAGGTCACGAGGAGTGCCACGGCGAGCAGTGGATAACCCATCGCGATCCGCGCGAAGGCCAGCCAGCCGGTGAAACCGCTGTCGTAGAGCCACTCCTGGACGGCGAACCTCGCGGCGAACACCGCCACGAACGCGAGACTCGCCACATCGAACGCGTGGACGGCACGCTTGTCCGTACGCCATGACCGGTTCGGATCACGGCTGGTGAGCAGGTTCCAGATCACCCCGACCAACGGCCGTCGCACCAGCACGGAGACCGCGAACGCCACTGCGAGCACCAGACTCACCCAGATGCCCGGTAGGAAGTAGCCTTCGGCGGACCCGGTGTACAGGGCGATCAGCGCCGCGAGAACGACACCGAACAGTCCCGAGACCGCCGGCTGGACCGCCTCCTTGCGGATCGCCCTCAACACGATCAGGCCGACAGCCGCGCCCACCGCGGCCAGAGCCGCCGCGTTCAGGCCCGCGACCGCATTGACGATCACATAGACGAAGGTGGGGACACTCGCGTACACCAGCCCCGACACCCCGCCCATCCGGTCCAGCAGTGTGACTTCGGTGTGCTCCCCGGTTTCCGCTGCGTTCCCGGCTGCGTTCCCGGCTGCGGTGATGTGCTCGTGTGTCATGGCACCGAGTGGACACTCGGACGTTGCGGCATGGTCAAGTCGGCTCGTCGTGAAGCAGAATGGGCCGGTGGCGTGGAGCACCCGGGAGATCGCCGAACTCGCAGGCACCAGCCTGCGGGCGGTACGGCACTACCACCAGGTCGGGTTGCTCGCCGAGCCCGAACGTCGTTCCAACGGCTACAAGCAGTACGGCGTCGCCCACCTCGTCCGGCTGGTGCGGATCAAGCGGCTCACCGACCTGGGGTTCTCGCTGCCCCAGATCGCCGCCATGGGCGACACCGATGACCATCCCGAAGAAGCCCTGCGGGATCTCGACGCCGAGCTCGCCGGCACGATCGAACGGCTGCAGCGGGCGCGCGACGAGCTCAGCCTCATCTTGGAGCGCTCCGCACCGACCGACCTGCCGCCGGAGTTCGTCCCGCCGGACGCGGTGGCCAAGCTGTCCGACGCCGATCGCTCACTGGTCGTCGTCCTGACCCGGGTCCTCGGGCCGAAAGGCATGGAGGTCTACGCCGACCTTCTGCAGAATGCTCCCGACGAGCCATCGGTCTCCGCCTTCGACCACCTGCCCGTCGACGCTGATGAGTCGACGCGCCAGGACATGGCCGAACGCATCGTCCCCTACATTCGCGCGCTCTATGCGGCGCACCCCGGCCTGCGCGACGTCCGCACGGACGCACCCGGCGGGGCGCGCTTCGCCGACGAGACGATCGCTGAGGCGATGTCGGAGCTGTACAACTCCGCGCAGCTCGACGTGCTCGGCCGGGCGGGGCGGATCCTGCGGGCCTCAGCCCCCTAGGGCCGGCATCGGCAGGGGTGCGAGCCGGTAGCTGGGCGGCTCCGTGCCGTGCAGGTGCCGGACGAAGTAGTCCCAGGTGCGGCGGAAGAAGTAGTGCTGGCGACCGACGAGGGCGTGTTCGGCGCCCGGGATGATGAGTAGGTCGAAGTCTTTGTCCGCCTTGATGAGCGCATCGACCAGGCGAAGCGTCTGGTAGTGGTGTGCGTTGTCATCGAGCTCGCCGTGTATGAGCAGCAGCTTGCCGCGGAGATTCTCCGCGAGGGTCGTGTTGGAGATCGCCCGCATGCCCTCGGGGCTCACGTCACCGTGGTAGTGCTCGGCCCACATGGCGAGGTTCACACCGCTGTCATGATTGCCGGAGACCGCGACGGCGACCCCGTAGAAGTCGGGGTACAGCAGTAGGGCCCGCGCGGCAGCGAAGGCGCCCGCGGATTGACCGGTGATGCCGACCCGGCTCGTGTCGAGCCATAGATACCGGTGCCCCAGTTGGCGGATGGTGGCGATGTGGTCGTCCAGAGCACCGGCGTTGCCGAGGTCGCCGTAGGAGTGGTCGTGAAATGCCTTGCTGCGTCCGGCGCTGCCGCGTCCGTCGACCGCGACCACCGCGAAGCCAAGCGCGGCGTACGCTTCGGGCTCGCCGTAGTGCGGCTCGTTGAACGACGGGCCCGCCCGGTAGACCTGCGGTCCGGGGTAGATGTGTTCGATCACCGGGTACCGCCGCTGCGGGTCGAAATCGTGCGGGCGCCAGAACAGTCCGTAGATCGGCGTCTTGCCGTCCGCGGCGGTCGCCCGGAACCGTTCCGGCGGCGCCCATCCGAGGGTTTCCAGGGCGTCCGCGGTCGGGCTCTCGAGCTCGACCAGAACCTGCCCGTCGCGATCGAGCACCTCGGCGCGGGGCGGTCGGCTCGGCGAGGACGCCCGGTCGACGATGTACCCGCCGCCGGGCGGGCTGACGGCGTCATGGTCGAGGTCGTCGTCGGTGAGCCTGGTGAATCCGGTTCCGTCTAGGGCGATCCGGCAGATCTGGCGGACGTAGGGGTCGTCGTCGACGAGACCGCCTGCGACGAACCAGACCTGCCTGCGGTCCTCGTCGACCCACAGCACCTGACGGACGAGCCACTGCCCGGTGGTGACCTGGGTGATCTGCTCCCCGTCGGCCGAGTAGAGGTACAGGTGTCCCCACCCGTCGCGCTGTGACCACCACAGGATCTCGCCGGAGTCCAGGATGTGCACCATCGGCGGCTCACCCAGCTGCGGGGTCGGGTCGACGCGGGTCCTCCCGGTCTCTTCGATCAGCGTCGTGGATTCGCCCGTGGCCGGGTCGAGGCGGCGCAGTTCCAGGGTGCGGGCGTCGCGGGAGTGGTGCAGGTAGTGCACGGCATGACCGGCCTTGCCCGTCCACCAGGCGTAGACGATGGCGGTCGGGTGCATGATCGTGGTCGGCTCGTTCTGCTGCCGGACCACGGTGCCGTTGACGACGTCCAGCACGGTCCACGACAGTGTCGCCTGATCCGGCTCGCCGGGCATCGTGTACCGGGTGCGGTGCTCGACCGGCCGGCCGCCGTCGGATGGCGCCGATTCGATCAGGACCAGCTCGGGCAGGTCGCGTTGATCGATGCGGTGCACCAGGATTCGGGTGGAGTCCGGCGACCACGAGACGACGAACGGCGCGGGCAGACCGAGCATCCGCATCAGCGCCCGCGCCCCGGTCGCCTCGGGTAGTCCGCCGTAGTCGAACTGTGGCTCGGCATCGTCGGTGAGCGCGAACTCCTGCCCACCGTCACGCCTTCGGACCCAGATGTCGCCGTCGCGGCGGAACGCCGCCCATAACTTGTCCGGGGACTGCACCTCGCCGAACGCGGGTGGGTCGGCATCGACCGGCAGGCACGTGCCCGCGTCGTCCGACCATTCCCATCGCGACTCGAACGCGGTGAATTGCAACGTGTCCCCGATCTCGACCGCAGTGATCGGCAGATCGTCTGCCGTCACCGCGTGTCCGGACGCCGTCGACAACGCGGAAGCCAGCCGGTCGTGGTCGAACGCGTCGCGCCGGGCGCCGTTGCCGGGATCCGCCATGACGAAGCGTGACCCCGCCTGGTACCAGAAGCGTCTGCCGTCGTCGATCCACTGTGGCCGCACGGAACTGCCGGGCAACCGGCGCATCCGGTAGGGGCCGAGCATCTGTTCGGCGCGTGCGTAGTCGGCGTGCGTCACGTGGTGTGGGGTCTGTGCCGCTGGGTCTGGTGTCACGACTCCGAGGAGACACCCGGACGTAGCGGCATGGTCAACCTCGTCCGGTACACCTGATCGTGTGATCTGATATCAGATCACCTCTACTAATTCTGATTCGGGCGATCTACGGTCGGTACATGTCAACCGCGGCGCGGCCGGAGTCCTTCACCAGAACAGCGCGCAGGGCACAGATCGTCGGCTGCGCGATCGAGGTGATCGCCGAGGTCGGATATCCGCAGGCGTCGATCCGCAAGATCGCCGATCGGGTCGGGATCGCGATGAGCGCGGTCCTCTACCACTTCGGTAGCAAGGACAACCTCGTCGACGCCATCGTCGAGCACATGTACCGCTCGATGCTCGCGATCGTCGTTCCGGCGGTGGACGCGGAGTCCACGGCTGCGGGCAAGCTCGACGCTTACATCCGTTCCACCATCGGGTATTTCGGGACACACCGGGTGGCACTCGTGGCGCTGACCTCCACGGCGACGAGCTTCCAGCCCGGTGACGGGCGCCGCGTCGAGGAGCTGGGGCTCAGCGACGAGCTCGCCGAGCAGTTGGCCCGGCTGGACCCGCTGGCGATCCTGCGGGCGGGTCAGCGGGCCGGCGAGTTCGGCGAGTTCCCCGCCGAATCGATGGCGATCGCGCTGCGCGGCGCCGTCAACGCCGTCGTCGAGAAGATCCTGCGCGACCCCGGGTACGACGCGCGCGGGTACGGCGAAGACCTGGTCGAAATCTTCGGCCGCGCCGTCGGCGGTTCGCGGTGAGCACTGTCGCGATCGCCGCGGTCGGCAGCCGAGGCGACGTCGCGCCGCTCACCGGTGTGGGGGTGCGCCTGCGGGCGGCCGGTCACCGAGTCGTGGTGGCCGCGTACACACCGTTCGCGGCGCTGGTCACCAACTGCGGGCTGGAGTTCCGCGACCTGCCCGCCGACTTCACCCCCGGCGCCGACCACGCCGACGCCACCTCGAGGGAGACCTTCGCCGCGGTGTTCGGACGGCGCGGGGTGCGGGACACGGGCCGGCTCGTCCTCGAAGCCCTCGGCGATGTGCCGGCCGACGTCCTGCTGCTTCCGCCGCTGGCGGAGTTGGCGGGCCATCCCCTCGCCGAGGCGAAGGGAATCCCGGCCCTGGGGGTGCGACTGCAGCCGTTGTCGGCCACCGCGGCGTACCCGCCATCCGTACTCGGCGCCTGGTCGGCGGGAAGACGAGGCAACCGGTTCGCCGCCGATGCCGGCGCGTGGGTGGTCGACCACCTCTACGGCGGAGTCGTCGCCGGGTTCCGCCGCGACCTCGGGCTGCCCGACATCCCGGCGCGGACACTTCGACGCCACCGCACCGACATGCGATGGCCTGTGCTGCACGGCTATTCGCCCACCATTCTGCCATGGCCCGCCGACTGGCGACCCGGCCTGGAAACGGTGGGGTACTGGTGGCCGCCGCTCGATCCGGGCTGGCAGCCACCGCGGGTGCTCACCGACTTCCTCTCCGCGGGCCCGGCCCCGGTGTTCGTCGGCCTGGGCAGCACGGTGGTCACCGTGCCTCGCGCCCGACAGCTGGCCGAGATCATCACGCGCGCGCTGCGACAGGCAGGTGTGCGCGGAGTCGTCCAGCCCGGCTGGGCGGGTCTCGCGGTGCACGGCGACGATGTGCTGACGATCGGTGAAGCGCCCCACGAATGGCTCTTACCGCAGATGAGTGCGGTCGTCCAGCATTGCGGCGCAGGGACCACCGCGGCCGCGCTCCGAGCAGGCGTTCCCACGATCGCCGTGCCCGGCCCCGTCGGCGATCAGCCGTTCTGGGCACGTCGGCTGGCCGAACTCGGTGCCAGCGCCGCGACGATCCCGCAGCGCACACTCACCGCGGACAATCTCGCCGAGGCGATCCGGATGGCTGTGAACAACCACGAATTGCGTCGCACCACAGCGCGACTCGCTGATCGCATCGCCGGCGAGGACGGTGCGGCGCGTGTTGTCGCTGTCGTCGAATCCCTGCTCGACCCGTCCACTCACCAGGAGAACACATGGCCGCAGATCCGGAACTCGTCCGAGCGATCATCACCGCAGGAGCACTCGCCGGAGGCGGGATCATGATGGCCGGCGGAGCCATCGGGGCCGGCATCGGCGACGGCATGGCGGGAGCGCAACTCGTCGCGGGCGTCGCACGCCAACCCGAAGCGCAGTCACGGATGTTCACGCCGTTCCTGATCACCGTCGGTCTCGTGGAGGCCGCGTTCTTCATCAACGTCGCATTCATGGCGCTGTTCGTATTCGCCACTCCGGGACTGTAGGCCGCGCGGCGACCTAGTTGGTCGACGGTGGTGGTTGGGGTTGGAACGGTGGGTACCACCACCAGTCGGCACGTTCACCGGTGGGCCCGGGACAGGGCGGTACATCGGGTGGGGGTGTGGTCGGTGGTCGGGCCAGTGATGCCGAACTCAGCTGCCGCCCATCGCTGTCGGTGACGATGAGGTTCTGCGCGGGGCCGGTGATGGTGATGCCGCCGCGATGGTGCATCCGGTGGTGGTACGGGCACACCAGGACCAGGTTGTCGAGCTCGGTGGCGCCGCCGTCCTCCCAGTGCCGGATGTGGTGGTGGGCGTGCAGACCCCGGGTGGCCCCGCACCCGGGGACCACGCAGCAGCGGTCCCGGTGTTCCAACGCCCGGCGCAGCCGGCGGCTGATCTGGCGGGTGTCGCGCCCGGACCCGATGGGTTGCCCGTGGCGTTCCAACCACACCTCGAAGGTGGCATCACACAGCAGGAATTGGCGGTCGGCGTCGGTCAGCATCGGACCCAGATGCAACGACGCCACTCGTTCATTGACATCCACGTGCGCCACGACCGTGGTGCGCTGCCCGTGCGGGCGGCGGGCCACCTCGGTGTCCCAGCCGGCCTCGACCACACTCATGAACGCATCGACCGTTGTGGGCATCGGCGGAACCTGACCGTCTGCGCCGTGGCCGTCACCGTCGACATCGACATCGACATGGCCGTCACCCTCGCCGTCGGCATCGACTCCGCCCTCGGCGTGGTCACGTTTCCAGTCGGCGACCATCCCGTCGAGATGTGACTGTACGGCGGCGTCGAGTCTGGCCGCCTCCAGGCGCGGCAGGAAGATCCGATAGGTAGTGCCCTTGTCGTCGCAGGTCTTGCTGTACGTCGGTGCGGGTTCTGGTTTGGGGTCGGGTTCGGGTCGCGGTTCGAGCTTGATCGCGGTGCGCAACTGGTTCACCGTCGCGGCGGTGACCAACTGGGCGTAGTGCGCATCCGAGCCCGGCCCGGCCTTCTCCGCGATCACCCCGACCTGATCGAGTGACACCCGACCGTCGCGCAAGAGTCGGGTGCAGCGCGGCAATTCCTCCCACCGCTGCGCGACGGCGGTGACTATTTCAGCGTTGCGCGGCGACGACCCGGTCTTCCACGCCACCATCGCCGCCACCGACCGCGCGCCCGTCATACCCCACAACCCGTCGCGGTCGATCTCGGCGACGATCTCCACCAGCCACCGACCGCGCGCCCGTCATACCCCACAACCCGTCGCGGTCGATCTCGGCGACGATCTCCACCAGCCGCCCGTCGATCGCATTGCGCTGACCGCACAACTCCGCGATCTCGTCGAACAACACCGCCAGCCGGTCCTTCGGCCTCACCGAAGGAACGAAAGCTGTTGCGCTCGAGGACATGACCCCATCATCGCAGAGGGGTACGACACGTCAGCCCGACAAATCTCGGACTGCGCGGATCGCTGCGACCTAGTCGTCGCGCGCTTTCGACGGCGGGCCGGCAGATTCGTCGTCCGCGGTGTGTGGTCGCTGTGCCAGCGTGCCCGGCGCGCCGAACGGGCCGGGCCGTCGCGGCGCAGCGTGACCGTGAACGCCTTCGGCATAGGCTGTTTCGGCGTGCTGGGACAGGTCGACGCCGGACGTCTCGTCCTCGGCGCTGATGCGGAAGCCCATCAGCCGGTCGATCAGCTTGGCCAACACGTAGGAGGCCACGAACGCATACACCGCGACCACCACGACGGCCATCGCCTGCTTACCGAGCTGGGACAGCCCGCCTCCGTAGAGGAGGCCGCGCGGACCACCGGTCATCACGTCGGTCGCGAGCAGACCGATCAGCAGCACACCGACCACACCGCCGACGAAGTGCACGCCCACGACGTCGAGTGAGTCGTCGTAGCCGAGGCGGAACTTGAGGCCGATGGCGAACGAGCACACGATGCCGGCGACCAAGCCGACCACGGCCGCACCGACGGTGTTCACCGTGCCGCAGGACGGCGTGATCGCGACCAGACCGGCGACCACGCCGGAGGCCGCCCCGAATGTGGTGGGCCTGCCGTCGCGCACCTGTTCCACCGTCAGCCAGCCCAGCATGCCCAGGCAGCCGGCGACCAGGGTGTTCAAGAAGACCGCGGCGGCCGTCCCGTTGGCGGCCAGCGCCGAGCCGGCATTGAATCCGAACCACCCGAACCACAGCAGTCCGACGCCGAGCAGCACGAACGGCAGGTTGTGCGGGCGCATCGCGTCCTTCTTGAAGCCGATGCGCGGCCCGAGCACCAGCGCCAGCGCCAGCGCGGAGGCTCCCGAGACGATCTCCACGACGAGACCGCCCGCGTAGTCGAGCACGCCGAGCTGGAACAGCCAGCCGTCCGGCGACCACACCCAGTGCGCCACAACGGCGTACACCACCACCGCCCATACCGGCACGAACACCACCCAGGCGGCGAATTTCGCCCGGTCGGCGATCGCGCCGCTGACCAGTGCCGCGGTGATGACCGCGAAGCTCAGTTGGAAGGTGACGAACAACAGCTCGGGGACCTGCCCGTGCAGGGTGTCCGGCCCGATGCCGCTCAGCCCGATGTGCGACAGGCCGCCGATCAGACCACCGGGGCCGTCACCGGAGAACGCCAGCGTGTAGCCGAACAGCAGCCACGACACCGTGACCAGCGGGATGGCGATGAAGCTCATCATGATCATGTTGAGCACACCGGTGGTGCGGACCATGCCGCCGTAGAAGATCGCCAGTCCCGGCGTCATCAGCAGTACGAGGGCGGTGCTGGCCAACAACCAGGCGGTTGCGGCGGGGTCGATCTGGTCCACTGTCCGGCTCCTTCGACGGTTCCGGACGAGAATGTCGGCCGCGCGTTTCATACAGGCGACGGCGATGTTTCCGGCGTGTTTCGTCAGGCGCGCAATCGTGCACCCGCAGCGCGGCGGACGTGCTTCGCCTCAGCGGGTGAGACGCACCACCGCGCTCCACGGCCTGTTGCGTGGCGGATGGTGAGGGTCGGGCTGGGGCAGGCGGGCCACCAGCCGAAGGAACCACGGCAGCCGGCGGAGCCGGTGCGCGACGACGAACACCGACTCGACCGCGCCCACCCGCCAACCGCGGTCCTCGAAGTAACCGATCCCTTCGGGCGGGGCGAACTTGAACGGCGCGTTGCGCAGCAGACCGCGGCTGTTCTCGTTCATCGCCTTCTTCAGCCCCGGGCCTGCGAGGTCGAGCATCCACCACGCGACCTCGGGGCGGGTCAAGGCCCGGGACAGGTCGTCGACGTCGGCTGGTTCCAGGTACATGAGCAGGCCCTCGGTGAGCACCAGTGCCGTCGTCGCACCCGCCAGCGCCTCGATCAGGAACCGGTCCCGGGCTTCGGGGTCGGCGAGGTCCACGGGGTACCGCGTCAGATGGCACCTCGGCGTCTCACCGGCGAGCAGTTGCTCCTTCTCGGCGACCAGGCCCGGCAGATCGGCCTCGATCCACCGGAACTCAGCGGGCAGATCCAACCGGTAGGGCCGGGTGTCCAGCCCGGCGGCGAGATTGAGCACGCGATCGCAACCGGCGCCGATCGCGTCAAAGATCAGGTCGTCGATGGTCTTGGTGCGCGCGACCATCCACCAACCCGAACGCATCATCCGGGGCACCGACGCGACGATCTGGCGTCCCCGCTCACCGGCGAGCCGATCGGCATGGGGGTCGTCGAACACCGCATCGGGGCGCGCCGACTCGACGGCGCGATACACGGCCACCCAGCGTGCGGTGTCGGAGACGTTCGACACCGGTGTCGCCGATGCCCCGCCGAATTCGTCAGTGCCCACGTCGTCCGCCTCTCGGAGGTGTCGCCCTCCTCGTCCAGGAGCGTAATGGCGGCCGTACGATTCGCGCACCGCCGTTCGTACCTGCTCGAACCGGACACGAAAGAGGCAACCCGAGGCGTGAAGAACTCGTCCTATCCGCTCATCGCGTCGGGCGCCGCGCTCATCGCCTGCTGTTACGGGCTCGCACGCTTCGGATACGGATTGTTCACGCCGGTGCTCACCGACGAATTCGGTCTGACGTCGACCACGGTCGGCGTGATCGCGGCGGGAAGCTACGTCGGTTACTGCGCGGCGATCGCCGCGAGCGCCGCTGTCACCAATCGTGTCGGTCCGCGGCTGGTGGCGGTCGCCGCCGGTGTCGTCGCCACGGCCGGGATGTCGATGGTGGCTCTTGCGCCGTCGGCATGGGTCCTGGCCGCCGGCGTCCTCATCGCCGGGACCAGCACGGGTATCGCATCGCCCCCGCTGGCGGCCGCGGTGTCGCAACGCATCCACGGCGACGCCGGTGACCGCGCGCAGACCATCGTCAACGCCGGAACCGGCGTCGGCGTCGTCGTTTCCGGCCCCATCGCCTTCGCCTTGTTCGATCACTGGCGATTCGCGTGGGGCGTCTACGCGGTCATCGCCGCCGTCGTGACGCTGTGGGTGGCCGTCACCGTCCGTGGCACGTCGAACTCGGACACCGGCCCGCCCGTCCGCCGATGGCGCACCGGCAGCTGGGGTCTGGTGGCGGCGTCGTTGCTCACCGGCATCGGCAGCATCGCGGTGTGGAGTTTTGGTCGCGACCTGATCAGCACGACCGGTTCGGCGAGCGTCGCCGTCGCGTCGATCGCGTGGACGGTCCTGGGCGCCGCAGGCATCGTCGGAGCGCTCGGCGGCGATGCCGCTCAGCGCATCGGCCTCCGGCGCGCCTGGGTGGTGACCACGCTGGCGATGTCGGTGGCGACGGTCATCCTCGCGCTCGCCCCGTCGAGCATCGCCGCCGTCATGGTCGCCGTCGCGGTCTTCGGGGCGGCCTACATCGGCCTCACCGGGCTCGTCCTGGTCTGGAGCACCCGCGTCTATCCCGATTCGACGTCCTTCGGCGTCGGCCTGGCGTTCTTCATGATCGCGTTCGGCCAGGCGCTCGGCGCTCCCGCCGCGGGAGCGCTGATCGAGGCACTGGGAGCCGCGAACACATTCATCGTGATGGCCGTGCTGGGATCCGCCGCGGCGCTCGTACGTCCCGCAACGGCTTCGGACGACGCGCCTTCTCGACCAGCCTGATCCTTCTGGTCAGCGGACAGCGGTTCCATCGCGGGGTCGTTCGCGCGAAGATCGAAGACCATGACCGATATCAGCCGCCTGCACCGTGAGCTCATCGCCCGCGTGCTCGGCAACGACGCGACGGCGCCGCTCGAACTCCGCCGGGCCGCGTTCGACAACAGGGGTCTGGACGAACCGATGCGCTCGTTGGTCGACAAGGTGGCCGTGCACTCCGACGCGGTGACCGACGAGGACGTCTCCGCTGTCCGTGCCGCCGGGCTCAGCGAGGACCAGGTCTTCGAGATCGTGGTGTGCGCGGCGATCGGCCAGGCGGACCGCCACCACAGCTGTGCTCTTGTCGCGCTCGCCGAGGCGACCGGTGAAGGAAGGGGCGGGCGATGAGACTCGAGATCCTCGACCACGGACACCCATTCGGCACGAAGGCGCTACTGGCGATGATCCGGCTGGTGTCGCGTCATCCGGTGGTCGACGCCGTCAAGCTGGCGCTGTACCGAAAGGATTTCTACGGAGCCGGGGATCTCACGCACGAGGCGATGCGGGGCAGCTCGTCGTGGTCGATCGGGGATCGTGAGCTGATGGCCGCGGTCGTCGCCCAGGCCAATGCCTCCCCGTTCTGCGTCGCGGCGCACTCCACCACGTCGGGCATCTGGTTCGGCGATCAGGCGAGGGTCAGCGCCGTCCTGGCCGATCTGGACACGGCGCCGATCGAGGAGCCGCTGCGGGCGATGCTTCTCATGCTCGGCAAGCTCGCTCGCGAGCACACCGTCGACGTGGACGATGTCCGAAAAGTTCTGTCGGCCGGGGTGTCCGCGGAGCAGATCGAGGATGCGCTGGCGGTATCCCTGGCGTTCGACATCACCGCCCGGCTGGCCAACGCGTTCGACTTCGCGATCGCACCGCCCGACGCCATGACGGCCGGTGCACGACATCTGCTCAAGCGCGGATACCGCTGAGCACCTCGTCGAGAGTTCGGTGAACGCGGACGACGGCGTCCACTCCGGTGAGCGTCAGCGGCCGGCGGGTGGCGGGACCGTCGGCGACCACCGCGAAAGGTGTCGACGGTGGGATATTCCGATGGGTGACCAGGAGCAGATTCATTCCCGCCACCGCCAGGAAGTGCACTTCGGACAGGTCCACGATCAGGGCGTCGGGCGATTCGCTCAACGCGACGTCGATCGCCTCGCTCAGCGCCGGCGCGGTGAGCAAGTCCAGGTCTCCCGAAACGGTGATCACCGCGATGTGTTCGATCCACTCGCTGGTGAGGCCGAATCCGGCGCGTACAGCGTGCTGGCGGATCATGATTCCCCTTTCGACACGCTGATGGGTGTGCTCGTGCAGGTGCCGGGCACGCGAGATGCGAAGCGGCAGAGGCCGACCCCGGTCGTACCGGAGCCGGCCTCTTCGCCGGACTCCGTGCCTAGCGGTGGCTGACGGACTTGCGCCCGCCGACGCGCAGCCAGATCACCAGAACGATGACGGCGCCGATGACGGAGCCGATGAGGCCGGCCGGCTGCAGGAATCCGTCCGAACCGTCCTTGTGGAACAGCAGATACCCGAGGAATCCGCCGACGAACGAGCCGACGACGCCGAGCAGGATGGTCATCGGGATCGACAGGTTCTGCTTGCCCGGCACGAGCAGGCGCGCGAGGGCGCCCGCGATGAGTCCGATGACGACGACGGTGATGATGAGTCCGATCATGGCTGTCAGCCTTTCTGTTTCAGCGCGGTGCGCGCTGGGATCGGGCGGTCGGGCGGCTGCCTGACACTGCACTCAGTCGAACACCCCTAGGGGTGGTGCAGATACACCCCTAGGTAGGTAATCTGAGGTTCATGGCACCGCCGCCGAAGGCACCGATCACCGTCGCCCTGGTCGACGACTACGACGTGGTGCTTATGGGCGTGGCCAACATGTTCGACCGCTACCGCGACCGTGTCGTCGTCGCCGAGATCGATGCGAACATGGGCCTGGAGGACGCCGTCGACATCGTGCTCTACGACTCCTTCGCCCAGCCCGAGTCCGATCACGAGGAGATCGGCCACCTGGTGGCGAATCCGCGTGCACGTCGGGTCGTGGTCTACACCTGGAACTTTCACCCCGCCCTCATCGAGAGCGCCCGGGAACACGGTGCCCACGGCTATCTCTCCAAGACCCTGCCCGCACGGGAGCTCGTCGCCGCCATCGAGGCGGTGCACGCCGGTGAGACGGTCATCAGCGATCCCCCACCGCGGGTCCGGAGCGCTCCCGGGCTCGACTGGCCGGGCCGCGGCGAGGGGCTCAGCGACCGGGAGGCCGAGATCCTCGCGCTCATCACCCAGGGCAAGAGCAACGCCGACGTCGCGGCGCTGACCTACCTCAGCCCGAACACCATCAAGTCCTACATCCGCACGATCTACCGCAAGCTCGGCGTGGCCAGCCGCACCCAGGCGGTGCTATGGGGGGTCAAACACGGCTTCACCCCGGACCACAACCGCATCGAACACTGGAAGGGCGGCCCCTGACCGCCTGCGAGCACAATGCGCACAAGGCGTTATTCGCTGGTTGCGGCGGTAGTGCGCACAACCACGACACCGTCGCTCGCGCTTCGTAGTTTCGAGCCAACACCATCACCGGTGTGTTCGAGAAACGGAGCTCCCGATGCCGCAGCCGACATCCCACACCAAGTGGGCGCCCGACGCGTCCACCGCGCGGCGCATCATCGGCGTCCTGCTCCTGGTCAGTCCCCTCGAACAGGTCGCCTTCGACATCTACACCCCGGCGCTGCCCAGGATCGCCGAGCACTTCGCCGCGTCGAACACGATGGTGCAGAACACCGTCACCGCCTACGTGCTGGGCATGGCATTGGTGGTGCTGCCCGCAGGCCTGCTCGCCGACGCGATCGGCCGCAAGCGCGTGCTGCTGGCCGGGATCGGTGTGATGACCGTGACGAGCATCGGGTGCGCACTGGCGGGCGATCTACCGGTGATGATCGGGCTGCGCCTCCTGCAGGGCTTCGGCGGGGGCACCTGCCTGCTGCTGGCAGCCACGGTGGCCGCGGACTGCTTCCGCGGCGCCAAACTGGTGTCGGTGCTGGGCCTGCTCGGCGCGGCGTGGGGATCGGCTCCCGTGGTGGCGCCGGCCATCGGCGGCTTCATCTCGCAGTTCGGGTCATGGCGATTGGTCTTCGTGGTGCTGGCGGCGCTGACGGCGACGGTCGCGATCCTGGTGACGGTGGTGCTGCCGGAAACGCTGCAGCGCGAACGCCGGTCGCCGGTGGACCTGCGCGCCGCGGCAGGCGTTCTGGCCGAGGCGCTGCGGCACCGCGGCTTCGTCGCGTTCGCGATGATGTTCGGTGTCGTCGCGGCGGCACAGACGGTGTTCGCAGTCGTCGGCCCCTTCCTGTACCAGGACGGTCTCGGATTCTCCTCGGCCGCCTACGGTTTCGTCGCGCTAGGCGTCGGCGCCGCGAACTTCGTCGGCGCGGCGACGTGTAGTGCGCTGGCCCGGCGGACGACGACGCGGCGACTGACCATCGCCGCGTCGGCGGTGCTCGCGCTGGCCGGGGCGATCATGCTCGCCTCCGCGCAATGCGTCGGGTTGTCAGCGCTGGCGATCACCGGTGGCGCGGCGGTCGCGCTGCTGAGCATCGGCGTGCTCGATCCGTTGACCAAGGGTCTGGCGATGGGCGTGTTCTCCCGCAACATCGGGCTGATCACGGGCTTGATCAGCACGTTCTGCTACGGGTCGATCGCGCTGGCGACGGCGTTGATGGCGTGGCTGCCCGAGCGGTCACAGGCGCCGCTGGGCTGGTTCTACGTCGCGGCCGCGGCGGGACTGGTGGCGGTGCTGACCGTCACCGCGCAGCAGAGGTCCCGGCCGGCGGCCGCAGTGTGCGCGTGATGGCTACCGGCCCGCGTTGTTGGCCAGATCGATAGCGAACTGGTTGACGAAGGTCCCCGCGCTCGGTGCGCCGCGGCACGAGCCGTCGGACTCACCGGGCCGTTTGACCCACAGGAAGGCATCGACCTGCGGATTGCCGGTCGCCGTGGTGGGCGCGACGCCCAGCGCGCGGCCGCTGGGGTTGCACCAGTACAGATCGTCACCCTCCACCGGCCCGGCGCCGTTGCGTGAGGTGTCGATGACGAAGGGCTTGCCGCCCGTCATCCCCGAGATCGCTCCGCCGTATCCGAGGTTCTCCTCGGTGGTGAAGAAGTTCGCGGTGTTGAGGCTGAAGCCCCGCGCCTTGGCCACCCCGACGTCATTCAGCCGGGCGGCCATGACGTCGGCCGCCACCCAGCGCGGGTGACCGGCGTCGACGTACACCGCCGTGGCGGGGTTGCGGGTGAGCGTGTCGACGGCGTAGCGGATCAGGTCGTAGCGCTCCTGCTGCTGGTCGGGCGACAGGCAGTCGGCCATGGCGAGCGCGTCGGGTTCGAGGATCACCGCGGCCGGACCGGAGCCCACGGCGGCGGCGACGCCGTCGATCCAGCCCCGGTAGGAATCGGCGGAGCCGAAGCCGCCCGCGGCGAAGCTTCCGCAGTCGCGGTTCGGGATGCCGTAGAGCGCCAGGAGCGGCACGGTGCCAGCCGCCTGTGCGGAGGCGATCAACTTGGCGTCCACCGCGGGCGTCGACAGATGATCCATCCAATACGCCGTCGGCGTGTCGGCGATGGCGTTGAGCTGGGGGTTCGGCGGATCGACGCCGTCCGCGGCGCGTCTGGCCTTCGACGCCGGGTTGACGTAGAAGGCCTTGCCGGCCAGCGGGTTCGCGTCACTGACCAGGCGCACCGCCGGCGCTGGCCCCGCGGCCGGTCCGGGCACGACACCGAGAGCGGCGACGGCCGCGACCGTCACGAAGGGGGTGAACCACCGCGCGACCGCGCCAACAGCTGAGGACATCACCCCAGGGAAATTAGTGGTTCGAATCACTCAGCGCCAATCCGCCCTGTGCGCGGCGAGGCTAGATTCATCCGGGCGAGGCAACGCCGAGTAACGCCCGGCCCTCAGTTGGCGTACGGAACAACGAGGGCAGCCCACGGCGCCGGATGAGGTATTCGGCGACGACGAGGTTCGGCAGCCAACACAGGAAGGGCACCGGCGCATAGGCGTTCAGGGCCACCTGTGCCTCGTCAAGGCCAAGAGGAAGCTGGACGACGGTCAGGATGATCAACCACAGTCGCAGCGTCGGTGCAGCGTAGGTCAGCGCGAAGCTGCGGATCATCCAGGCCTGATGCGAGGCGAAATCCCGGTCACGGGCACTTCGGTAGCCGTGGTAGGTCGACCACATCCACAGAACCGCCAAGGTTCCGAAACCGAACAGCCCTGTGAAGGCGACCGAACTGAAGAAGGCCATCACCAGCCCCGACAGACCGCCTGCCAGAACCGAGGCCACGTACGTCCGGCCCACCCAGCGGTGAGCGAGACGCGACCGCCGCCGCAATCCGCGAGAGAACTGGAAGCCGCCGACCAGCAGCGCCAATCCCGCCGAGGCGATGTGCACGTAGAACGCGATCTGAATGGCGAACGGTCGCTCGGCGTAGGTGCCGGCGAGTCCCGTGTCGCGCTGAGCCAGGGCCTCCAGAGTGCCGCTGACGTACTGGCTGGGGAAGAACACCGCGACAGCCAGAGACGTCAACAAGATCACCAACCATGGCGCGTGCCGAAGCCTCGATGTCGAACCCGAACCAGCCGCCGAGCTGTGAGTGGTCATCCACGCATCTCCTCTGCCAGGCCGTCGGAGTCGTCCGATCCGCGACAACGGTAACTTAACGGCCGTAAACATACAAGCGTTAGATGTATTCCGCAGGGCTGCGTATGCTCACATGCGTTTACACAGGAAGGCGCCGATGGCGGTACGTCAACGCAACGCACGGGGCGAGGGCCGGAAACTCCGCGACGATCTGCTGGTGGCCGCACAACGTCTCCTCGAGCGCACCGGCAGCGAGGACGCGGTCAGCTTGCGCGCGGTCGCGCGTGAAGCCGGGGTGTCGGCCCCGTCGATCTACGCGCATTTTCCCGATGGTCGAGCGATCGTCGACGAACTGGTGCAGCAGACATTCGCCCAACTCTCGGCCCTGCTTCGCGAGGCGCGCGACCAGTCAGGGCCCGGTGACCGGCTCTTCACCATCTGTATGGCGTATATCCGGTTCGGCCTTCGTCAGCCGGAGCGGTACCTCACGTTGTTCGAACGTCGGCGAAGCCTCGCACGGACCGAGCAACTCGCCGCGGGGGGACCTGCTTTCCTGTACCCCAACGGCGCCGAAGCGTTCGGCATCCTCGTCGAGGCGCTTGCTGAATCGACCGGCGCAACGCGTGATTTGGCCGAGCAGCACGCCGCGCTGCTGTGGGCGGCGTTGCACGGTTACGTGACCCTGCGCGCCAGCTCGCCGAAATTTCCGTGGTTCGCCGACGAGGAGCAGGTGTGCCGGGAACTGGTGGACCGCGCGGTGTACTACGCGCGGGCACACCACTCATAGCCCGGACTGCTCCGCGATACTCGTCAGGTGACCGTTGCGCTGCTGATCGTGATCGCGCTCGAGACCGCCGGCCTGATCGCGCTGGGGATCGTGTTGGTCGTGTCGCGGCGAAGCTTGTCGGCGACGCGTCGGGCTCTCCGACGCCGGCAGCGGGAGGACGAGGCGCCCCGCCGCAGGAGTAAACCGGTGGGCGTCGGCCCCCTGGCGGTCAGGGCGGTGACGAACACGGTGCAGACCGCCGACGCGATCCTCCGCAGAGGCATCGGGGGGCAGGTGCGAAGCTCGATCGAGGACCTCGCCGGCTGGGCGCGCGTCGAGCGGCCCGAACTCGCGAAGATCACCGCCGCGGGCACGGTCGTCCTGGTCTTTTCCGATATCGAGGGCTCCACCCAGCGCAACGAGTCGATGGGCGACCGCGCGTGGGTGCAATTGCTCGAACGGCACAACAAGCTGATCGGCGGACTCGTCACCGACCACGGCGGCTACGTCGTCAAGAACCAGGGTGACGGGTTCATGATCGCCTTCGCCGAGCCGGTCGATGCGGTGCGGTGCTGCATCGCCGTCCAGAACGCTCTGACGCAGGACGGCCGGCGGTGGGACGGCATCCGGGTGCGGATGGGCGCGCACGTCGGCACATCGGTGCGGCGCGGCGAGGACCTCTTCGGCCTCGACGTCGCCGTGGCGGCGCGCGTCGCAGATCTCGCCGACGGCGGCCAGATCCTGGTGACCGCCGCGCTGCAGGAGTCGGTCGGCGGAGTCGAGGGCGTCGAGTTCGGGGCGCCGCAGGAGGTGGAGTTCAAGGGAATAGGCGGGATTCAGACGGTCTACGCGGTACTTCCCGCGGAGCAGGAGCCGCGACTCCTGCAGCGGTGAGCCGGGCTCAGTTGCCGGCCTTCGGGAAGTGGGGACGCAGCGCGGCGACGAGGACGCGGTCGAGTGCGCCGTCGGGCAGGAATCGCACCATGCGGGTGATCAGCGCGGCATCACGGCCGACGGTGTAGCGAGTGCGCGGCCTGCGCGCGGTCACCGCCTTCGCGATCACGCTCGCCGCGGCGCTCGCCGGCAAACCAGACTCGGTGGACGAGATGGCCTGTGCGTTGACGGCATGCACCAGCCCGCCGTAGCGCCCGCGCTGCTCCGGCGTCATCGTCGACACCAGCTCGGTCGCCGTGGCGATCGCCCGGCCGAGCATCTCCGTGTGCACGGCGCCCGGTTCGACCACCACCACCCGGACGCCGGACGGGGCGAGTTCGCGCCTCAAGGAGTCACTGACCGCTTCGAGCGCGAACTTCGTTCCGGCGTACGGACCGTAGGTGGGCATCGCGACCCTGCCGCCCACCGAGCTGATATTGACCACGCGTCCCTTGCTGCGGAGGAGGGCGGGCAGCAGCGCCTGGGTCACCGCGACCTGACCGAACAGGTTGACCTCGAACATGCGCCGCCACTGTTCGACGGGGAACGCCTCGATCGGCACGTTGGCCTGGATCGCGGCGTTGTTGACCAGCGCCCGCAGTGTCCGGCGCTGCGGGTCGTCACGCACCCTGGCCACCAGAGCCTGGATGTGGTCCGGGATGGTGACGTCGATGATCACCGGTTCGATGCCCGGCGCCCGGATCGCGTCGGCGTCCCGCTCGCGCCGCACTCCGGCGAGGACGTGGAATCCCCGCCGTCCCATTTCGCGTGCCGTGGCCGCGCCGATGCCGGTGGACGCGCCGGTGACGGCGACGAGCTCGCCAACTACAGATGACATCGTCATCTCAAGACCGTACCTGTCCAGCTGACAGTGTCAACATATGATGGGCGAACCATGAAGCGCGCTGAATCAGCCGCCGCCACGCGCCGGGCCCTCCTGGACGATGCCGCTGCACTGCTCGACGCAGGAGGTCCCGCCGCCGTGACACTGCGGGAGGTGGGCGCGCGCGCCGGCCTCAGCCGCGGTGCGCCCTATCGGCACTTCGCGGATAAGGAGAGCCTGCTGACCGCGGTCGCCGTCGAGGGCTGGGAGCACATCGGCGTCCACATGCAGGCGCTGCGGAACGACCGAGGCCTCTCCCCCGCCGACAGGCTGCGCGCCGCGCTCGTCGGCGTGATCACGCTCAGTCGCGAACGGCCGCACCTGTATCGACTGATGTTCCGCCCCCCGGCCGGCGACCCCGCCGCGACGGCCCGCGCCGCGCAACGCATGTGCGACGAGTTCCTCGCGATCGTCGCCGCGGTCGTCGGCGACGAAAATCCGCACCGGTACGCGGCCATCTTCCTCACCGGCGCACACGGCGCCGCCGGCCTCGACGGGAGCGGCCTGCTCAGCACGGACGTGTGGCACACCACCGCCGAGGAACTCGTCGACGCCCTCCTGGCCATGGCAGCACAGGCCGGTCGCCGGGATTGACCGCGGAACGGCCGGTCGGCTGCGCGGTGTAGCGGGGCCCAGGGTGCTCGCCGTTCGCAGGACAGGATCCGCCGGGCTCCATAGCGTTGCGGCCACGAAGGAAGGAACCGCCATGGGACGGTCGGCCTATCAGCGCATCCGCGCCGCCCACCTCGACGCCGTGCAGGCGGCGCTCGACGATCATGTTGGCCGTCTCGACTGGCCGGCGGAGCAGATCCGGCGGCACCGCGACCGCAGGCTGCGCGCCCTGCTCAGATATGCCCGCGAACGGTCCGCGTTCTACTCCGAACGGCTGCACGGCGTCGACCTCGAGGCGGTGACGGCCGCAGACCTGGCGTCGATCCCGATGCTGACGAAATCCGAGGCACAGACCGAGTGGGATTCGATCGTGACGACGCCTGACCTCGATCACGCAGCAGCGGAACACATTCTGGGCGGGCAGACGTGGTTCTCCTACACCGCTCACGATCACCAGGTGTTCAGCAGCGGCGGCTCGAGCGGCGTGCGCGGGGTGTATGTCTGGGACTGGCCGTTCTTCGTGACCACCGCATGCCTTGCCTGGCGCATGCAGGCGCGTGCCGAACGTCGACGCGAGCCGACGCCGAGGGCGCTGCTGGCGGTGCTGACCGCCGGAGTGCCACCGCACGCCAGCACACCGCTGTTCGACGTGCCCACCGTCGCGGGCATGGACACCGTCGTCATCGAAGCCGGTGCACCATTCGACGAGGTGCTCGCGGCGGTGCAGAAACACGCCCCCACCCACCTCGTGGGCTACGCCAGCGTCATCGGGCGGCTGGCTCGCGCCACCCTGGCGGGTGACCTCCGGATCACCCCCTCGCGGGTCAGCACCAACTCGGAACCGCTTCTGCCGGAGGATCGTGACGCGATCGTCGACGCGTGGCACGCGCCGCTGCACAATCTCTGGGGCTCGACCGAAATCGGCGTGCAGGCGGTGGGTTGCGGGCAGGGGCAGGGACTGCACATCTGCGAGGACGAGGTGATCCTGGAACGCGTCGACGGTGATGGTCTGCCGGTGGCGCCCGATGAGCCCGCGGCACGCACCCTGGCCACCGGTCTGTCCAACCGCACGTTCCCCTTCATCCGGTACGACCTCGGCGACCAGATCACGATGATGTCCGGCCCGTGTGCCTGTGGCAGCGCGTTCGCCCGGGTCGCCGACATCAGCGGCCGCCGCGACGACGACTTCGTCTACGGCTCACAGTCGGTGCCCGCCAGCGCTTTTCGTCACGTACTCGGCACCGATCCACGCATTGCCGAGTATCAGGTGGTGCAGACCGAGAACGGTGCGGACGTGCTGGTGATAACCGGCGCCGACATCCAGTCCCTGGGCCCGGCGCTGGTGGCGGCGATGCGGCGGCACGGCGTCGCGCACCCGGCGGTCCGGATACAGGCGGTCGACACGCTGACCCGCCACTCGGGCAGCGGCAAGCTCAAGCGATTCGTACCGCTGGCGTCACACTGACCCGGTCATCGGAACGAACTCCCGTAACGCTTCTGCCATCGCCTCGGGCTGGTCCTCGGGAATGAGTGTCCAGGAGTCGTCGACGATCACCTTGGTCGCGTCGGGGTAGAGCTCGACCAGCCGGTCCGCATGCTCGAGCGGCATCATCAGGTCCTCGCGGGCCCAGACCACGAGCACCGGCCGCGTGAATGCCCGCATCTGCTCCGACATCTCCAGCAGACGCCGGCGCGAAGGAGCGCCCGTCGCGAACTTGACCAGGTCGCGCCGGATCGCGGCGTTCTGCACGACGGGGCGGAACCACTCGTCGTACAGCGCGTCCGGCAGTCCCTTCTTGCTCAGCGCGCCGTAGGCACGCCGGCTGTGCCGGAAGAAGCTGGTGCCGAACATCCGGCTGAGGACCCATCCGCCGCCGGGGAACCGGCACAGCATCGCGGCCGGGCGCGCCGGCTTGGGCGGGTAGTTGTCGAACGCCGTGCACGAGGCCAGCACGAGCCTGCCCACGCGCTTGTCCCGTCCTTCCGAGATGACGAATTGTCCTCCGCCCCAGTCATTGAGGACCAGCGTCACGTCATCGAGGTCGAGGGCATCGAGGAAGTCGGCGAGGATGCGGGCCATCCCGTCCTCGGTCAGCACCGCGTCGTCGTTCATCGGCGTCGTGTGGGCGCCCATGGGAAGGGTGGGCGTGATGCAGCGGTAACCGGGAAGCAGTGGCAGCACCTTGCGCCACTGCCGGCCGTCCATGAGCAGGCCGTGGCCGAAGACCAGGACGGGACCCTGCCCTCCGGTGTCCTCGTAAGCGATGGGTCCGGCCGGTACGTCGACTGTGGGCATCCAGACCTCCTAGATAGATCGTTCTACTCAGGCTGACGATATGCTGTGCCAGGACGCTTGCGCAAGGAGGAGTTGTCATGGCCGATCTCGGCACCCGCGACCGGATACTGGAGGCGACGGCGGAGCTGTACCGGCGCCAGGGCATGTCGGCGACCGGCCTCAAGCAGATCTCCGGCGCGGCGCGGGCGCCGTTCGGCTCGATCTACCACCACTTCCCCGGCGGCAAGGAATCGATCAGCGCCGAAGTCATTCGCAGCGAGGGGGTTCGGTACGGCGAATTCGTCGGCGCGCAGTTGGCGCAGACCGACCCGGCGACCGGCATCCCGCAGTTGTTCATGAACGCCGGACGGCTCCTGCAGGCTCAGGACTACAGCGAGGCCTGCTCGATCGAGACCATCGCCCTGGAGGTGGCGAGCACCAACGAGCGGCTACGCCTGGAGGCCGCCGAGGTGTTCGAGAGCTGGCTGGCCGGGCTCGCGGACTGGTTCGGCCAACTCGACATCACCGGCGAACAGAGCCGGCGGTTCGCGCTCGTGACACTGACGGCCCTCGAAGGAGCGTTCGTGCTGTGCCGCACCCTGCGCTCGATCGAACCGATGATCGCCGCGGGCGACGGGGTGCAGGCCGCCGTGAGTACGGCACTCGCCGAGGTGAGCGCGTAGGGATCGCCTGAACCGTCAGGTGGGCTTCGCTCCGGAGAGCTGGCGTATCACCCGGATCTCCTCCTCGTCATGGGGCCGCCCGTCGGGATAGAGCAGGTCGCTGAACCACCGCTCCGGTGGCTCGGCGTAGGGCTTCTTCCAGGAATCCCACGGCAGGTACGTCTGCGTCCGCCCGGCGATGAAACCCCAGTTGTAGGCGGCGACGTTGCGCCGCTTCGCGACCGGCAGCACACCTTCCACGGTGCTGCCCAGGCCCCGCGCCAGGTATTCGGTGCACAGGATCGGCCGTCCGAGCGGCGCGAGTTCGTCGATGCGGGCCTCGAACTCGGCCGGGTCTCCGTAGCTGTGGAAGCTGATGACGTCGGAGTGCTCGAGCTGGATGCTGCAGATCTTGCTGCGGCTGCCGGGATCTTTCCAGTGCCCCTGCCAGACGCCGCTGGTCAACGGCTGCACCGGGTTGACGGCGCGGGTCCACTGAAACACGTGCGGGAGGAACGCAGCCACCAGTTCCTGCTTGTCCTCGTGTTCGACCTTGCGGTAGTCGCGGGCCGGATTGTCAGGCTCGTTCCACACGTCCCAGCCCAGCACGCGGGGATCGTTGGCGAACATGCCGACCACGCCGGTGACGTAGCTCTGCAGCACGCGGGTGTAGGCGGGGTCCCGCAGACGATGCGCCCCGGGACCCTGCACCCAGCCGGAGTTGTGCACGCCGGTGACCGGCGGCCGCTGCTTACCCGGCTTGGGCAGCGGGTCCCAGCACGAGTCGAACAGCACGAAGAGCGGCTTGATGCCGTTACTCGCCGCGATCCCGACGAACTGCGTCAGCCGGCGCTTGAACCCCTCCCGATCGGTGGCCCACAACTGATCGTGCAGGAACACCCGGACGGTGTTGAATCCGATGCGCTGCGCCAGCCGGAGTTCGGCATTGATGCGCGTCGGATCGTAGGTGCCGGCCTGGAACATCTCGATCTGGTTCACGGCGGTCGAGGTGACGTAGTTGGCGCCGAGTAGCCAGCCCTGGGCGGCGTACCAGGCGTTGGCGCGATCGGCCGACCATCGAGGAGCCTCAGCAGAAGCGAGAGGCACTCTGGTCAGCGTCGCAGCTGCTGCGAGGTACAGCGGGAGCTTGAGAGCAGTTCGCCGTTGCACGTCGTGACTCTAGTGTTCGGCTCGGTGCCGACGGCCGCCAGAATGCTTCCTGCAACACAACGGATTTCGAATCGTTATCCATCTCCGTCCGGAGGCGGTCCTCGACCGGCCCGCGGGTGGCGCTGATTCGGATCGGCCCGCAACGGGCACACCAGGAATCTCCCATCTCCATGGCCCAGCTGCCGCCGGCGCCTTCCCAGACAGGACGCTGCGCTTCATGAGTCCCCACGCTGTCATCTCGGGCGCCGGCATCGCCGGACCCGCGCTCGCCCATCAACTCACCGCCCGCGGCTGGCGAACGACGGTCGTCGAGCGCTTTCCGCGGCGTCGCGAAGAGGGCCAGAACGTCGACATCCGGGGCGCCGCCCGGGAGGTGGTCGCACGGATGGGCATCGACGACGACGTTCGCGCCGCAGGCACCGGCGAAATCGGAACGCGCTTCGTCAAGGCGGACGGTTCGGCGGCGGCGTCGTTCCCGGTGGCCTCGCCGGGGGGACGCGACGGTCCCACCGCCGAGCTGGAGATCCTGCGAGGTGAACTGTCGCGCATCCTGATCGAGCACACCGAGGAGACCACCGACTACCTCTTCGACACCCGGATCGCCGACGTCACGGATCACGGTAGCCATGTGACCGCCATGATGGATGACGGTGCCGCCATCGACGCCGACCTCGTGGTGATCGCCGAGGGCCTGCACTCGCGCTCGCGCCGCTTCGTCTCGTCCGTCGACGTCGACGATCTCGGCATGTACTTCGCCTACGCCACCATCCCGCGGCTCGAGTCCGACGACCAGTGGTGGAACTGGCAGCACGCGACGCAGCATCGCGGCGTGCATCTGCGGCCCGACAATCTCGGGACCACCCGGGCAATCCTCAGCTTCATCTGCGACGTGCGGGGATTCGACGACCTCGACCGTGACGGTCAGATCACCATCCTGCGCAGCACGTTCGCCGATGTCGGCGGCGCCGCGCCGCGGGTGATCGCCGCACTGCAGGACGGTGCACCGATGTACTTCTCCGCCGTCGGCCAGGTGCGCAGCCCGTCGTGGAGCAGGGGCAGGATCGCGCTGCTCGGGGACGCCGCGTTCTGCAATGCGACGTTCGGCGGCGCCGGGACCAGCCTGGCACTCATCGGCGCCTACGTGCTGGCGGGCGAACTGGCCGGTGGCGACGACGTCCGACGGGCGTTGACGGAATACCAACGCGTCATGCAGCCGTTCGTCGCCACCGCGCCCACCGTGCGCGCCGGTGTGCTCAGATTCGCCAATCCACGGACACGCAACGGGATTCGCGTTCTCCACGCCGGCGCCGGCCTCGCCGCGGGGCCCATCGGCAGGGCCGTCGCCGCCGTCAGCAGCAGGGGCCTCGGCAACATCGGAGGGGACCCGCTTGCCCTGCCCGACTACCCGAACCGACACCGCTGACGGCCGGCACCGCCGCTAGCCGGGCCGGGTCATGGTGAAGACGCTGTCGGGGCCGATCTCGGAGTAGGCGGCGGGCCCGCCGGCCCGCAGGATCGGCCGCGGACCGGGTGTGTCGTAGATCCCGTCGACCAACCACTGCTGGTCGATGTGCACGGCGACCACCTGCCCGAGCACCAGCCATGTCTCGACCGCTTCGCCCTCGGTGTCCTGGAGCTGGACGAGCTGCGTCAGGCGGCACTCGAAGTTGACCGGGCTCTCCAACACCCGCGGCGACGCGACGAGGGTCGACGACACCGGTGTCAGCCCACTCCGGGTGAACTCGTCCTGATCGGACGGCAGCGTGGCGGAGGTCTCGTTCATCGCGGCCGCCAGTTCGCGTGTCGCCAGGTTCCACACGAACTCGCCGGTGGCGTCGATGTTCGAGACGCTGTCCTTCCAGCCGATCGAGGCGAACCCGACGATCGGGGGGTGGTAGTTGAACCCGTTGAAGAAGCTGTACGGCGCGAGGTTGCGCACTCCGTGTGCGTCCTGGGTGGAGATCCAGCCGATCGGGCGCGGTCCGACGATGGCGTTGAACGGATCGTGCGGCAGCCCCGTTCCGTCGGCGGTCCGGTAGTAGTGGGCTCCTGTCCCAGCCATGACACCTCTTCTGATCGCACGACGTTCTCGAGGAGCGTCAGACTGCCACGCTGCCGTCACCGGCGCAGCGCAGCGGTGTGAAGGGCGCCGGACCCGGCGCGTTAGTGTGCTGTGTCGGCCTCAGCGACCAAGCCGATGGAAGAGTTGAGCACATTCATGACCGCAGCAGCAGAACCTTCGCCGCTCGAGGCGCGGGTCGGCCACTACTACCAGATGGACGGCACCTACCTGGTGGGCCGCGAGACGTTACGCGACTACGCCCGCGCGGTGCAGGACTATCACCCCGCGCACTGGGACGTCGCCGCCGCCGAGAAGCTCGGGTATCCCGACCTGGTGGCGCCGCTGACCTTCACCTCGACTCCGGGCATGAAGTGCAATCGCCACATGTTCGAGCAGGTCGTCGTCGGTTACGACACCTACATGCAGACCGAGGAGGTCTTCGAGCAGCACCGGCCCATCGTGGCCGGAGACGAGCTGCACATCGACGTCGAACTGACCTCGGTGCGCCGGATCGCCGGTAGGGACCTCATCACCGTGACCAACACGTTCACCGACGCCGCCGGCGAGAGGGTGCACACACTCCACACCACCGTCGTTGGCGTCACCGCCGAGGATCTCAACCCGGAGATCAAGACCGCGGTGAACAACGCGATGATGCACGACGTCAACATCTTCGGGGTCGGCGAGGAGGAGTACCGCAAGACCGAGCGCCCCGACGGCGAGGTCCGGATCTCCACCCGCGACGCCGACCGCACGCCGGGGACGCCCTCCTTCGACGACGTGAAGGTCGGCGACGAACTCCCGGTGCACCACGCCCGGCTGTCCCGGGGCGACCTGGTGAACTACGCGGGCGTGGCCGGGGACGCGAACCCCATCCACTGGGACGAGGACATCGCGAAGCTGGCCGGGCTACCGGATGTGATCGCGCACGGAATGCTCACCATGGGTCTCGGGGCGGGCTTCGCCTCGGCGTGGTCCGGCGACCCGGGAGCGGTCACCCGCTATGCGATCCGGCTGTCCGCGCCCGCGGTCGTGTCGTCCGCCGAAGGTGCGGACATCGAGTTCAGCGGCCGGATCAAGTCGCTGGACCCGGCGACCCGCAGCGGCACCGTCATCGTCGGTGCGAAGTCGGGCGGCCGGAAGATCTTCGGTCTGGCGACGATGGACGTCCGCTTCCGCTGACCGCCGGCGCGGGGATCGGCGGATCGCTCGCCGCGACCGCTTATCGTTGCCGGATGAGCACCGGCCGATCGCGCAATGCTGCGCAGACGCGCGCCGACATCCTGGCTGCGGCTCGGCTCCGGTTCGGCTCCGACGGCTACCAGAGCACCACGCTGCGCGCCGTCGCCGCGGACGTCGGGATCGATCCGGCGCTCATCATCAGGTACTTCGGCACCAAACAGGAACTCTTCGCCGAGGCGGCCGAATTCAAGATCGACCTGCCCGACCTGAGCGCCGTGGAGCACGATGAGATCGCCGACGTCCTGCTGTCCCGTTTCTTCGCGGTGTGGGAACGCGACACCACGTTCGTCGCTCTGCTGCGCGCGGCGATGACCAGCGAGACGGCGGCGGACACCATGCGGAAGGTGTTCGCCACCCAGGTGGCGCCGGCGTTCGCGGCTGTCGCACCCGATCACCCGGCCCAGCGCGCCGGCCTGATGGGCGCGCTGGTGATCGGTCTGGCCACCACGCGATACGTGCTCGCCAACCCGGCAGTCGCCGATCTCAGCCAGCAGGAGATCATCCGCTGGACCAAGCCATTGATCCGTCAGCTCCTCGTCGGCCCCTACTCCGCCTGAGTCCGAGCGATTTGGCGTGATCGCGCGCGCTGTCCGCGCGTGATCACGCCGAAATGACCGGTTGGTCAGGTGTTGAAGTCGGGTGGGGTGGCGACGGGTTGCTCGGGCGGGTCCTGCGTCTGCGTGTCCTCGTCGAGCGCCTGCTGCTGGACTTCCGCGGCGTGGCGCAGGTTGTCTCCGGTGTTCTCCGCGTGGTCGGGCGTGCTCATAGGGGGTCCTTCCCGTCGACCCATGGCTTACCCGGATGGCGGCAGGCTTCACACCTCCGTGACCCGGCCGCCGGCCACCCGCCACGACCGGTCCAGCCGGACGTTCTGCAGCATCCGGCGGTCGTGCGTCACCAGCAACAGCGCACCGTCGAAGGTGTCGAGCGCCTGCTCCAGCTGTTCGATGGCCGCGAGGTCGAGATGGTTGGTCGGCTCATCGAGCACCAGCACGTTCGTGCCACATGCCTGCAGCAGCGCGAGGCCGGCGCGGGTCCGCTCTCCGGGCGAGAGTGCGTCGACCGGACGTTCCACGTGATCGGCGCGCAGCCCGAACTTCGCGAGCAGCGTCCGCACGTCGGCGGTCGACCATGTCGGCACCCGCTCCTCGAAGCGGTCGACGAGTCGGCCGGATCCGGTGAAATCTGCCCGCGCCTGGTCGATCTCGCCGACCGCGACGTTGGCGCCGAGACTCGCACGGCCCTGATCGGGACGCCGCCGACCGAGAAGCAGTCGCAACAACGTCGACTTCCCCGCGCCGTTAGGGCCGGTGATGCCGATCCGCTCACCGGCATCGACCTGTAGCGACACCGGCCCGAGCACGAAATCACCCTGGCGCACGACGGCTTCGTCGAGTGTCGCCACAACCGAACTCGACCGCGGCGCAGCGCCGATGGTGAACTCGAGAGTCCACTCCTTGCGGGGCTCGGCGACCTCCTCGAGGCGTGCGATCCGGCTCTCCATCTGGCGGACCTTCTGCGCCTGCTTCTCGCTGGACTCGGTGGCGGCGCGACGCCGGTTCTTGTCGTTGTCAGGGGCCTTGCGCATCGCGTTGCGCACACCTTGGCTCGACCACTCCCGCTGAATGCGTGCGCGCGCCACCAGATCGGCCTTCTTGTCCGCGAACTCGTCGTACTGCTCGCGCCGGTGCCTGCGGGCGACCTCACGCTCCTCGAGGTAGCTCTCGTAGCCACCGCCGAAGACGGTGGTGGTGTTCTGCGCCAGATCCAGCTCCAGGACGCGGGTCACCGTGCGGGCGAGGAACTCCCGGTCATGACTCACCAGCACCACACCGCCGCGAAGATCACGGACGAACTGCTCGAGGCGGGCCAGCCCGTCCAGGTCGAGATCGTTGGTCGGCTCGTCGAGCAGGACGACGTCGAAACGCGACAGCATCAGGGCCGCGAGCCCCACCCTCGCCGCCTGCCCGCCGGACAGGGCGGTCATCGGTGTCGTCTCCGGCCGCACCGCGTCGGAGTCGAGCCCGAGGTCGGCCAGCACGGCTGGCACCCGCTCGTCGAGGTCCGCGGCGCCGGTGACGAGCCAATGATCCAGCGCCGCAGAGTAGACAGCGGCCGGATCGCCGTGCGCAGGGTCCGGATCCGCCAGTGCCGCGGCCGCCTCGTCCATGGCCCGCGTGGCGTCGGTGCAGCCGGTACGGCGCGCGATGTACCCGGCGACCGTCTCCCCCGGGACCCGCTCGTGCTCCTGCGGCAGCCACCCGACGAACGCGTCGGCCGGGGCGATGCTCACCGCACCGTCGAGCGGTTCGAGATCGCCGGCCAGGATCCTCAGGAGCGTGCTCTTCCCGGCCCCGTTGGCACCGACTACTCCGACGACGTCGCCGGGAGCGACGGTGACGTCGAGCCCCTCGAAGAGGGTGCGATGCGCGAATCCACCCGCCACGTTCTTCGCGACGAGCGTTGCGGTCATGGGTCCATCGTCGCATCACCGGGTCGCGGGTTCGGCGCGCAGCCGAACCGACGCCGACGCGCACCATGAGGTCGGGCGGCATGTGTCGCCGGTCACATTCGGGGTAATCGGTGCGCCATGGCAAACCGAATCGCCGTCGCGGCGGCCCTGCTGGCGGCACCCCTCGCTGTGCTCGGCGGATGCCGCTCAGCCGATCAGACCGATGAGAACGCGACCGATCCCGCGCCCGCCGGGACCGAGAGATTGACCACGCAGCTGAGGACGGCCGACGGAACGCCGGTCGCCAACGCGACCCTCGACTTCGCGAACGGCTTCGCCAGGATCACCGTCGAAACCGTCGAGAGCGGCATTCTGAGCGCCGGCTTCCACGGAATGCACATCCATTCCGTCGGCAAATGCGAAGCCGATTCGGTAGCCCCCACCGGCGGAGACCCGGGCGACTTCCTCTCCGCGGGCGGCCACTTCCAGGCTCCGGGCCACACGGGGCATCCCGCGAGCGGGGATCTGACCTCGCTCGAGGTGCGCTCGGACGGCTCGGCCGAGCTCGTCACGACCACCGACGCGTTCACCGCCCAAGATCTCCTGGACGGAGCGGGCACCGCGTTGATGATCCACGAGGACGAGGACAACTTCGGCCACATCCCGGATCGCTACAGCCAACCGGACGGGACCGCGGGCCCGGATCAGAACACGCTCGCCACCGGCGATGCGGGCGGACGCATCGCCTGCGGCGTGATCGAGGCGGTATCGGACACGACATCGACCACGACCACCACCACGACCACGACGACCACCACGACTCCGAGCACCGTCACCGAGACGACGGTGATCAACCCGACGGTGATCGTGCCGCCGCCGGTCACCGAGACGGTGATCCCGAGCACCACCACCACCGTCACCACCCCGGCCACGACGACTGCGACGACGACTGCGACATTGCCGCCGCCTGGCTAGAGCCGCCTGGGCGGGCTCGTCCTGAGACCGTGCGACTACGAGTCGGATGCGTACGACGCTCGAGGCACGTCGTCGTGCGGCTCC
Organism: [Mycobacterium] manitobense; assembly: GCF_025821665.1. Lineage (GTDB taxonomy): Bacteria > Actinomycetota > Actinomycetes > Mycobacteriales > Mycobacteriaceae > Mycobacterium > Mycobacterium arseniciresistens. The sequence continues at coordinate 43,118 of NZ_JACKSJ010000085.1, forward strand.
TCCCCCGCAGGACCGAACTTCGACCCCGTTTTGCGCAGCCGGCGTTCGAACAGTCGCTGTAGCGGCGTGGCGAGGAACGTGGTGATGATCGTCATCAGCGCGAGAATCGTGTAGAGCTTCCCCGAGATCAATCCGGCTTCGAGACCGATGTTGAGCAGGATGAGTTCCATCAGTCCGCGGGCGTTGGCCAGGGCTCCCATCGAACCGGCCTCGTACCAGCTCATCCCCTGCGAACGCGCCGCCAGCCCGATGGCACCGAACTTGGCGGCGAACGACACCACCAGGACGAGCCCCGCCATCAGCAGGGTCGACGGGTCGAGGATCAGGGTGAGCTGCGTGTTCAGCCCCGAATAGATGAAGAACGCGGGCAATAGCAGGTATCCCACCAGCGGCTCGAAGCGCTCCCGGATCGTGTCGAGCAGCGCACCGCGCGGCATGACGGCGCCTGCCACGAAAGCGCCGAACACGGAATAGATCCCGACCACATCGGTGAACCAGCTGGCCATCAGAACGACGATGAGAATGATGCTCAACTGGGCGATCGGCAGCCCGCCGGTGCGTTCGACGTCGCCGCGGGGCGGCGTCCACGTCTCCAATTTCGCGAGCAGCGGGCGGCCCAGGTAGGCCATGAACAGCAGATAGAGCAGCCCGCCGCCGATGGCGAGGAACGCGCCGAACAGGCTTCCCTTGGTCGTCGCCACGACGGTCGCCAGCAGCACCCAGGCGCACGCGTCGTCGACCGCGGCGCAGGACAGCGCCATCGTCCCGAGCCTGGTGTTGAGCAGGCCGGAGTCATAGATGATCCACGCCAGCATCGGGAACGCGGTGATGGCGACGGCGGCCGCGACGAACAGACCGCCCTGCCAGTGCACCACCTTGTCGGTGAAGTATCCGCCGAGGCCGACCATCCACCATCCGACGAGCCCGCCGAGGACCAGCGGGACGCCGATGCCCGCGGCCGCGGTGACACCCGCCTGCCGCACGTGTGCGCCGAGGATGTCCAGCTTGAACGACGCCCCGACCAGGAACATGTAGAGCACGAGCCCGAGTTGGCCGACGACATAGATGGCGGTGAGGTTCGGGTGGGTGAACGTCTCGGCCCCGATGGTGAGCTTGGTCGGGAAGAGCCACTGCTGCGCAGCGGGCCACAGCCAGCCCAGAACCGAAGGGCCGAGCAGGAATCCGGCCACCATGATCGCGACCACCTGCACCTGGGCGAGTCGGCGGAACAGCGGCCAGAGCAGGCGGTAGGTCAGCAGGATGACGGCGACCTGCAGGAAGAAGTGGGCGGTGATCGAGAGCAGAGAGGGCAATGCGGTTCCTAACGCCGATCCGACCAACGGAACACGGACAGGCACGCGAGTAGACCGGCGATGCTCCACGCCGCGAGCACCAGGAAGATTCGCCCGTGTTCCCAGCTGCCTGCCGGTTCGAAGGCGACCATGTCAGAAGGCAGCAGCACCGACCGGAATCCCTGCGCCATCCACTTGACGGGAAAAATCGATCCGGCGATCAACATCCAGGCCGGCAACACCATGAGCGGTACGTAGGTTCCTGACAGGAACTGCAGGCCGACAGCCGGGCCATTGGTCATCACGGCAGCCGAGAGGGCGTTGTTGACGAGGTTGCTGACGAAGATGCCCAGCAGTGAGCAGCTGATGATGCCGAGGACGAAGACCCATGCCAGGGTGAGCCACCCGGAAAGGTCGGCGGGAAGGTGGAGTCCGAAGACCAGCACTCCCACCGCCAACAGGATCACGGCCTCGGCGAGACTCACGATGGCGACGAGCATGATCTTCCCGATGAAGTACGACGACGCGGTGGCCGGTGTGCCGCGCAGTCGCCGCAAGGCCCCCGTCTCACGATCGGCGGCGATGCCGACGCCCAGGTTGACGAACGATGTCGAGAGGATTCCGTAGGCGAGCATGCTGGCCGCGATGACGGCGCCCGTACTCGTCTGCGTGCCCGGCAGTTTCGCCGTGAAGATCGATCCCAGCAGCAGGCATATCACCGCGGGCATCGAGAACGTCAAGACCACTTGTTCGGGCCTGCGGTAGAACATCTTCAATTCGGGCACCACACGTGAGAATCCGATGCGCACCGCCGAGGGCAGCGCCGGCTCCGGGTTCGTCGCGCGGTGGCGCGGCGGTGTGGTTCCGGTCATGTGCTCGAGGGACATCACGTGTGGCCGATCAGATGCAGGTAGGCGTCTTCCAGCGTCGGCCGGGTGATCGTCAGCTGGGCCAGCTCCACCCCGTCGGCACTGCGCCGCCGGACCAGTTCGGTCGGGAAATCCGTTGTCTCTTCCCGGAGCTCGCCGCCCTCCACCCACCGGACCGTCGCCGCCGAGCTGACGTGCTCGGTCAGCATCACCGGCGAGTCGACGGCCACCACCCTGCCGCCCGCGATCACCGCGACACGATCCGCGAGCGCGGCGGCCTCCTCGAGATAGTGGGTGGTCAGCAGGACGGTGGTGCCGTCGGCCGCCAGAAGCTTGATGAGTTGCCAGAATTGGCGTCGCGCCTCCGGGTCGAATCCGGTTGTCGGCTCGTCCAGGAACAGGAGCTCGGGCCTGCCGATGATGCCGAGGGCGACGTCGAGGCGGCGGCGTTGCCCGCCGGAGAGCGCCCGCACCCGTGAACCGGCGACGGCGCCGAGGCCGACGAGTTCGAGCACCTCTGCGGGGTCGCGCGCGGTGCCGTAACAGCTCGTGAACATGCGGACGGTCTCGATCACCGTGAGCATCCCGGCGTCACTGACCTCCTGCAGCACGATGCCGATCCTGGCCCGCCAGTTCCGGCCCGCGGTTTCTGGGTCCATTCCGAGCACGCGGACGGCACCCGAATCGCGGGTTCGGTTGCCTTCCATGATCTCGATGGTCGTGGACTTCCCGGCGCCGTTGGGGCCGAGGATGGCGAAGACCTCGCCGTAGCCGACGTCCAGATCCAGGTCCCGCACCGCCTTGGTGCGTCCGTAGGCCTTGGACAGCCCCCGGACGTGTATCGCGGTCGAGTTTGCCGCCGTCATGGGGCGGCGCCACCCTCGAGTTCGGCCAGCAGTTCCCGTAGTTCGGCATCCGACAGCTCGTCGATCAGCCGGTTGACGTCGTCGTCCGTCGACGTCTCCGATGGGGCTTCGGTTATCGCCGCGGGCGTTTCACCCGCGGCGGCCGTCGCAGACGCCTCGCCGTGGATCGAACGCAGCTCGGCGAGCACGCGATCGGCCAGTGAATCGACGCTCACCCCCTTGAGGATCTCGAGCACCGGGAGGTCGATCGAGAACGTGGTGTTGATCCTGACCCTGAAGTCCATCGCCATCATCGAGTCCAGGCCGATGTCGTCGAGCATGTCGTCGTTCTCGAAATCGGTGACTGCGCAGTCGAACACGGCGGCGACGAGGCGCTCGACCTGACCGACGACCACCCCGAGGCGCTCGGGCTCCGGCGTGCTCGCGAGCACGTCGAGTATCGAGCCGTCCGATCCGGTGTGCCCGGACGAGGCGATGGCGGCGTCGAGGTCGGCGAACATCTTCGGCAGGTGCCCGCCCAGGAGTTGCCGTGCTCGGCTCCAGTCGGCGCTGATCGCGATGATGTTCGGCGTCGCCTGGTTGATGAGGCGGTCGAGGATCCGGGCGCCCGCCGAGGGCGTGATCAGTTCGATTCCCCGCATGGCGTAGACGTTCTCGAGGTTGAGTTCTTCGACCATGCCCACCGACCACGGGCCCCACCCGATGGTGAGCGCAGGCAGGCCGTCGGCATGCCGCTGATGGGCGAAGGCGTCGAGGAAGGCGTTGGCGGCGGCGTAGTTGCCCTGACCGGGCGAGGCGACCACCGATCCGGCGGACCCGAACATCACGAAGAAGTCGAGGTCGTGCTCGGCGAATGCGGAGTGCAGCGCCCGGGTTCCGGTGATCTTGGGAGCCAGCACCTTGAGGAAGTCGTCCTCGCTCACGTTGACGAGCAGCTGGTCGTGCACCGATCCCGCGGCGTGGATGACTCCGCGCACCGGTCGGCCGCCCGCGCGGTCGAGGTCGGTCAGCCAGGCGGTCAGCTCGTCGGCGTCGGTGATGTCGACGCCGGCGATGCTCACCGTCGCACCGAGACGTTCGATCGCCGTGACGGCGTCGACGGTGGCGAAGTGCCGGTCGCCCTGGGTCAGGTCGGGCCAGCGATCCCGCGGCGGGAGCCCGCTGCGGCTGAGCAGTGCGATGTGTCGCGCGCCGCGTTCGGCGAGGAAGGTGGCGACGGTGCGGCCGAGCGCTCCGGTGCCGCCGGTGACGACATAGGTCGCGTCCGGGGAGAGCTTGGTGGGGAACGGTTTCGTCAGTGTTGTGCTGACGCGCAGTCGGGGGACGAGCGTGACCTCGCCGCGGATCGCGACCTGGTCCTCGGATTCGGGGTCGAGGATGTGCCGGCAGACCCGTGTCGCGGTGTCGTCGAGGTCGTCGGCGGCGTCGATGTCGACGAGTCCGCCCCAGCGTTCCACGAACTCCTGATGGCCGATGACCCGGCCGAGCCCCCAGACCGCGGCCTGGTCGACGGCCAGCGGTTCGGTTCCCAGTGCCGGTTGAGCGTTGGCGGTGATCAGGTACAGCCGCGGTGTGACGGTGTCGTGTGCGGCGAGGGCCTTCGTCAGGCGCAGAACCGTGAGGACCCCCAGCTGGTGGCTCATCTCGGGGGTGTCGGCGTCGACGTCCACCGGCCAGCAGTCGACGACGCCGCCCAGGCCGCCCTCGCGCTCGAGGTGCACGTCGAACAGCCGGGCCAGCTGCTCGGGGCTGCGCGGGTCGATCGCGTAGCCGCCGTCGATCTCGGTCAGCGCCTCGACATTCCGGTGTGCGACGGTGTGCACGCGGTGGCCGCTGCGCCGCAGCCGGTCGGCGATGCCCGCGCCGACGTCGAGGCCGTCGACGAAGACCAGCCAGGACGCGGGCTCGACCGGGTCGGGGTGCTCGGGACTCTCGGGCAGCGGTTCCCACTGCAGTTCGTAGAGGCCCTTGTCGATGCGCTCGGGCGACATGCGGGACGAGGCGCTCAGCGATGCCACCGTGAAGCCCTCGAAGACGGCGACCAACTCGCCGCGGTGGTCGCAGATCGTGATGTCGCTCGCGATCTCCTCCGCGGTCGCCGACACCACGCGCAGGTGCACGGTCATGTCGCTCGTGGCCGGGCCGTAGACGGCGCTGCGCCGGATCCGGCTGGGCAGGTAGGTGCTGCCGTCGGCGTCACGGCCGGGAAGCGGTGTGCCGAAGAGTGTTTGGAAGGCGGCGTCGACGAGCGTGGGATGGAACCGGTAGTGGTCGACTTCGCCGGCGACAGCCGGCGGAATGCTGATGTCGGCGACCGCCCAGCCGTCGCCGGCGGTGAGTCCCGTGATCGACCGGAACGCGTCGCCGTAGTCGAATCCGATCGCCCGGGTGAGGGCGTAGAAGTCGTCGCCGCTCATGGTGCCGCCCGGCTGCCCGCCGGTCCCGAGGTCGCGGCTACGCGGAGACCTCGGGAGCGTGTTGAGTTCCGCGGTCGCGGTGATCGTCCACTTGAGTTCGCCGTCGGCCGTCGCGGTGAACGCGGCGAATTCCAGGCCGCCGGTGTCCTGGTTGAGGGTCGTCCGCAGGATGGGGTCGCACGTGTCGTCGAGGATGAGCGCCCGGTGCAGCACGAGGTCGTCGACGCCGAGGTCGGTGCCGTAGGTCTCCCGCGCGGCCGCCGTGGCCATCTCGATGTACACCGCCGCGGGAACGACGACGCTGCCCTGCACCCGGTGATCGGCGAGGAACGGGACGAGGCGCGTACTCAACTCGACTTCCCAGGTCGGATGCACGGCGCTCACCGGTTGCCCCAGCAACGGGTGGACCGGGTGGTAGTGCAGCGCCTCCGCCGCTTCCTGGGTCTCGTTCCAGAACCGGCGGGACTGCCAGGGGTAGGACGGCAGCTTCAGCAGCCGTGCGTCGGTGCGCGGATGCAGTGCCTCCCAGTCGATGTCGTGTCCGTGGTCGTGTAGCGCGCCGACCCCGGCCATGAACGTGCGCACGTCGTCGTCGTTGCGCCGCTGGGTCGCCAGCACCACGGCTTTCTCGGCTCCGGCGATCTCGAAGATCGACGCCGCGAGCACGGGATGCGGGCCCAGTTCGATGAAATGGGTGTAGCCGTCCTCCATCATGGCACGCATCGCGGGCTCGAAAAGCACTGTGGCGCGCGTGTTCTGCCACCAGTAGGCGGCGCCGGCGTCGTACTTGTCCAGGCGTTCGCCGGTGACTGTCGAGTACAGCGGGACAGTCGCCGGGTCCGAGGACATCCCCTCGAAGGCGTCGTAGAGGTCCTCCTTGATCGCCTCCATGTAATGGGTGTGATACGGCACCTTGCCGGTGAGGAACCGGTTGAAGATCTCGTTCTCGTCGAGGCGGCGGGCGATGTCGTCGAGGACGTCGCCGTCGCCGGCGATGGTCACCGCGGACGGGCTGTTGATCGCAGCCACGGACACCCGCCGGCCGAACTCGTCACGTGTCCTGTCATCGATTGCCGCCAACAGCGATTCGGCGTCGAGACCGACGGCGAGCATCCGGCCGAGGCCGCTGGTGCGCTGCTGGAGCCTGCTGCGGTGATAGATCACCTCGACGGCCTGCTCGAAGCTCAGCAGGCCCGAGAGGTGGTGGGCGGCCACTTCACCGGCACTGTGGCCGATGATCGCGTCGGGTGTGATCCCGAGCTGCTCGAGTTGCGCGGCGAGCGCGACCTGGACGGCGAAGTTCGCGGGTTGCGCGAACTCGGTTTCGCCCATGCGGGAGGTGGTTTCGTCGCGGCGGAGCTCTTCGGTCAGCGACCAGCCTGCGTAGCGGGCGAGTTCGCGGTCGGTTCTGGCGATGCTGTCGGCGAAGGCCGGCAGCACGTCGAGCAGGTCGCGGCACATCCGCCACCACTGCGGACCCATCCCGGTACAGACGAACGCCAGCTTGGGCGTCGTCGAAGCTGTTCGCGCCGAGGCGATCTGCCCGCCGTCGGCGAGCGCCCGGAGCTGGTCTCGAGCGTCGGAGACGTCGGACGCGACCAGGGTGTGGCGATGGTTGAGGTGGGCGCGTCGTTGCGACAGCGTGTAGCCGAGATCGTGCAGCGTGATGTCGCTGTGAGCACTCAGGTGGTCGGCCAACTGGCGCGCCGTCGCCACCAGGGCCTCCTCGCTGCGCGCCGAGATCGGCAGCAGGGTGAGCGGGAGGTCACCGACGGGCTTCGAGGGAGGCGCACCGAGGGGCGCGGGCGGTTCGGCCAGTACGACGTGGGCGTTGGTGCCGCCGAAACCGAACGAGTTGACCCCGGCGATGCGTCGTTCCCGGCTGGGGAACGGGCGACCCGTTCGTGGCACGTCGAGCCTGAGCTCCGTGAGGGAGACCTGGCTGCTCGGATTCTGCAGATGCAGATGGGCCGGGATGTAGCCGTGCTTGAGCACCAACGCCGTCTTGATCAGTCCGGCCACCCCGGCACCCGCCTCCAGGTGGCCGATGTTGGTCTTGACCGACCCGATCAGCAGCGGGTCGGTCGGGGCCCGGCCCGAGGTCAGCGCGGCGGCGAGTGCCCGCATCTCCACCGGGTCACCGACGGGCGTTCCGGTGCCGTGTGCCTCCACGTAGCCGACGTCGCCGGCGTGGACGCCCGCCCGCCGCAGCGCCGACCCGATAGCGGCTGCCTGCGCCTCCGCGCGGGGCACGGTGATGCCGTCGGTGCGGCCGTCCTGCGACACCGCCGTGCCGAGGATCTGCGCGTAGATCTCGTCGCCGTCGCGCAGCGCCTGCTCGAGTGGCTTGATGACGACGACCGCGCCGCCCTCTCCCCGCGCGTACCCGTCGGCGGACTCGTCGAACGCCTTGCAACGGCCGTCCGGGCTGAGGAATCCGCTCTTGGACTCCGCGATCGCCGTGTTCGGGCCGATCATGATGTTCACACCGCCGGCCAGGGCGAGATCGCTCTCGCCGTTCCAGATGCTCTGCGCCGCCAGGTGCACCGCCACCAGCGAGCTCGAGCACGCTGTGTCGACTGTCATGCTCGGACCGCGGAAGTCGAAGGCGAACGAGATCCGGTTCGCCAGCATCGTCATCATCATCCCGGCGGCGGAATGGGTCTTGAACTGGTAGCGGCTGCCGCGGCCCAGATTCTGCAGCAGTTGGTAGTCGAGGGTGAAGCCGCCGATGAACACCCCGACGTCGCGTCCCGCCAGCCGGTCGGGAGGTATCCCCGCGTCCTCGAGCGCCTCCCACGTGGTCTGCAGCATCAGCCGCTGCTGCGGGTCGATCGAGTGCGCCTCGCGCGGCGAGATCCCGAAGAACTGCGGATCGAATTGGTCGATGTCGGCGAGGAAACCTCCTCGCCGGGTGACCATCTTGCCGACCTTCGCCGGATTCGGATCGTGGAAACGTGCGGCGTTCCACCGTGATTCGGGAACGTCACCGGTGGCGTCGGTGCCGCTGGTCAGCAGATTCCAGTAGCCGTCCGGGGAATCCGCGCCGCCGGGCAGGCGGCACCCGATTCCGACCACCGCCAACGGCGCCGGCGTCCCTCGGTCACTGAGCATCTCCATGCGTGCCCTCCACGCCTCGTCGTGAAACACGGTGGATCGCGATCGGCGCGAGCCGCGACTCAACTCGGTCGGAGCTCGGGGACGGCGGTGTGGATCCACTCCGTGCTGATCGGGTTGTCCTGTTGTTCGCGGCGGTAGACGGAGCGGAGTTCCCGCAGCAGGGAGTCGCGCTGCCACGCCTGCACCTGCGCGACCGCGGCGTCGTCGGTGAACACCCCGGACTTGGCCGCGAGGACGGTCTCGACGAGCTGGCCTGCCATCTGACGGAGCAGCCGGCCGTTGGCGTCGAACTGCTCGGCGAAGTTCGGCGCCGTGCCCATCATCGCCGTGTGCAGTGCCACCATGAAGTTCAGCGGCGAGTACAGGTCGACGAACTGCACCGGCGAGCCGCCGCCCTCGACGGCAGCCCATTCCCGGAAGAACCGTTGAACCCGGTTGCTGAGTGCGATCAGGCCTTCGAGGTGAGGCACCACGGCGGGATCGTCGGCGACAGAGACGAACCGGCCGTTCTGGTAGAGCAGGCCGACGAATCCCCAGTAGAAGGCGACATCCCAGATGATCTTCGCCGACATCACCGTCGGCGTGCCCATCAGCGTGTACTGATCCTGGTACACCGCGAGCCACATGTCGGTGAGCGACCGGAACAGGGAGTCGCTGATCCCCGACCTCGCGACGACGTCTTCGCCGTCGAGGTCGCGGGTGATCATGTCGGTGATGAGGCCGTTGCCGATCGCGACCAGATCCAGTCCGGACGAGTACAGCGGGTCGAGGAAGATCGCCGCGTCCCCGGTGATGCCCCAGCGCTCCCGGCCGTCGAACACCTTGGTGGCGCCGTGGCTGTAGTGCTTCATCACCCTGAAGTCCTTGATCTGGTCGTCGTGCTTGGCCAGTTCGTCGGCGCACTGCGGTTCGTGTTCGCGGATCCAGGCCTTGGCCTTGGCGAGGGTGTTGAAGTCGTCGAAGGCGTGGAACCGGGGGTCGGCGACGATGCCGACGCTGGTGGCACCGGAGGCGAGCCGGATGAGCCAGACCCAGTAACCCTCGCCCATGAGGTGGTTCGTGGACATCGCCCGGTCACCCTCGACCAGGCGCGACTGCCAGCTCGGGTCGTCACTCCACTTGCCGACGTCGAGCTCGACCGCGACCCGGAACCAGGCGGCGTTGCAGTGGTGCTCGGTGGCCCGTTTCAGTTCCAGCTGACGCGGCAGTGTCCGGTTCCGCCCCGAGGCGTCGACCACCCAGCGGGCGGTGGTGCGGGCGGTCTGGTCGCCGTCCTGGAAGGTGACCGTGTGCGGGCGGCCGTCGGCGCCGAACTCGACGTTGCGGACCCGGCCGCGGGCGATGTCGACCCCGGCCGCCAGGCAGCGGCGGGCGAGTTCGTTCTCCAACCTGCCGCGGTCGATCTGGTAGGTCACCTGCGGCACGAACGAGGAGCTGCCCAGCTCCACCCGGCGCGCGATGTCGGTGTTCCCGTCGTGTGAGAAGAACATCCGAAGCCCCATCTTGCGGAGCTGCGCGGTGCTGAGGTGGTCGCCCAGACCGAGCCGGTCACGCAGGTAGTGCGCGGAGACCTCGACGGTCGACTCGCCCACGGTGTGGGTGATCTCGGGGACGGGATGCGCGGACGGCTCGATGATCCGGATCCGTGTCCTGGGACGTGCGGAGCGGATCTCCAGCGCCAGCGTGAGCGCTGCGACGCCGCCTCCGACGATGACGAGATCGTGGTCTGCGGCGGTGTCGCCGTCGTCGGACAGCTGAGACCGGATCCGGCGGGCCAGTGCCGCCCGTGTCTCGGAGTCCAGCCGCGACAGCTGCGCTCGCACCTCCACGCGTCACCTTCCTTTCGCCGCCGGAGGAGAAGAGTTACCCCACCGTCAGCGACGCTACACAGCAATTCTCGGTCGAAAAGCCTGGTGAGCGGCTTCGTCACGAAGACGTCAGTTCCTCGCGCGGCAGCACGAGGGGCCTTCCCCCGACTGCCGGCCGACGGGCCTGCTACGTCCGCGTCGGGCTCTGCAGGACCGCGGCGATGAGGCCGGTCAGCGCGTCGACCGCGGCGGCGACCGAGGTCGCCCCTCGGTTCATCTCGGCGGCGATCGCCTCGGCTGCCCCCAGGATGCCCACGCAGCACAGGCGAAGCGCTGCCGGCGGGAGGCTCGAGTGCGGATTCAGTGCGCGGACCATCAGGTCCGTGTAGCTGTCGAGCATGTCGTGCTGCAAGGCCTCCATCTCCGGGTCGCCCTTCAGCGCGGCGGAGATCACGGTGAACTCCGGCGCCTCGGTGGCGCAGGAGAAGTAGGCGGTGCTCATGACCCGTGCGGTCTCGCCGGGACTGTCTCCGGCGTCCTGCAGCGCCCGCTGCGTCGCGGCTCGGTGTCGTTCGTCGAGCTCGCGGTAGAGCGCGAGCAGGAGGCCGGGGCGGGTCTCGAAGTGCAGGTAGACGATGGGCCTGCTCACCCCGGCTGCCTGCGCGAGGGTCAGCAGCGTCAGGTCGTCGGTCCCGCGGTCTCGCACGATCGCCAGTGCCGTGTCGAGCAGCTGTCGCCGCCTCTCCTGCTTCGACAGCCGGCCGGTCATCGACGGCGCTCCTTCCCTCTACCTACACTTTGTAACTTACAGAGTGTAACTTCCCGTAGGGCGCGTCGCACCACCGAACACTCAGGAGAGACACATGAAGATGGCGTGGTACATGAAGCCCGGCAACAAGGTGATCGTGGCCCTGTCGCGACTCGGATTGAGCTTCGGCGACAAGGGTCCGGTGGTGCTGACGGTGACCGGGCGCAAATCGGGGGCGGCACGTTCGACGCCGGTGACGCCGATGACCGTCGACGGAAAACGGTACGTCGCCGGCGTCCCGGGAGCCGACTGGATCGCCAACGCGCGTGCGGCGGGCCGGGCCACGCTGCAGCGCGGTCGTCGAACCGAGCAGGTCCGGATTGTCGAGCTCGCCGAGCAGGAGGCTCGACCGCTGCTCCGGCAGCTGCCGGAGCTGGTGCCGGGCTGGGTCGGATTCCTCCGCAAGGGAGGCCTCATAACCGACGGCACCCCCGATGAGTTCGAGGCTCTGGTCGGCGCCATGCCGATCTTCCGCCTCGATCCGCGGCCCTGAACGGATCGGTGACACTCCGCCGTGGTCACGGCCTGCCGGACATCGCACTGAATTGGCGAAACCGCAATGCATTTCACGCATCCCGCATAGCATCCCGCCCGGGTCACATTCGGTCGGAGGGGGATTCATGAGGCAGGTTTCGGCATGGGTGGGGGCCGGCGTGCTGACAGCCGGCGTCTCGGCGGCGATGTTCGCCGGGGCGGGCGCGGCGAACGCCGACGAAGGCGGATCGGATCCCAAGGACACCGCGACATCGGCGACCAGCGACGCCCCATCGAAGACGACGGCCTCGGCCGAACACCGGAAACGCCCCGCCCTCGGTGAACGAAATTCCGGCGCAGCAAAGGAGCCGCGCCGCGCCGGCCACCTTCGGCGTGGCGAGGCTTCGGTGCGCGACAGCGTTCGCGGTGATCGCGACCCGGGTGCCGATGAAGCCGTATCCGCCGATCAGGAAACCGCCCGAACAGCCCGGACCGACAAGAAGCGCCGCGGCGTCGTCGAGCCCGACGCGCGGGCCGGCACCGAACCCGGCATCGAGTCTGTGGCGGCACCGAGCGTCGCGACGAAGGAGCCGGCCACCCGCCCCGGACTCTCCGACATCCGCCGCGAGATCACTGCGCGCCTGACGCCGCGCATCCCGGACCGCGAGCAACCGGCCAAGACCGTCGACACCAGCCCGGGCACCGACGCCGTGACGACGCTGCAGGCTCCCGCGTCCATCGCCGCCGAAGACACCGCACCGGCCGCCGCGTCACGCAAGATCCCGGTGATCGGCGAAATCCTCGGGCCGGACCAACCGGATTACCCGCCGCTGGTCAGGGCCGTCGGATCGGCCATCTTCAACCTGCTCGGCGCCGTGGTGCAGGCCGTCGACGGCCCGCCCCGGGTGCCGCATGAGTTGCGGGACTCGGTCAAGGTCAGCAGCTCCACCCTGGTCGTCTCGCCAGGAAACGAGATCGCGGCCGACTGGTACTTCCCCGCCGAGGCCGATCCGGCGAAACCTCCCCAACGGATCATCTACCTCCAGCACGGCATCCTCGCGAGCGGACCGATGTACAGCCACACCGCGTCCTATCTGGCGCAGCGCACCAACAGCGTCGTCGTCGTGACCACGGTGACGTCCAACCCCTTCGCCGACGACGGCATGTGGCTGGGCGGCGACAACATGCACAAGGCGGTCGCCCAGCTGTTCCTCGACGACGACCGTGAAGCGCTGAACGCGTCCCTGACGACGGCCACGCTCAAGGCCGACGCTCCGATCATGACCGTGCCCAAGGACTTCGTCCTCGTCGGTCACTCTCTCGGCGGCGGCTTCGTGCCCGGTGTCGCCGGTCACTACGCCGAGGGACTGGTGACCCGCCGCGACGACCCGGCGAACGCCGAGGACGAGGCCAATCACCTGGCCGGCGTGGTGATGCTCGACGCGGTGCCGTTCCACCCGATCATGCCGCGGGCGACGGACCGCCTGAAAATCCTTGAGTCCAGCGGTGATCCCGCCGACTACGTGCCGATGTACGAGATCGGTGCGCCGACCAACCTCTTGAACGCGTTCAGTTCGGTGAACGACGAACTCACCGAGGCACGGCCCGGGAAGTTCAACGGCGTGGTCATCAACGGCGGTGTCCACATGGACGGGATGCTCGGCGGGAACCCGCTGATCCAGGCGGCGGCCTATCTCGTCGCCGGCATCCCGCAACCGCAGAATCCGCCGGCCGTGCAGTGGCTGATGGCCGGGTGGATCAACGACATGTTCGAGGGCACTGTCGACCCGACGACAGGTCGTTGCCTCGGCGACGACTGCCACGGCATCTACGGGGATGTCGGCAGCACGATCCGGATCCCGACCGAGAAGGGTGAGGCGTCGGCCGTGGTGATCGACTCCGGCGAGCTGCCTGCCGACGCGCGGCTGACCGACCGTTTCGAGCCGCGGGACGCGTCCTCGGCGGATGTGCCGCGAGGCTGGCAGTACTGGATTCCCCTGCAGATCGCGGCCTGATGGCCGACGGCATCACGGTCTTCTGAGGCGCCAGCCCACGTAGGTCACGCCGATGCCCAAGGCTGCGATCAGCGGCCCGGCGACCGACCACGTCGTCGTGTTGCTCATCGGACTGCCGCCCACCAACCCGATCCCCTGCAGGGTGAACAACACACCCGCCAGGGTCACCAGGATTCCGACCGCCACCAGCAAGACGCTTCTCACCACGCCACAGTATCCCGCTGAATTCGGCGCGACCTAGCCACCGGGCGTGGCGAAGACGAACAGCGCCATGAACGCGACGTTGATGAAGAAGGTCGCCTCCACGAGGCTGATGGTGATGAAGAACGGGGTGTAGAGCCGCGACAGTGCCTCGGGCTGGCGGGCGACTCCGGCGATGAGTTGTGCACCGGCCATGCCGTCGCCGACACCGGCGCCGATCGCTCCGCCGGCGAGGACGATCGCCCCGGCCAGCAGTGCGTTGCCCATCAGTTCGTCAGTGGCCATCCCACACCTCCTGCGTTGGTCGAGCGTCCAGCTGTGCCGCGATGATCCCGACGGCGGTGTCGGCCCCGTCCTCATCGGCGAGTAGCCGAGAAACGTGCTGTGCCTTCTGGCGGTACGTCGCCGACCTCGTCGCCGCGGTGATCGCTGCGGCGAGATCCTCAGCGGTGAGCGCATTTCGATGCAAAGGCCGCGTGGCGGCACCGAGGTGGTGCAGCCGTTGCGACCAGAACGGCTGGTCGACGATCCCGGCCACCGGTACCGACGGCACTCCGGCCCGCAGGGCGGCAGCCGTCGTGCCCGCGCCACCGTGATGGACGACCGCGGCCATCCGGGGAAACAGCCAGGCGTGCGGGACATCCTCGATGGTGAGGACGTCCTCGCCGGCGCAGTGCAGCCGCGCCCACCCGGACTGCACCACGCCGCGCACCCCCGCGCTGCGCAGCGCCTGGGAGATCGTCCGGGACAGTGCGTCGCCGCGAGCGGTCGCGGTACTGCCGAACCCCACGTACACCGGAGGCGGCCCGGCCTCGAGGAAGTCGACCAGCCGAGCCGGCGGCCGCCAGCCCGGGCTGCCCGCGGGCCACCAATAGCCGGTGACGTCCAGGCCCGGTCGCCAGTCCCGCGGCCGCGGCACCACGTGTGCGCTGAACCCGTAGAGGATCGGCCACCGGGCCGCGCGCTGCGCCTGGTACGCACGCCGCGGCCGTCGCGGTACACCGAGGGTCCGCCGCAGGTCGTCGATCAGCGGTGTGTAGACCTTCTCGCCGAGGCCGGCCATGTGCCACGCCAACCGGTTGCCCACTCGCCCGAAGGATCGGGCTGTCAACGGTGGCGGGGCGAATTCTGCTGTCACACTGGCGGGCTGGAGGAAGACGCCAAGGCTCGGAATGTCCAGCGCCTCAGCGACGTGATAGCCGAGCAGGGACCCGACAGGTCCGCCGAGGAGCAGCAGGTCGGCGTCGCGGCCGGCATCGGCCATCGCCTCCCCCACGCCGGAGAGATCGTCGCGCATCGCGGCCAGCGTCTCCTTCGACGGGCGCATGCGTGCGCCGTCGATGAGCGCCTGCCCGTAACCGGATGTCCGGGTCGCGTGTTCGGTGTCCCTGGGCAGCCATCGGAACTCCAGACCCGCGCAGGCGATCATGTCTTCATAGGGTCGCTGCGCGGCGATCGCCACGTCGACCCCGAGGTCGTCGCGCAACCGGGCGCCGAGCCCGGTGAGCGGCGCAACGTCGCCACGTGTGCCGAACGCCTCGATCACGATTCGCGTCATCTCTGCGCCCTCGTTGCCAGTTCGAACATCGTCACGAGCTCCTCGCCGTAGGCGACGACGTCGTAGTCCGGGTCGCGCGCGACCTCCCATACCGCTCCGTCCAGCGCTGCGCGCAACGCGTTCTTCATGAACGTGACTGACAGCGGCCGGAACTCACCGCTGCCGACTCCGTCGGCGAAGATCGCCGCCGGATCGAGCAGTGCCAGATCGCCGGTGGGCGGATCGTCGCCGGCCGGCTTCGCGGCAGCCTGGTCGAACCGCAGGCCGTCACTCGACCGGTAACTGGTGACGATGTCGAGCATCGCGACCGCCGGGATGCGGTTCGCGGCGATGAAGGCGGCATTCGCCCGGATGTACGCGGCGAGCTTGCCCGTCGCGGTGCGTTCGGTGCGCACCGCGGAGACGATCGCGGACGCGGCATGCGTCATCACGGTCGCCACCGCTGCCTCGATGATGTCGGACTTCGTTGTGAAGTGGTACAGCACAGCACTTTTTGCGATACCGATGTGGTCGGCGATCTTGGCCACGGACGCCTGCCCGTAGCCGCCCGCCGCGATGATCTCGAGCGCCGCGGCGACGATCTGATCCCGCCGCGCACGCTCGGTGAACGTTGGCTCAGTGTTAGACCGCATGGTCAGATATTAGACCGATCGGTCAGATTCCTGCAAGCGGTGCTATCTGTCCACGCGGCCCACGCCGCTGAGGATCGTCTGCAGGATCTCCTTCGGCACCGCCGACCCGGACGCCGCCGTGAACAGGATCCGCATGCACCGGCTCCCTGTGGAACAGAGCGTCGTCATGCACGGTGTCCCGGAGTGGGGCGGCGCGAACTCCTAGGCGTTGGGCTGCCGCAGCACGGGCTGATCGATCTGCTCGCGGAGGATGTCGCCGTGACCGGCATGCCGCGCGAACTCTTCGATCATCGAGAGCAGCGTCCATCGCATGCTGACCGTTCCCTCACGGGGATTGGCCTTGGTGTCGTCGAGGGCGAAGCGGGCGGCGATCTGACGTGATCGCGCACTGGCGCGCTCGAACTCGGCGATGACGTCGGCCAGCGACTCGCCGTCGACCACCGCGAAGGTGCCCTCGTCCCGGTTCGAGTATCCGTCGCATTCGGAAGCGTCCAGCTCCGCCCAGAATCGCTGGAACCAGATCCGTTCCGCGGCGGCGGCGTGCTTGATCAGGGAGATCGGCGTCGTCAGCGACGCCACGAGTCGCCGGCGGGCGTCCGCGTCGGACAGACCCTGCGCGGTTGCGATGAGCGCAAGGCGGTTGCGGTCGAGCATGTTCTCGATCAGCGTTCGCTCGGCACCGCTGGTGATTCTGTCGATGGGCACGATTCTTTCGCTCCGATCCCTTGCAGTTGAGTTGCGCCACAGGTCGCGGTGATGTGTGTCGGCGGCTCAGAGGCCGAACCAGGAAGATGGCGACGCATCACGCGCCGCGGGCCGGGCAGTGATCACCGCCCCGGCCGGTCAGGGACGACTGCCCCTGAGGAGACTATGTCACGGGTTTCGGTGCCTCAGGCCGTGATGCGCATCTCGGCACCCGGGTGCGAACTGAGCGTGATCACCACCGTGCCGCTGCCCGTTCCGAACGTGGTGTTGGCATAGCCGATGAAACCGTAGTGCCCGTCGATCGTCGACACCGCGGTGATCGGACCGCTTCCGGCGGCCCCCGTCTCGAGATTCTCCCAACGGGCGGTGACTGTGAGCGCGCAACGTCCGTCGTAGACGCCGGCGTCGTAGTGGATCGCGACTCGGACACCGTCCTCCACCCGATCGTCGACCTGCACCGACGCCACCTGCGCCTCGGCGCTGACGCTGCCGGCACAGGTCGGGGACGCCACCACGGGGACCCGATCGAGTTGGGCGAAGGGCTCGGCCTGCGCGGCAGCCACCGACCACCAGGGCGCAGCGAGCGCGACGGCGAGCACGCCGGCAGTGCGGAGCGGGGTCATGCCTGTGTATCGGCAGCCGTGGCGACGGCGTTAGCACTGGTCGACGAAACAGGTCCGCATGCACGACGGATGAACCACAATGTGTCTCTCAGCCGGCCCACGAACAACCTGGCAGGACCAGCGTGGCACGTGACGTGATCGCCTTCGACACGACGCTGGGTCACTCATGCCCGGATATCTGGCGAATCCTGCAGGAACCCGACTGGTACCCGCGATTCTTCCACGGCGTCGGTTCGTGCGAGCAGCTTCCCGGCGCTGCCCGCGAGTTCGAGGTGCGGCTGTCCACTCCCCGCGGCGCCGTCGTCGTGCACGGGATGCGTCAGACCGTCCGACGGTCGGGCCTGGAGGTGCGGCTGGAGTCGACACAGGCCAGTCGCACCTTCGTCTCGATCCGGCTGAACCCTGAGGGCGACGGCACCCGGATCGCGGTGCGGATCTTCGCTGTCGGTCTGCTGCACCCCGACATCGCGAAAGCCAGTGACAGCGCGGTCCAGAACTGGGTCCGGGAAGGTCTGGCGCGCATCTCGGACTTCCTCGATCGCAAGCCGTCGTCGTCACTGGCCAACATGGGTGACGGCCGTTCGCTGCACCTGAGCATCGTCAAGACGATGCTCGTGAGCGGGGTGGTCCGCGCGTCACGGCCCGATCGTGGCGTACGACAGCTCAATTCACTCGCCCGTTGGGGATTCACCCTCGCCGGCGGCCTCGGGGCGGCTGCGGCGCGGTCACCGCAGAACACGGCGTCGATCGACGGGTACGGGAGGTCGACCTACGAGGACATGGCCCGGCGGACCACATGCCTGGTGTCGGGCCTCGTCGGTGAGGGCTTCACCAAGGACAGCAAGTTCGCGGTGCTCGCGCGCAATCACTCGGCGATGGTCGAGTGCATGGTCGCGGCAAGCAAGTTGGGCGCCGATCTGGTGTTGCTCAACACCGGCCTGGCGGCGCGCACGATCGAAGACATCGTCCGTGATCACGCGGTCGACGCGATTTTCGTCGACGACGACTTCGAGCCACAGGTGCGCTACCTCCCCCCGGAGATCTCACGAATCTCGACACGCCCTGACTCTGTTGTGCTGCAGCGACACTCGATCGAGGAGCTCATCACCGCCGGCGCCGGTGCGAAACCGGTGGCGCCACCGAAGCAACCCGGCAGACTCATCGTCCTCACCTCCGGCACCACCGGCACACCCAAGGGCGCACGGCGCCCTACCCCACCAGGTTTCGGCGCCATCGCCGCGATGTTGTCGCGGATGCCGCTGCGTCGCGACGAGGTGATGTTGCTGGCCGCGCCGCTGTTCCACGCATGGGGTCTCGCCGCCCTGCAGGTGAGTACTCCTCTGCTCGCGACGGTGGTGTTGATGGAGCGCTTCGACGCAGAGGAGTGCCTGAGGAACATCGAGCAGCACCGCTGCACCGCCATGGTCCTGGTACCGGTGATGTTGCAGCGCATTCTCGAGTTGCCGGCCGCCGTGCTCGACCGATACGACACGTCGTCGCTGAAGGTGGTCGCGAGCAGCGGCTCACCGATCCCCGGTGCGGCCGCCGTCAAGTTCATGGACACCTTCGGCGATGTTCTCTACAACTTCTACGGATCCACCGAGGTGTCGTGGGCGACGATCGCCGATCCAACGGATCTGCGACTCGCTCCGACCACCGCCGGTCGACCGCCGCTCGGTACCCGGATCGCCATCCTCGATCAGCACGGTGTTCCACTGCCGGTCGGCGCCGTGGGACGCATCTTCGTCGGCAACGACATGCTGTTCGAGGGCTACACCAACGCGGACTCCCCGGCCGTCGAAGATCAGCTGATGGACACCGGCGACCTGGGCTACCTCGATGCCGGCGGGCGGCTCTTCGTCGCCGGGCGCGACGATGACATGATCATCTCCGGCGGTGAGAACGTCTTCCCACGGCCGGTGGAAGAAGCGCTCGCCGTCCTGCCGCAGATCGCCGACGTGGCCGTCGTCGGCGTCCCGGATCCGGAGTTCGGTCAACGCCTCGCCGCGTTCGTCGTCCGCGCCGAGGGGGCGTCACTGGACGAGGAGATGGTCAAGACTTACGTCCGGAACCGCCTGAGCCGCTTCTCGATTCCACGCGACGTCACGTTCGTCGGTCAGCTTCCGCGCACCACGACGGGGAAGGTGATGAAGCGCCACCTGGTCGACGGACAGTTCCCGCTGGGGACGGGCTGGCCGGGCAGCTAGTGCCCGGCCCGGTCCTCGCGACGCAACGGCACTTCACCGGGGGCACCGAAAACTCCTCCTGAATCATACTTCTCGGCCATTCGTCGCAGCCGCAGCAACGTTGCGCGATCGTAGGCCGAGGTGATCCGGACCGGATCGGTGGTGTCGATGAAGTTGGCCAGCACTCCTGACGCTGTCCATGGCCCGACAGCCGCGATCAGCCGATCCGCCGTGGCGACGATCGACGGCGCGCTCCCGTCGAGGATGGTGGTGATTCCGAGTGAGTAGGGACTGTTCCGACGGCTGAATGCGCCGGCGTGCCCGGATGGCCGCGCGAGCTTGCCTCCCAGACGGCGTATTTCGACCGTGGTGAGCCGGGAGCCGGAGCCCGGACCCGCCGCACCGAGAATGGCAT
The DNA here is from genome assembly GCF_025821665.1 of [Mycobacterium] manitobense. Taxonomy (GTDB): domain Bacteria; phylum Actinomycetota; class Actinomycetes; order Mycobacteriales; family Mycobacteriaceae; genus Mycobacterium; species Mycobacterium arseniciresistens. The sequence goes on from NZ_JACKSJ010000085.1 coordinate 63,107, forward strand.
CGACGGACTCGGGTGGCAGTGCGTCGAGCAGCACGTGGTCCTGGTGCACCGGGGCCGGCGAGGCGGCATCACCGAGCACCGCCGTGATGTCGCGATACGGGATGACGCCGACACTGTCGAGGACCGCAGGCGCCACCTGCCGCACGGTTGCCAACCTTGCCTCGGTGCGGTCACGGTCTGCCCCGACATCGCGGCCGGCCGGGGTGGCGATCTTCAGCACTGCGACGTAGCGACCGGCGATGGCCGCAGGCACGTGTGGCAGATCGGGGACATTGGTCAGTGACAGCGAGGTGGTGTATGCGTCGGGAAGCCCGGCCGACCATCGGGCCCAGTGGCGCAGCACACGGGGAGCGTGGTCTGCCGTGAAGTACAGGGCGCCACCGTAGATCCCCCACACATCGCACAGTCGGAGTTCGGCGGCGGTGATCACGCCGATGGCGGCCTTGCTTCCGCGCATGGCCCAGAACAGGTCGGGGTTCTCCTCGGCGGTGGCCCGGCGCAGGATGCCGTCACCCGTGACGACCTCGAGCGCCAGCACGTGGTCGGAGGCGGCCCCCAGAGTTGCGGCGAGCGGTCCGACGCCACCTCCGCTGAGGTGGCCCACCACCCCCACCGTGCCCGTCGCTCCTGTCACGGCAGCGAGGGAGTACGCGTGGGCGGCGTCGAGGAGCCGTCGGGTCGCAACGCCGGCGCCGACACGCGCCGCACGCCGACCGGGATCGACGGTGCACTGCTGAAGCCGCCCCGTGTGCACGATCACGACGTCATCACCCTGGCTCACCGTTCCGTGGCCGGTGGCGTGTACCGCGACGCGCAGCCCATGACTACCCGCCCAGCGCACGGTGGTACGCACATCGTTCGCGTCGGCGGCGATGACGACCCCTGCCGGACGGCCGACAACAGCCGAGTTCCACGGCCGGGCGACGTCGTACGAAGGATCGCCGGGTTCGGCGAGTTCCCCGGTCAATCGGGCTCGCAGGCCGGCGAAGTCGACGGCGCTCATGCGTCGACGCGTCCTTGGGTGAGCGCGAGGACTCGCCGTGTGAGGTCCGTGTCGGCGTCGGTCAACGCCAGCAGTTCGTCGTAGTGGTTGACCGCCGGACGTTCCCAGAGCGCGCACGGCAGGTCGGCGGCGCGCCAGGAGGTGTGGAGATCCGCCGACTGCCGGATGAATTCGTCGGTTTGGTCGACGCCGTAGGTGATCAGCAGCGGCGGAGCCTGTGCCGGTGGCGTCAAGACCGGGCTGTTCCGGATGACGGTGTCTGCGGTCAGCCGCAGCCGGTGTCGGTGACTGGTGTGCAGCAGTGGACGCAGATCGAACAGTCCGCTGATGGTGCACGCGCCTTTCACCACGCCGGCCGGCAAGCCGAAGACTTCGGCCCACCGGGTGAGCAGCACCATGGCGGCGCCGTGTCCGCCTGCAGAGTGGCCGACGACGGCGATTCGTTCAGGGTCACCGCCGAATCCGGCGATGTTGCGGTAGGTCCAGGCGATGGCGGCGCGGTGCTGGCGCACGATCTCATCGATCGTCACCGTCGGGCACAGGGCGTAGTTCGGGACGACCACCGTGGCTCCATGGGCGGTCGGCCCCATGGCAACGCAACTGAAGTCCCGCCGGTCAGAGACCGCCAGTACCCGCCGTGCAGGAAGACGACGACCGGTCCGCCGGTCCGCCCCGGGAAGACGTCCAGCCGCTCGTCCACCGTTGGCCCGAAGGGGATACCGAACGTGGCGGGGAGATCGGCACGTGCCTGGTTGGTGCGTTCGGCGAAGACGGCGAGCAGGATCGGCAGATTCGTCACCGATGCATCGACGTCGTACTCGCGCTCCAGGATCTCGGAATCGGTGTACCTGAACCCCGACGGGGTCTGGTAGAGCACTTCACCGGTCGCGGCGGGCCCGTGCAGCACCGGTTGTGGCTGACGCATGCTAGCCCCAGAGCTCCCGAATGGTGGCGAACACCTTCTGATCGTGGGTGAACTCGATGGTGTTGCCGTCGGGATCGATGATGCCGACCGTGTAGCCGATGTCGCCGCCCATGTCGATTGGGCCCCAGGCGAAATCAAGGCCCATGTCGCGCGCCTTCGCTGCCACCTGGTCCACCTCGTCGCGGGTGGGGAACTCCATTCCCAGATGGGCCCACGGCGTGAGGATGGATATCGACTTTTCGGGGTCGAGGCCGAACTTGCGTCCTTCCTCGCCCTTGAATTCTCCGAGCACGAGGACGAACGGTGTCTCGACCTGCCCCGCATTGGACAGCCACGCACCGCGAAGGGTCTCGTTCTCGTTCCTCTTGACCAGGACCAGGGGTGTCAGCGCCTCGAAGAACGCCACCGACCGATTCAAGTCGTTCACCGGCAGCGCGACGTGCGTCCAACGTGGTTCGGTGACGTCAGGCATGGGGATCTCCTTCGGTTGTGCCGCCGGATGGGACGGCGCTCGGTGGTCTCCGCCGTCAAGATGTAATCAATTGCGAGCAAGCTGATTTCGGCGTCTCCCTCGACGATAGGCCGGCTGTAACCCATGCGGTAGTTACCGTTGGTGAAGCGTCGGTTGCGTCACCGGCAATCGGCGGATTGCCCTGCTGTCAAAGTCGAGAACGGTAAGATTGCGCGTGATGCAATCCATAGACCTCAACCTGCTCGTCGTCCTCGACGCTCTGTTGCAAGAGGGCAGCGTGACCGGAGCGGCTCGCCGACTACATCTGACGCCGCCGGCGGTCAGCCGCAGTCTCGGGCGTCTACGAGTGATCACCGGCGATCCGCTGCTGGTGCGTGCCGGGCGCAACCTGGTGGCCACACCCGTCGCTGAACGGATGCGCGATCGCACGCACGACGTGGTAGCCGCCGTGTACGAGGTTCTCTCACCGGTGACGGAGCCGTCCGATCGCGAACTGGAGAAGAACCTGGTTCGCGAGTTCCGGGTGCGCACCGGTCCCGACAACGCTGCGGGCTTCGGGCCCTCGATACTCGACGAGCTGCGGCGCCGGGCACCCCGAGTGCGGTTGGTCCTGGATCAGGAGGGCGGCGACGCGCTCGCCGCGCTTCGTGACGGGCTGATCGACCTCACATTGGGAAGCCACGTCATCGACGGGAACGAGACCCTGCATCGTGAAGCGCTGCTGAGGGACAACGTCGTGGTGATCGGCCGTCGTGACGGCGCACTCGCGCAGGCCTGCGGCGATCGCGAGGCCAGTGCGGCAGATCTCAGCCGCCGGCTCCACGTGATCCGCACACCCCGGTCGGTGTGGCACGACCCCTTCGAGCGCCACTTCGCCGAAGAAGGACTCGAACGCGACGTGGTCGCCACCGCGCCGGGCTTCGCCGCAGCATTCGCGCTGGTGCGCAGCGGCGACCTCGTGTGCCTTGCGCCGGACCGACTGACCCGCTCCATGCTGGGCGATGAGTTGCGGAGCTGGCCGGTCTCGATTCCGTTGCCCGAGTTGGTGATCGAACAGGTTTGGCACCACAGAAGTCATACCGACCCCGAACACCGCTGGCTTCGCGCCCGCGTCCGCGCCGCCGTGTCATCCCTCTGAGCCGGGTAACGCTATGGGGCAGTCACACGAATTCAACCGTTTCTGACACCGGCCGCCTCGGCTTCTGCGGCCAGTTCCCCTCGCCCGGCTGTCCCACAGCGAGGAGCAGCACGGGAATCTCATTCGGGGCGAGTCCGAATTCCTCGCTTACCGCATCCGCGTCGAAGCCGATCATGGGTCCGGCGCCGAGGCCGTTGGCATGGGCGGCGAAGATCATGTGCCCGGCTGCGAAAGTCGCGGAGCGCACGGCTTCGTCGCGGGCCCGCCATTCCTGCTCGAAGTACAGCTTCTCGGCCGCAGCTTTCCAGCCCGCCGCGACCTCGGCGGGCATGATTCCCTGTTGCACAGCCGGAGCCAGGCGGTCGGACATCGTTTCGTGGTCGGCGAGCACACCGACGAAGATGAACGTGACCGCCGCCTCGGTGATCTTGGGCTGGTCCCAGGCGATGGGGCGCAGTCGGGCCTTGGCTTCAGGGCTGCGGACCGCGATTGCACGCCAGTTCTGCAGATTGAACGACGACGGGGCGCGGCCGGCCAAGCCGACGAGTTCCCGTATCTCCTCGTCGCTCAGCTGCTTGTCGGCGTCGAACCGAGTCACGGTCCGGCGTTCTTCGATCGCCGTGATGATGGGATGGTTCACGTGGGTTCCTCCGCGGGTTCGGTGCATTGGACGATGCCGTCAGACGATGGAATCGATGACACCGCCGTCAACCCTGAGCGCGGATCCCGTGGTGGCCGAGGCCTGCTCGGAGGAGACGTACAGGATCATGTTCGCCACCTCATCGACGGTGGCGGCGCGGCGGATGATCGACGAGCTGCGTTGCTCGGTGACGAAGTCGGTGACGACGTCGTCGAGGGTGCGTCCGGAGCGCTCGACCTCGTCACGAAACATCGCCGCGACGCCGTCCGACAGCGTCGGACCGGGCAGGACGGCGTTGACGGTCACACCGGTCCCAGCGAGGCGCTTGGCGAGGCCTCGCGAGATCGACAGCTGAGCGGTCTTGGTGAAGCCGTAGTGGATCATGTCGGCCGGAATGTTCACCGCCGACTCGGAAGACACGAAGATGACACGGCCCCAGTGTCGTTCGACCATGCCGGGGGCGTATGCCCGCGCCAACCGGACGCCGGACATCACGTTGGTGCGGAAGAACCGGTCCCATTCGGCATCCGCGACATCGAAGAAGTCCTGTGGTCCGAAGATCCCGACGTTGTTGACGAGGACATCGACGTCGGGATGCCGGGCAACGAGTTCGGCGCACGCCGCGCCGTCTCCCAAGTCGCCGGCGAATCCTTCGATCACCGCCGACGGACCGCCCAACTCGTCGATCGCCGCGGCCACCGTGTCCTCGCTCCGGCCGTTCACGATGACGTGCGCGCCGGCGGCGAGGAAACCTCGCGCAGCCGCGAGTCCTATTCCGCTGGTCGACCCGGTCACCAACACACGGCGTCCACTGAAGTCGATGTTCATTGCCCTACCTATCTGGAAGTCGACGGCGCACAGGCGCTCTGCTATGTGGTGAGGCCCGAAGACGCTGCGCCGTGTACAGGAACCACCGCGCCCGAAACGTAGGTGGCCGGCCCAGCCAGCCAACAGATGGCCTCCGCGACCTCGTCGGCGGTGCCCATGCGTCCGACGGGAATGCCGCCGACCATCGCGGTCGTCGCTTCTTCGAGGCTCATCTCGTTCCGGGCGGCCATCAATTCGAGCTCCGCCGCTCCGAGGTCTGTGTAGATCATCCCGGGCGCAACGGCGTTCACCCGGATTCCCTGCGGGCCCAGCTCGGCGGCGAGCAGCCGGGTGAGGCCGACGACGGCGTGCTTGGTCACGGTGTACGCGCCGTAGCCGGCCTCGGCACCGAGACCGGCGGTCGATGCGACGTTCACGATGGCGCCGCGACCGGCCCGCAGGTGGGGCAGCGCTGCGCGGCTCAGTCGCACCGCGCCCATCACGTTGACCGACCATGACAACTGCCACAGTTCGTCGGACAACTCCGCGAACGGGCTCACCCCCAGGCCCGTGCCCGCGTTGTTGACCAGTACGTCCAGGCCGCCGAAGGTGCTGACTGTGGTGTCGATGGCCGCCTCGATCTGCGCCAGGTCGGTGACGTCGAGAGGAACCACGACGGCCTGCCCTCCTGCGTCCCGCACGCGGCGGGCGGTGTCCTCGAGTCCATCGAGCACCTTGCCGGCGCGGTCACCGGGCGGTACCAGGTCGGTGACGGCCACGCAGACACCGCTGCGGCCGAGGTGAACTGCTGTGGCAGCGCCGATTCCACGTGCCTGACCGGCGCCGGTGACCAAAGCGGTTCGAGGGGCGTTCGAAGTGGGCGACATGGCGGCCTCCATGGGCATGTGGCGGGTTGACGAGGCGATCGGAGATTCGGCGGACACCTACGCGACCGACTCGTCGAGTCGGCGCAGATAGGCACGATGTCCTCGGCGGCCCAGCCACTCCATGACGGGCAGCAGCCGATTGGCCAGCTGGGGGGAGAATCCGAGCAACCTTGGCGCGATGGCATCCGTCGTCGAGAGAAAGATCTCGAGCCGGTCGGAGTCGAGCGCGCGCGCGTAAGCGCTCACGACGTCGTCGACGGTGAATGTCTTGCCGACGAAGTTGAGCACGCTCCCGCCGTTGCGCGCCTCATGACGCAGCATCGCGGTGTCGACGCCGCTCGGGTAGATCCCGCTCACGGACACCCCCGAACCCTTGAGTTCGGCAGACGTGGCGGCGAGGAACGCCCGCAGCCCGCCCTTCGCAGCCGAGTACGCCGCCGAGCCGGGCAGCGCGAGCACGCCGCCCATCGACACCGTCGCGAGGATCTTGCCCCGTCCCCTTTCGGCCATCACGGACGCGGCGGCGGCGATGTGCTGAATCGGCGCGGTGAGCATGACGTCGAGCTGGGTGCGAAGCACCGCGGGAGCGCTGTCAATCACGTTCTCGGGCACGATGAGTCCCGCATTGAGCACGATCACCTCAAGCCGATCCGCCCATTCACCGCGGATACGGTCGGCCAACGCCTCGACCTGAGCGCAGTCACTCGCGTCGCTCGCCACGGCGAGTGCGCCCTCGCCGAGTGCATTCGCTGCGCGGTCCGCGGAGTCCTGGGCGACGTCGACCGCGATCACGTCGTATCCGCGGTCGCGCAGCATCAGGGACACGCCGGTACCGATTCCGCCGCCCGCGCCGGTCACCAAGGCGAGCGGCTTGCTCCCCGCCTTCATCCGACTGCTCCCGCAAGGTGCGTGCCGGGCATCAGTGCCTCCTGGGTATGAGTCGCGATTGCCGGAACCTCTGGCGAGCCATGTCTCCAAATGTGATCTGGCCACATGGCCAAGTCAAACGGCCAGTCCGGGTGGCCGAATTCCCGGTCGTCGGGAAACCCCATTTGAGCAGCGGGTCTGCAGACGCACAGAACCCACTCGTTACCCATGCACGGGCATCATTGCGTCGACCGACCACAGCGCGGGCGCCTCTGCAAGGCGAGGCCCGGTGCCGACGCCCCGTCAGTTCTGCGGTGGTACGCCGCCGTCGAGGGCTCGAGCCAGCAGGTGAATGAAGAGATCGCGTGCAGCGGCCAGTTCCCGGGTGTCGGCATTGGCCAGACCGGCCAGCGTCAGCCCGTCGATGACGGCCGAGACAAGGCGCGCAAGTGCGGGCACGCCGCCGGGCAGAACCGCTTCTGCTTGACCCGCCCAGGGCTGCAGGATTTCTCGGCCCGCTGACGCGTAGACCTCGTACAGTTCCTGAGCCAGGGGACGAAGTGACTCGGATCGTGCCGCTGCCAGCGTGAACTCGAGTAAAGCGAGCTGTCGGCCGATCGGGGTGTCGACGAAGCCCTCGTGGATTCGCGTCAGACTTTCGTCGAGCGTTTGGCCGGCGGTTTCACCGACGATCGTGGCGCGGACGTCTTTCAGCATCGTGTCCATCACGCCACGCAGCAGGTCGGCCTTGTCGGCGAACCAGTAGTGAACTGTGCCGTGTGGCAACCCCGCCTCTTCGGCGACTCTGCGCGTCGTGACGGCGTCCAGACCCTCGCGGTCCACGACGGCCACTGCCGCTCGCAGCAGGGCCGCGCGCGTTGCCGCGCCGCGGCTGCCCGTGGGCCTGTTTCGTGTCGCCATCCGCTCATGATGCCATCGCCGGTCAGCTGTACTGGTCATCTGAACTGGCCACATGCCCTGGTGCGCGGGTCAACCGGACGGAGGCGGAATCTCGGGCGGCGCTGCTGTGCGAGCGCGCGCCTACCAGCAACGAGCCGATTCGTCCTGCGAACCCGGACTTCGACGCACCCCTACGGCGTTCCGATGAGCATCGTCGAGAAAAGGAACAGAACCATGACACCCACACAGTCGGACGCAGATCCGGTCATCCGCGCCGTCATGGACGAGTGGCAGTCCGCCATCGACGCCCATGACGCGGTCCGGGTCGCCGCCGTGTTCACCGAAGACACCGTCTTCCAGGGGCTGCGCCCCTACGGAGTGGGCCGCGACGCCGTCGCTGCGTACTACGAGTCGCAGCCCGCCGGCATGGCTGTCACCTATCGCATCCTCGAAACCCGCAGTCCTTCGGCGGATGTCGTGCTCGGCTATCTAGCCGCGACCTTCACCTACCCCGACCGGCCTTCGGCGGAGCTCGCCATCGGCGTGGTGCTCACCCGCGATCGCCAGCGGTGGCAGGTTGCGCAGTACCAGGCGTCCCGGCTGTAGACCCACGCGGCAACGAGACGTGCGCTGCCGATGAGTTTGGGCGCGGCTTCCCGTCTGTATCGGTAGCCAGCCGAAACACACCCACTCGAGGAGAGCCGTGACCGCCACTTACACCTTTGACGTCTTCTCCAGCCTCGACGGCTTCGGCGGCGTCAGCAGCGGCGACTGGGGAGGTTACTGGGGCAAGCAGGGCCCCGAACTGCTCGACCACCGCCTCGCGCTGTATCGGCCGGAGCAGCGAATGGTTCTCGGACGCACCACTTATCGCATGTTCGCGGAAATGCTGGCCTCGGGCAGCGAGCAGGCGGTGCTCGATCCATGGGTGACGCGAATGAGGAATCTGCCGGCGACGGTGGTGTCAACCACCCTGGTCGGGCCTCTCGACTGGCCGGACGCGACCATCGTGAGCGGTGACGCGGTCGACGTCGTCGCCCGCCTCAAAGAGGAGTCCGCGGTGCCGTTGCGCTCACACGGCAGCCTGTCGATGAACCGGGCGCTGATGGCCGCCGGCTTGGTCGACCGGCTCCAGGTGACGATCTTCCCCGTGATCACCGGTCAGACCGGCGACGATGCGATCTTCGCGGGCGCAGCGGACTTCGATCTGGAACTCATCGAAGGCCGGACGCTGGACGGCGGCATCCAGGAGCTCATCTACCGGCCGTCCCTGCATGCCTCGATATCGCTGTCGGACAAGCACTGAGGGCGCCCGCGATGCGGACGCCCTCGTAGCGGAACACCGATCAGTTGTGCACCGAGGTGTCGACGTGCGGCACCCTCACTGACGGGTACAGCTGATCGATCCAGGGGTAATAGTCATCGCGGTCGTACCCGAAGTGATAACCGCGGTCCCCGTGATGTCCATTGAATCCGTGGTCGTGGTCGTCGGCCTGCGCCGGACCGGCGAAACCGATCACGGCTGCAGACAACGCGCCTGCGACAATTCCTGCCAGTCCGAATTTCTTCATCGGTCTCGCCTCTTCCCTCTGTACAGCTCCGTCGACGGGCCGAACGCCCGGGACTCTCTCTGTAACGGCGGGATCAATTCGTTGATTCCATCGAACGGAGCGACGCGGACCTTCTCACTGATCCGCCGGACGGTTGACTCGAGGTGCGAATCGGATTCGTGCGGCACCACGCGTCTGCGGCACGGAATACTCGGGCGCATGTCGAACCCCATCGACGCCGACCCGCGGCGGCGGAAGTCGGGAGACGTCGCCGGAACGGTGGCGCTGCTGGTGCTGCATGTCCTGTTGGCGCTGCTGTTCTTCGTGCTCAGCTTCGGCATCGCGATGAGCATTGATTCGTGCGCGTACGTCGAGTGCGGCGACGAGAAGTGGATCGGCGTCGCGATGTTCCTCGCGATCTACGGCAACGTGGCGGTCCTACTCGTCGACGTCGTCGTGTCGACGGTGTTTCTGGCCAAACGGCGCAGGACGGTCGTCGTTCCCGCGCTGGGCTGCGTCGTCCACGCGGCGCTCATCATCGCGGCCTTCCAATTCGCCGCTCTGGCGGGGCCGGTCAGCGGGTCCTGATCAGTCAGTCGTTGCCCCGCGGCGGCGGCTGCACCTCGACGCCACTCGACTTGTGTTCGGGTCCGGCGTCGGGATGCTCGGCGGGCACCCGCTCGCGGAACCGACTGGCTTCGCTCGGACCCTGCGGCCCTGCCCGTCGCTCGCCGCTGCGGTACGGGCCCGGCTTCGGCCTCGGCTTACCGCCGGGGAACGCGAGCCGGAAGATGGTGCGGTGCACCGTGAACCACTGCTTGCCGAATCGGCCTGAATTGTAGGGCAATTCGTAGCGCTCGCAGATGTCCTTGATTCTCGGCGCGATCTCGGAGTACCGGCTGCTCGGCATGTCCGGGTAAAGGTGGTGTTCCACCTGGTAGCCCAGGTTGCCGCTGATGACATGGAACAACGGGCTGCCCTCGATGTTGGCCGCGCCGATCAGCTGGCGGACGTACCACCCGCCGCGGGTCTCGTTCTCCACCTCCTCTTCGCTGAAAGTGTAGGTCTGGTCCGGGAAGTGGCCGCAGAAGATGATGGCGTGCGCCCACACGTTGCGGATGAGGTTGGCCACCGCGTCTGCCGCCAGGGTTCGAAGGAAGGTGCTCTCGACCCCGGGCACCAGCCGGTCGAGCATGGTGGCGGTGGCGCCCATCCGGCCCTTGCTGGAGATCTGGCGGAGACGACGTCCGACACGGGAGTGCGTCGGCTGGTCGATCCGGTCACGCAAAGCCAGCTTCGCCAAAGCGAATGCGCCTGCGCTGATCGCCGGCCAGCCGATGTAGTCCTTGATGATCTGCAGTCGCGCCTTACCGGCGATCCCCTTGAAGTCCTCCTTGAGGTCGGCCATCGTCTTCTCGCCCCGCCACAGCGCTTCCACGTCGGTGTCGTGCATCGCGACCCCCCACTCGAACAGGATCGTGAGCAGCAGGTTGTAGAAGGGTTGACCGAGGTTGGCGGGGCGCCACTTCTGGTTGGGGTCGACCCGCATGATCTCGTAACCGAGATCCTTGTCCTTACCGCGGATGTTGGTATAGGTGTGATGGATGTAGTTGTGCGAGTGCTTCCACGCCTGCGCCGAGGATGCGGTGTCCCAGTCCCAGACCGAGGAATGGATGTCGGGATCGTTCATCCAGTCCCATTGGCCGTGCAGGATGTTGTGGCCGAGCTCCATGTTCTCCAGGATCTTGGCCATTCCGAGGCAGGCGGTGCCGAGCACCCACGCGGTTCGTGACCGCGACCCGAGCAGCAGTACCCGTCCCACGACGACGATCTGGCGCTGCGCCGTGATCACCGACTTGATGTAATGCCGGTCGCGGTCGCCGAGTTCGGCGAAGATCTCGTCGTGTATCGCATCCAGTTCTTTGGCGAGCTTCTCCAGATCCTGCTCGCTGAGGCGGGTGAGTGGGCTTTCGACGGTCGTGGTCACGTTTGACTCCTTCACGGTCACAGTGCGAACTCCACGTCACCCTCGGCAGCGTGGATGCAGATCCTGACGTCCTGGTCGACGGGCTCGGTGACTTCCCCTGAGCGCAGATCGCGCACCTTCCCCGATTTCAGTGTTCCGACGCAGGTGTGGCAGATGCCGATACGGCAGCCGAATGCGAGTTCAAGGCCGGCCTGTTCGCCGGCCTCCAGGATGGGAGTGCCACCGTCGCAGTCGGCGGTCGTGTCGCTGTTGAGGAACGTGACCTGCCCGCCCTCACCTTCGGCGGCGTCGGCATCGATCTTCGGCTGGAACCGCTCGAAGCGGAGCCGGTCCGGGTCGCCGTTGCGCTCCCAGTGTTCGATCATCGCGTCGAGCAGTTCGCTCGGACCCGAACAGAACGCGTCTCGTTCGCGCCAGTCCGGGCAGACGTCGTCCAGATCGTCGGCCGACATGCGGCCGCGATCCGCCGTGAGCCGCAGATCCAACCGCAAGCCGTCATGGCGGCGGTCGAGACCTTCCAAATCCTCCAAAAACATGACCTGGTCGCGGGTGCGAGCCGAGTGGAGCACCACCACGTCGCCGATCTCGCCCCGATGATCGAGGTTGCGCAGCATGCTGATGATCGGTGTGATGCCGCTGCCTGCGCTGATGAAGAGCATCTTGGCCGGCACCGGGTCGGGCAGCGTGAAGACGCCCTCCACCTCGCCGAGCCGAACCAGTTCGCCCGGCTGGATCTTCTCCACCAGATACGGCGACACCACGCCCTCGTCGACCTTCTTGGGCGTGACGCTGATCAAGCCGTCCTCCGGCTGCGGGTCCGACGTGAGCGAGTACGCGCGCCAGTGGTACCGGCCATCGATCACCAACCCCAGCCGGACGTACTGGCCGGGTCTGTGGCCCGGCCACTCGTACCCCGGCCGGATCAGCACGCTGACCGCTTCCGATCCCTGCCGCTCGACGCGCTCGACCTTGCCCCGCAGCTCCTTGGTGGTCCACAGCGGATTCACCATCTCGAGGTAGTCGTCTGGGCGCAACGGGTTGAACAGATACCGCACCGCACGGAGGAACAGCCGACGGCCCCTTGGGACGGGAGGCTCAGCACCGCGTTCCGCCATGATCCCCCGCTTCTCGTGTCCGACTCGGTGAAGAATCGACCCAGCGGCCGACTCAGCACCCTGTGTTACCGCTCCGCTGTGATCTGAAACACTAATACGGGGAGGTTGACTATCTGTGTCAGATCGGGAAACGAGTCGGTCGGGTCCAGTGCCCGCAGACGTCATCCGGGCCACGCTGCGTTCCGCGGAACGCCTCGGCCGCGACGTCGCCGATGTGCCGATCGTCGTGATCGCGCATGCCCTCGGGGTTTCGCGCAGCACGCTGTTGCGCCAGCTCGGGGGCTCACGTCGCCCCCTCGATGATGCGGTACGCGACATCGGGGTCGACCCCGGCGGCCGCCCGCCGGTGAAGGTGCGCGCAGTCGAATCGGCGGCCGCACTCATCGGCGCCGGCGGCGTGTCGTCCGCCACCCTCGAGGCGATCGCCGAAGATGCGGAGTGTTCGGTGCACAGCCTGTATGCGGCGTTCGGCGGCCGCGAAGGTCTGTTACGTGCGGTCTATGACCGTTATATCCCGGCGCTGGACATGGAAGACGTCATCGGATCGCCGAGCACCGACCTGACGCAGATGGTCCGCACCATTCACCGAACCCTCGCCGACCTGTACCTGCGAGAGCCGCGGGTGCTGGCCGCGGTGCTCGGTGAGACGCTGGCCCGTCCGGCGGGCACCGGCGCGGGTGCACTGATCGAGCACGGCGCGCTGCGCCTCATCGCGGTCCTCGAAAGGTGGCTGGATGGCGAGGTTGCGGCCGGCCGCATCCGGGACCTGCCCCGCTCCCTGCTCATCCAGCAGCTGATCAGCCCGGTCTCGGTGCACGCCATCATGCGGCCCGGACTGGTCAACTTCCCACAGGTCGCCCTGCCGGAACTGGAGGCGACGTGCGACTTCTTCGCCGACGCATTCGTCCGCGCAGTCGCAATCGATGGGACGGCTGCCAGGTGATGCGACCCGGCCCGGCCCCACTGACTAGCCTGGTCGACCATGGCCGATGCCTTGTGGGCTGCCGCGACGCGGCATCCGTTCCTCCATGCGGTTCGTGACGGCACGATCACCGACGCGGCATTCGACCGCTGGCTCGCTCAGGATGCACTCTTCGTCGCCGACCTGCTGAGCTTTCAGGCGCGCCTGCTTGCACGGGCGCCACGGCCTGCGCAAGGCGTACTCGCCGCTGGCTGTGCCGCGCTCGTCGCCGAACTCGACTGGTTCGAGGACAAGGCGTCGCAGCGGGGCATCGACCTCGACCAGCCGGCACTGCCGGCGACTGTCGCCTACGGCGAACTACTGACGCGACTGGAGGATTCGCCTACCGACGCAGCGTTGACGGCGCTGTGGGTCATCGAGCGGGTGTACCTGATGGCATGGACTTCCGCATCATCACCCGCGTCGCCCTTCAAAGAATTCGTCGACCACTGGACAGATTCGGACTTCGTGGCCTACGTCGAGGCGCTCGGCGATGTCGCCGACCCGGTCGAGTACCCATCGCTGGTCGACGAGGTGCTCGCGCACGAAATCGAGTTCTGGGACATGGCCCTCGCCTGAAGTCCGACGCCCTCGGGGTGGTCTGCGAAACACCACACGGGGAGCGCGTACCGCGAGAGAGGGATGCTCGCGTCAAGGACGCGGCAGGGGGATGCTAGTCAGCTGCCTCAGCATGAGAGGGGCGAACGTCGGAGCCGCCGTTGACAGCGATCTCGAGACCTTGCTTTGGTGAGGTGGTGACCGCACCGGACCCGCTGCCGATCGAGAACTTCTCCCACCTCTGTGTCGGGGTGTCGGATCTGGACGCCTCGCTGGCGTTCTACACCGGTGTGCTCGGCATGGATGTCGTCTTCGACGTCGAACTGGCCGGTGCGGGACTAGAGGAGGTCACCGGTACCGCAGGCGCCGCAGGACGCATGGTCGGCGGCCTGATCGGTGCCACCATGATCGAACTCCTGTCGCTCGGCGACGTACCGGCCGTCGTGGACGGCCCGCATCTCGGCTACACCAACATGTCGTTCCGGGTGAGGGATCTCGATGCGGCGCATGAGGCACTGGGCCGGCACGTGGGGGTGCGCTACACCCCACCCACCGACATCGGCGGCGTGCGGATGCTATTCGTTCACGATCCTGACGGCACCCCCATCGAGTTGATCGAACTGCCCGAGGGTCTGACCAGCACCGTGCAGATGTGGCGCGGCGCTTGAGGCCGCACGCCCCAACGGCTCTTGGGCGGCACCGGTGGGCCGGACACGCCGGCGCAATCACCCCTACCTGATCTCCTTCTCCGCGTCAGCCAGCGCCGCGAACTCCTCGTCAGGCGAGTTCGCCACCAGATGGTGCCGGCTGTAGAGCCCGAAATACGCCATGAACGCAGCGAAGACGACCAGGCACCAGGTGGCCGCCGTGCTGTCCACCAGGAAGGTGGCCACCACCGACAGCGCCGCGATCACCAGCGCGAAGCCCGTGGTGACGACGCCGCCCGGGGTGCGGTAGGGCCGCGGCATGTCCGGCTCACGCACCCTGAGCACGATGTGACTGATCATCATCAGCACGTAGGACAGGGCGGCGCCGAACACCGCCATGTTCAGCAGCATCGCGCCCTGGCCGGTCAGCGACAGCACGAAGCCGATGATGCCGGGCACGATCAGCGCCAGCGTCGGCGCCTTGCGGGAGTTGGTAAGCGACAGCCGCTTCGGCAGGTAGCCGGCGCGCGACAGCGCGAACAGCTGACGGGAGTAGGCGTAGATGATCGAGAAGAAGCTGGCGATCAGCCCCGCCAGGCCGATGTAGTTGACCACCTTGGCCATCGTCGAGTCTCCCAGCGCCTCCACCAGGGGATTGCCGGACGCGCTGATCACCTCGGCACCACCGGCACCGGCGGCGAGCACCAGCACCGTGGCTCCGGTGACCACCAGGACGGCCATCGCGGCGATGATTCCGCGCGGCACGTTGCGGGCCGGGTCCTTGGCCTCCTCGGCGGCGAGTGGCACACCTTCGATGGCGAGGAAGAACCAGATCGCGAAGGGGACTGCCGCCCAGATCCCGAGGTACCCGAAGGGGAGGAACGACGAGGCGCCGGCCGCATCGGTGGGCGCGATGTCGGTGAGGTTCGCGGTGTCGAAGCTGCCGATCGCCGCGATGGCGAAGATGAGCAGACCGGCGAGGGCGATGGCCGTGATGACGAACATGACCTTGAGCGCCTCGCCGACACCGCTGAGGTGGATGCCGATGAACAGCAGGTACACGGCCAGGTACACCCACCAGCCGTCGGTGATGCCGAACAGGCCGAGGGACTCGACGTAGGCCCCGATGAAGGTGGCGATCGCCGCGGGTGCGATCGCATACTCGATCAGAATGGCTGTGCCGGTTGCGAATCCACCCCACGGGCCGAGTGCCCGACGGGCGAATGTGTAGCCGCCGCCTGCGGCAGGCAGCGCGGAGGACATCTCCGCCATCCCCAGCACCATGGCCAGGTACATGCCCGCGATCAGGACGCCGGCGATCAGTAATCCGCCGAACCCTCCCTCGGCGAGCCCGAAATTCCATCCCGAGTAATCGCCCGAGATCACATACCCGACGCCGAGACCGGCGAGGAGTAGCCATCCCGCGGTGCCTTGCTTGAGTGTGCGCTTGGCGAGGTACTCGTTGGACTCAGATGTGGTCTCCACCCGCTGATGCTAGATCGCGATCGCCGTCGGCGTCGGTTAACCCGGAGTCTGCGAGGGCGACCGTGAGTTCGGCGATGGATCGCGGATCCTGCAGCCGCCCACCGTAGACGTCACGGAGCTGGCGGAGCCGGTAGCGCACCGTGGAGGGTGACACGTGGAGGTCGGCGGCGATCTCGTCGCGGCGGCCGTGATGCAGCAGCCATGAGCGCAGCGTGTCCGCGAGCCGGGCGACGGACGCAGCGGGCAGTCCGTGCAGGGGCGCCAGCGCGCGGGCCCGCAGGTCGGTCAATGCCTCGGAATCGGCACTGACCACGAGCTCCACAAGGATCTGGTCGGTGTCGAGTACGGCCGTTGATTGCGCAGGCTGGAACTCAGCTGCACGCATGACGCGGCGAACCGAAGAGCGCGCCTGCATCCACGGGCGGACGGGCCCTACGACCGCGCCTGTCGCGCCGATCGATTCGAGGAACGATGCCCGCGCCTTCCCGCCGACGGCGGAGACCAGGAACATCCGCATCCCGTGCGGCAGCTCGATCGCGTCGTCGGGCACCTCGAGGGTGCGCGAGTCGGCCGTGATGAGCCCGCCACTCTCGTGGTGCCGGTTCGGAAGTGCCACCGCGGTCAGCGTCTGCGACGGTGTCCAGGACGCCTCTTCCGCGGCCCGGCGCAGTTCGTCGGCCGACCCATCTCGCAGCAGAGCCCGCACGAGCCGCTCCCGGTGCCTCTCCCGCGCCAGGCCCAGTCGGGCGACTTCGTCGGCGTGGCCCGCGACGCCCGCTGCCGAGATCCGATCGAGGTAGGCGAACGACGTCTCGGCGAAGACGCTCACCTCGTCGCTTCCCACGCCGTGCCCGACGGCCAACGCCGACCACTCGCGCCAGATCTCACGGACCCCGATTCGATAGGCCGCCAGCTGCACTTCGGTGGGCCGGCCCTGGCGCGCTTCCCGCCGGCCGAAACCGTAAGCGGTGTCGAGCACTTCCTGCATCGACGTCGCGGAGCTCTGGGGATCGGCCGCACCGCGCAGCTGTTCGATCAGCGCGGTCAGCAGTTGATCAGCAGATGCGTAGATCACCGGCCGCCACGACTCCTGCGCGGCCAGCGCGAATGCGGGCACCTCGGCGATCACCGCCTCTACCATCCTGTCGGTCAGCGCCGGCAGCCCGGCGCGCATCGCCTCCAGCGTCTGCGGTGGCAGTTGGGGAAGCCTCGCCGCGGCGGGCGGCACGTTCGACATAGTCCGCGATGATAGGCCGCGCGCAGGCATACGACTGTCCGGAGAGGACAAGTTCGTGCGGAACTTTGGCCCGTACGAGGCGAGAAACTGTCCGAAGAAGTCGCCATGATGGTGTGATCAGGTCGCGCGGCATCCGCGTCGGCCTCGCGGACACTCCTCCGTCGTCGAAAGAGGACTTCATGACTGCATCTGCTTCGCCCACCGCGCCCGGCCGGGAGGACTTCGCCCTTCGCCTGCTCAAGGGTTCGGCCAAGAAGTCATACGAGCCGATCGTCGACATCAATTGGGACGCTCCGCTTCCCGACGACAAGTACTTCCTGCCTCCGCAGATGTTGAGCCTGTACGGCACCCCGCTGTGGGAGCGCATGAGCGATCGGCAGCGCATCGACCTGTCCCGGCAGGAGTTCGTCAACTACATCTCCATGGGCATCTGGTTCGAGAACATGCTCAACCAGTCCCTGCTGCGCGCGATGATGCACACCTCCCCCACGTCGCACAGCACCTTCTACGAGCTCACGGAGTTGGGCGACGAGGCGCGCCACATGTTGATGTTCGGGAAGGCCATCGAACGGGTGGGCGTCGAACCGTTCTGGCCGACCAGGGGCGGCGCACGCAGGGTCAACACGATGGCGCTGATCTTCCGCGGACCGATGCTGTGGATCGGCGCCCTGGTCGGTGAGGAGCTCTTCGACGCGGTGCAACGCCAGATCCTCGACGACGCCGACGAAATTCAGCCGCTGGTTCAACGCGTGATGCGCATCCACGTCACCGAGGAAGCCCGGCACATCCAGTTCGCCCGCGACGGCATCCGCCGCGACGTCGGCGAGCTGTCACGCGCGACGCGCCTGGCCATCTCCAATCTGCACGGCCTCGGAGCCTCGCTCTACTTCGGCCATTTCACCCGCCGCGCCCTCTACGACCGGATCGGCCTCGACGGGGGCGAGGCGCAACGCCAAGCCCGCGCCAACCCACAGTTCCACGCGACACTGCGAGCCGGGTTCGAGCCGCTGGCCGCATTCCTCGACGAGGTCGGTCTGATGGGTCCGATCGCCCGCCGCATGTGGGCGAGGTGCCACTTCCTGTGACCATCGGATCCGACGACGGCGTCTACGACGGGCCGGCCAGTCTCGTGGTCGGCGAGAAGCGCCATCCCGTCCGCATCCGTGCCACCGGACATCTCAACCCGTTCGACGGTCACTACCACTGGCAGGGCACCGTGCTCGACGCACCGGCTCAGATCAAGGCCGGTGGAGCGGTCGTGCTGTGCGTCGGCGATCGTGACGCCACCGCACGACTGGTCGAGCACACCGCCGCCGGGGACCTCATGATCAGCGGCACGGGCCGTCCGCCGTTCTGGCCGTGACCCTTGCAGGTCAGATCTCGCCGAGGAATGCACGCAGCTCGTCGGCGACGTCCGCAGCAGCTTCGACGTCGAGCACGGACATCGGGCGCCGGCCGGCGAGCCAGCGGACCATATCGGCTGCCGACCCCGTCAGGACGGCGATGGGCTGATCGGCAGCCCCGAATGACCACTCTTGATTCTCGTTGGTTCGCAACATGATCCTGGCGGAGGGCAGTCGCTTGGCGTGATACCGAACCAACGACGGGATTGCTCTGGCGAGGTGAACCGGAGAGCCGTGAGGGAGCCCGTTGGCCTCGGCGAGGTCGTCGTGGTGCATCCAGACTTCGAAGAGGGTGGACGCAGCGACCGGCGGCGCCACGAGAAGACGCGGACACCGCCGACGGAGACGTCCGATCACCGCCCGATAGCCGTCCCGCCGCTCCCGCTGGATGACCCCCTTCACAAACTGCGGCTTGGGATGCAACTGGACTCCTCGCGCAGCCAGCGCTCGGACCCCGAAGGCGAGCGTTCCTGCCGCGCGGTCTGCCGCGACGACGTGCGCCGCGAGGTCGAACGCAGTCCAGGCCCCGCATGCGGTTTCGGCATCGGGACCGACGGACTCCAGCGAGTCAGCCAGCATGGCGCGCTCAGCGTCCACATCGTCGCCGATCCTGATGCCTTCTGCGCCTCGACTCACCATGAACATCTCCTTCGACTTAGAGTCTTCTTATACTACCTTAGAGTTGTCTTATCTTTCTTAGAGTTGTGTTAGCGTCGCTGATCGGGTGAACCGGGGAGGCGGAGAGCGACGTGACTGACCAAGTTGTGGTCCTCGGCGGGGGAATCGCCGGATTGCTCAGTGCTGCCGCGGTGGCCGGCGAATCTGACGAGGTCACTGTTGTGGAGCGAGACCAGTTGCCCGACAGCCCTATCGGTCGACGTGGCATACCTCAGGGACCGCACCTGCACAGCGTGCTGGCTCGCGGGTGGCAGGTGATCGAGGATCTGCTGCCGGGCTACCGCGCGGACCTCGCCGCCGCCGGCGCGGTAATGCTCGACGACGAAAGCTTCGGCACCCGGGTGCACATGCAGAACGGCCCGTACACCTTCAACCGCACCGATCCGATATCGGATCCTGCCGCGCTGGCTGTGTACCTGGCGACCCGCCCCATGGTCGAGTTCCAGTTACGCCGGCGGGTCGCCGCGCTCCCCAACGTGACCGTCAGGGACGGACATGACATCTGCGATCTTGTTGCGGCACAACCCCACCGAATCACCGGCGTCACCGTCCGCGACCGGCGCAGCGGCGCAGGCAGCACCCTGATGGCCGATCTCGTCGTCGACGCCACCGGGCGCGCATCTCGCACACCCCTACTGCTCGAGAACCTCGGCTACACCCGTCCGCCTCACCGGTCCTTCACCGTCCGGGGCGTGTACTACAGCCAGCAGATCACGATCCCGGACCAGGACACCTTCCCCGAACGGCTGATCCTGGTCCTTCCGCAGGGCAGCACCGGCCGCGGCGGGCTCGTCGCCGGCGAGAACAACACCTGGACGCTGACCGCCGCCGGACGCGCTCACGATGGGCTCGCGGCGCCGTCGTCATTCGCCGACATGCTCGCCCTCGCTGCGCGATTCGTACCACCGCACATCCTGCCGGCACTGCAGCGAGCACGCCCGCTGACCGACGTGGCGGTCTACCGCTATCCCGGTGGCATGTGGCACCGCTACGACCAGCAGGCCCACCATCCCGATGGTCTGCTCGTCGTGGGCGACGCGCTGTGCTGTCTGGATCCGATCTTCGGCCAGGGCATCACGCTGGCGGCGTTGCACGCTGCTGCGTTGCGCACCGAGTTGCGCGGCGGCACATCTGTCCGGCCCGAGCGCTTTCACCGCTCACTCGCCTCTGTCATCGCGCCGGTGTGGGCGGCGAATCAACCGGCCGGTCGGACTCCGGCGCGCAGTGCGAGACTCGGGATGCAGCGGCGGGTCATCGAGTGGAGTCGGCGAAAGATTCTCGAATCGGCGGACGACATCGTCGTGACCGAGCGGCTCTACCGCGTGGGGAACATGATCGACCCACCACAGCGCCTCCTCGAGCCGGCTCTCCTCGCGCGGGTGGCGGCCCACCACACCCGGCGACCATGGATCCGCCTGCGTCGCGGCGGATCATTCGCGTAACGCTTCGGCGTCCACGTCAGCTCGGCCGGAATATCGGCACTAGGTATCGGTGTGCAGATCTGCGGTCAATTGTC
Source organism: [Mycobacterium] manitobense (assembly GCF_025821665.1). Lineage (GTDB taxonomy): Bacteria > Actinomycetota > Actinomycetes > Mycobacteriales > Mycobacteriaceae > Mycobacterium > Mycobacterium arseniciresistens. Next base: position 83,883 of record NZ_JACKSJ010000085.1, read on the forward strand.
CCGATCGGTGAGCGCAATTTGTGTCTGACGGCCGCGGCGACGTCGGAGGCGACAGCAGAAAGGGCCCCTGTGCATATAGCGCACGCAATTCGGTAGGCTCGATCAAGTCAGTCGAGACGATGAATTCTGCAAGGTCAGGAGCAGCGCGCGCGGATGGACACTGAACGCGAAGAGTATTGGCGTGTAACTGAATACGTGCTCGATCTCAGTAGCGATCTGATTCTTCGACGTGAAATCGCGATGCGCACCCGTTTTGCGCTTCTCGCGACATTCTGCCCAGAAGTGCTCCTTCGAGTCATCAATAACATCGGTGCCGTGGGTTGCATTCAGCTTGACGAGACATATGACCTCAATGTGTCCGGTCAGCCGGGAGTTGTTCGTCTCCTCCAGCCGTTCGATCTTCTTCCGGGTGCCGATTCTGCTGATTCGTTGATCGAGGCGCTCGAGGAAACTGCGCTTGCGCTCCGGCGTGTGTCCGGCGCGACCGGTGACCGGGTGCGCGGCCTGCCCGCCGCGGCCATGAAATCTCCGAGCACCGAGGTGTTGCAGAGCATGATGCCGGTGGTCGCATCGTTGATCAGCACTTGTGTGTCGCTCGAGCCGTTGTCTGCGTTCTCCGCGCCGGCCTTGGAGGCGAAGCTGGCAATCGTCCTCGGGTTCATCCGCTGCCGGCACGTGTCCCTGGTCGACGTCGATTAGGAGCCACGGCTCCCGCCCGGTGGCCGAGAGCTCAGTCGAGGTAGGTGCCGTGCCCTTCACGCACCAACGCGCCGTCGAAGACCAGGACTTCGTTGACGAGTCCGCCGCGCTGATTGCGGTAGTTGATCACCAGCAGCGATTCCCCGCGATACACACCGAGGATCTCGAAGTGCAGGTCCGCCATGCCGGCCAACGCCGTCGTCCAGTATTCGCGCAAACCCTGCTTCCCGCGGACCACACCCCCGCTGCCCGGCACCACTCGCGCGGCGATCGGAGAGGTGAACAGCACATCGTCGTGAAAGTGCGCCAGCACCGCCTCGACGTCGTGCGCATTCCACGCAAGCACCCACTCTTCGGCGAACGCTTGCGGATCCGGTGTGGACATCGGCACAACCTCCAGGCATCAGCGGCGACACAGTGATCAGGACCATTGTCCCGTGTGCTTTTCGCGCACCCAGAACGATGCCCGAATCAGGTCACTTCTCGTCGAGCAAACGCACCGCGACGGCATGGTCGATCACAGTTGCCTCGACCACGATGGGCGTGGTCGGCGTTGTGCGAGCGCGTAATACGCATTCGGCTACAGGAGCGACCAGATGGCTCCGGATGGTCCTGCGTAACCCGCGGGCACCGTAGATCGGATCGAACCCGCAGTCCTGCAGAAACTCCATCACCGGATAGTCGACACGGAGTTCGACATGTTCACGGGCCAGTCGCGCGCTGAAGAGGCCCACTTCACGAACGGTGACCTTCCGGGCCGTCGATGCGTCGAAGGGCGCCATGACGACCGTCTCATCGATCCGGTTGAGGAACTCCGGGTCGAAGAACTCCTCTACGGCGGCGCTCACCAGACCGTGTGCCCGGGCGACCGGATCGGTTGGCGACGCCGCGAATACCCGTAGTCGTCGCCATCTCGGCGACCATCGGGAGGTTCGCTGTGCCGCTGCGACGTCCTTGGATCCCAGATTGGACGTCATGAAGACGTAGCTGTTGCGGAAGGAGATCCGGTCGCGGCCGTTGGCGAGCCGGAGCTCTCCGCTGTCGAGCACGTGCAGCAGGGCGCGGATCACCGTGCGGTCGGCCTTCTCGACTTCGTCGAAGAGCACGATGCCCGGTGTGTACGGGTCACCCTCGATCTTGTTCTTGTCGAAAAGGGTGAAGGACTCCTTACTGCCCGCGTATCCCGGTGGGGCGCCGGAGAAGGACGCCGCGTAGTGCTCCTGGGCCAGGGCCGCCATGTCGATTCGGCAGAGATCGTCTGGTCCCGTGCGGATCTCGGCGGCGATCTGGCGAACAAGTTCTGTCTTGCCGACCCCGGTCGGCCCGACGAGCAATACGCTCGCCAACGGCCGACCGGGATCAGCGACACCGGCATGTGCGATCGACAGCGCCCGGGCAGCGGCACTCACCGCCTTCGGTTGACCGATTATCCGTTGCCCCAATCGGGCGACGAAGGCATCGTGGTCGAACACGGCCGACGACTTCACGGCGACGTTGTTTGTGCGCTGCGTTGTCGCGTTCTGGTCGTGATACATGTCGGTGAGGTACGGCACGTCGATTCTCTTACGCCTCGACGTTTTGCTCGACGGGGAGATTGCCCACTCGACAGTCCGCGACACCCACGGTGTCTCGCGTGATCGACTCGACGACTTCCTGCGCTTTCTGCGCGTCGGTCACCCACAGCTTGTAGAACTCGAACGGGCAGTCGGCGACGCCCTTGTCGCCGTCGCCGGCCGCGTGCACGCCCGAGTAGCCCCGATGCAGCAGCTTGAAGAGGTGGTTCTGGGACTGATCGTTCTGGCGGGCGTCGCGGATGGCCGACAGCGAGAGCTGCGCGAACTGAATCCCATACTCTTCCTCGCCCGTCTCGCCGAGGGTGCGGCCGTCGAACCCGATGATCGCGGAGTGTCCGAAGTAGGAGTACACCCCGTCGAATCCCGCGGCATTCGCCACGGCGACGTAGGTGTTGTTCGCCCACGCCATCGCTTTGGCCATGAGGACCTGCTGATCCTTGGCGGGATACATGTAGCCCTGGCACCGCACGATCAGTTCGGCGCCCTTCATCGCGCAGTCCCGCCAGATCTCGGGGTAGTTGCCGTCGTCGCAGATGATCAGCGAGATCTTCATCCCCTTCGGGCCCTGCGAAACATAGGTGGTGTCGCCCGGATACCAGCCCTCGATCGGGCACCAGGGCAGGATCTTCCGGTACTTCTGCACGATCTCACCGGTGTCGTCGATGAGCACGAGGGTGTTGTACGGCGGCTTGTTCGGATGATCCTCGTGGCGCTCACCGGTGATGGAGAAGACGCCCCACGTCTTGGCCTCACGGCACGCTGCAGCGAAGATGTCGGTCTCGTCTCCGGGGATCGACGCCGCGGTGGCGTACATCTCCTCGGGGTCGTACATGATCCCCTGAGTCGAGTACTCGGGGAAGACCACGAGATCCATACCCGGCAGGCCGGACTTCATCCCGACCACCATGTCCGCGATCTTGCGGGCGTTGTCGAGTACCTCCTCCCTGGTGTGCAGCCGGGGCATCTTGTAGTTGACGACGGCTACGCCGACCGTGTCCGGACTGGATGAGATGTCACCGTGACGCATGTTGAGCTCCTCGATTGATCGATTTGGATGAAATAGGTTGCAGCAGAACAAATCAGGTGGATCAGTTGTAGACCGGCCGGGCCCTGACCCCGGACACCCTGCCCGGCGAGCTGAGTAGCCGTGCGACCACCAGCAAGGCCGCCAACAGCACCGCCGTGGCGACGGCGGTCAGGGCTGAACTGCGGTAGTGACCGGTGAGCATCAGGAACGCCGGGATCGAGCACGTCGGAATGCTCAGCAGCGTCACCGACCAGCCGGTGAAACGGTTGAGGTCTTCACGACCCAGACCGAGAACCAGGAAGAACAGGGTCCACAGCGCCGCCCAGGAGAGCCAGATGACCCCGAACACCGGGTCATGCGAGCTGAACGACAGAACCGCATACGCCACAGCGGCCATCGCGACGAAGAGGCTGAACCAGCCGACGCCCTGCGGTTCGAGGCCGGCGAGATTGACGATGCCGACGTAGAGATAGGTGAAGCCGAACAGGTAGAGACCCGAGGCGGACAACGTAGTGGCAGCATCGCCGTTCGCCTGCAACAACATTGCCGTAGGGATCACGCACTGGAGTGCGCCGACGAACAGGTTGAACACAGCTGCCGACCGTGGCGGTATACGCCCCAGGAGCATCAAGCCGTTGATGAGAAGTACCGCGCCGACGTACAGCAACCCGACACTGCTCACGATGTCACCTCCTTCAGTTCCAGATGGAATATCTCCATTTGAAACTAAGTGACGGACAGCACACTGTCAACGGCGATGTGATGCGCGCCGGCCTCAGGGCTGCGTCAGTGTGGTGAGCACGTCGAAGTCATAGCCGTCGGCGACAGCCAGATGTATCGGCTGCACGGTGGCGTCGGCGTGATAGTGCACGGTTCCCCGCGGACTGTCATACGACACGAGATCGCCGGAGGCGATGTCGGTCAACTCGCCCGACCGGTGTATCAACTGTGATAGCAATTGCATTCCCTCGTAACACGATTCGGCGATTCCACTCAGTGGGGGAGCCTGAGGTCCGTGCATCTGGCGGTAGTGCCCGAGCAGATCCATCGCATTGGCGCCGACCATCGAACGGAAGAACGAGGCGGCGACGAAGAGCCCTCGGTTGGCGTCCGCACCGCTTGCGAGCAGCATGGTCTCGTCCATCAGGGGGCTGAAGCGGATGAAGTGATCGGCTGCGCCGAGCTCGGCGCACGCGCGGTTGAACTCCACGGCGTCCTGACCGACCAGAAGCATCAACACCGCGTCGCACCCCGACGCCATGGCGGCCTTCACGACACCGGACATCTCCGCTCGGCCCAGATCGACGAAGCGCCGGCCCACGATGTCGAGGTCGAGATCGCGGGCGTACCCGCGCACCGCAGCGAGCGACGACCGCGGCCAGACATAGTCGTCACCCACGATGAACCATCGTCGCGCGCCGGCGTTGTCGCGCAACCAGCGCAGCGCCGGAGCGATCTGGCGGTCGGGTGTCTCACCGCAGCAGTAGATGTCGCGGCGCCGTTCGCCGCCTTCGTACAGTGCGGGGTACGCGTAGGGCACCCGCCCGGCGACCACCGGCGCAAGTGCGTTGCGCACCGAGGAGATGTGCCACCCGCTGACCGCGTGAACCTCGCCCGCCGTCACGAGTCGGTCGATCCGCCGAGCGACCAGATCCGGAGCGACGCCGCCGTCGACCAATTCGATCTGCACCTCTCGGCCCAATATCCCCCCGTCGGCGTTCAGATCGTGGACAGCCAACCGGCTCACCGCCTCACACGACGGCCCGAAGACGCCGCCGGGGCCTTGCAGGGGCACCACCATGGCCACTCGCCACAGCTCACCGGCATCACGGCTGGTGCGCGAGCTCATGATCAGTACGTCCTCTGCCACACCGTCGTCGGATCGGCTATCATCATTTCCATCTGAAAGTATCGCGCGTGCCAGGTCCAATGGGCAAGGCCGGAGGAGTAGGTGATGGCAAGGACGCTGCCCGAGCACGACGCGGCGACGTCGATGACGGCCACGCTGCTCCGCGCCGCGCGCGCATTGACCGCCCAACTGGATGACGAGCTGCAGGAATCGGGCCTCGGGATCGACCACTGGCTGGCGATGGACGCTCTGGCCGCCTCGGCCGGGCTCACGATGGCCGAGCTGCAGGCGCAGACGCTGACCGCCGGACCCACCCTGACCAGAGTGGTGGATCGACTGGTCACGCAGGCCCTGGCCTACCGCGAAGTCGACCAATTCGACCGGCGCAAGGTTCGGGTGTTCCTCAGCGAGCGCGGCACCGGATTGCATCACGGTCTGCGTCGCCGGATCGCGCCAGTGGAAGCACACTGGGCGGCGTCGAACTGGCCGCAGCTGCGTGACCGCCTCGCGCCGCCCGCCGGCGATGCGTAGCGGCCGGCCTGACTCTGCTCCGGTGAGGAGACCACCGTGTTCACCGGCCTGAGCGCCTTCCCGCTGACTCCGCTGCGAGACGGTGCGGTCGACGAAGCGGCGTTCACGAACCTGGTTGCCCGCCTCGCCACGGCGCGAGTTGATTCCATCACCGCACTCGGGTCAACGGGCTCCTATGCGTACCTGACTCGCGGGGAACGCGCACGTGTCGCCCGCCTCGCTGTCGAGCACGCCGCCGATGTTCCGGTGATCATCGGAGTGGGCGCGCTCCGTACCGAGCACGTTCTCGAGCTCGTCGAGGACGCACATGAGGCAGGAGCCTCAGGCGTGTTGCTCGCCCCGCTCTCCTACCAGGCCCTCACCGCGGACGACGTGTACGGACTCTACGAAGACGTGACGCGCGCGCTCGCCGTGCCGCTGGTTGTCTACGACAATCCCGGCACGACGCACTTCACCTTCACCGACGACCTCTATCAGGCGATCGCCGCCCTGCCCCACGTCGCATCGCTCAAGATCCCCGGAGTCCCCGCTGACCCGGCTCGAGCGGCCATCCGCGTTGCGCAACTGCGCGACCTGTTGCCGGCGGGAACGGCACTCGGAGTGTCGGGCGATGCGTTCGGGGCCACCGGGCTCAACGCGGGCTGCGACTCCTGGTACTCGGTCATCGGCGGAACGCTGCCCCGCCCGGCACTGGACATCACGCGTGCAGCGCAGGCCGGCGACCATGCGGGCGCCACCAGCCAGTCGGAATGTCTTGCGCCCCTGTGGGATCTCTTCGCCAGGCACGGCAGCCTCCGAGTCACCGCCGCCGTCGCGGAGCACCTTGGCCTGGCTCCACCCCACAGCCTCCCGCTGCCCATTCGCGGTCTGGCAGCGGCCGACCGGGCCGACGTCGTCGAGGTGTGCACGAAACTCCGTCTGACGGTGTGAGCGACGACAGGAGCAGGTCGCGGATCACGTGATCCGTTTGGCCGCTTTCTTCGCCGGCGCAGTGCCGGTCGCCTTCGATGCCTGCTTGGCCGGCGTCGCCACCTTCTTGGCCGGCGTCGCCACCTTCTTGGCCGGCGTCGCCACCTTCTTGGCCGGCGTCGCCGGCGCCCCCGCCGATGGCGGTGTCTGTCCAGCAGCCTTCTTCGCCGGAGTCGCCGGGCGCTTGGCTGCTGCCTTCTTCGCCGGCGTGACCTTCGCCGGGGTCGACGACGTGGCGGGCTTGGGCGCTGCCTTCTTCGCCGCCGGGGCCTTCTTGGGTGATGACTTCTTGGCCGGCGGTGAGGCAGCCTTCTTCGCGGGAACAACATTCGCCGGCCTCGCGGCTGGGGTCGTCGGCGCCTTCTTCGCCGTGCGTGCGGCGGACTTCGTCGCGGGCGCGGCATTCCGAGCCTGTGACGCGGCCGCCTTGGCCTTACTCGCCGTGCTCGGCGGCTTCGGTTTCTCAGCGGTCGACGCGCCGCCACCCTTCGACGTTGCGCGACCGGCCCGCTTCGCGGCGGATCCGATGGTGCTGTTGACTACGTCGACGGTCGCTTTGACGGCTTGTTCCGCTCCCTGCCGCAGCCTGCGCCCGATGCCCGGACTGTCCTTGGTCATACGCACCTCACCCCTGGTTCCTTTGCAATCAGGTACCTACTTTTATCCGGAAACAAACGCGCCGGCTCATCGACACGCTCAGCGGTCAGGAGCCGGATCGAGACCGGTTGCGGTGCGCCTTTGGCCGGGGTGCGGCGGATTTCACTGTCGAGGCGAAGACACCGGCTGCCACGGCGGCCAGCGCCGCGTCCGCGGCACGGATCGCGTCGCGCTCGGTGAGACGTCGGGTGCTGGTCAAGAATTGGTAGTAGAGCGGCGCTGACACCTGCCGGATCACCGCCGCGGAGTCGGTGCCAAGGGGTGCCTCCCCCCTGGCTGCTGCGTCGTCGACACAGGTCGACCATTCGGCGATCCGGCGGTTATAGAACTCCGACAGCGCCTCCGCGGTGCGGTCGTCGTAGGTGGCGGCGGCAATGATCGCCTTGAACAACCGCCCCTGACGACCGGACGACAGGGTGCGACGGACGAGTGCCGCGTTGGCGCGGAGATCGCCGCAAAGCGACCCGGTGTCCGCGCGCGGCACCGACGTCTCGGCCATATCGACCAGAAGGTCGGCCATCAACGCGGCCACCGATCCCCACCGCCGGTAGACGGTCGACCGCCCGACGCCTGCACGATCGGCGACGACAGTGAGCTCGACGGCATCCAGACCGACCTCGACCAGAAGGTCGGTTGTCGCGCCCAGGACCGCCGTCCGTACCGCGGCACTCCGACCACCCGGCCGTGACATTCCGGTCATGCTGCCCATGCTAACGGGAATGTGTTCCCGATAAGGCTTGTTGCCGACAATGTCAGTTAAAGAGAACATCTTCTTGTTAAGGAGTGACATGGAGTATCGACGAGTGGGCGATTCCGGCCTGGTGGTGTCCGAGATCGGCTTCGGTGCCGCCACCTTCGGCGGAGTCGGTGAGTTCTTCGGCGCCTGGGGCGACACCGACGTCGAGGCGGCCCAGCACATCGTCAAGCGATGCCTCGACGCCGGAGTCACCCTGTTCGACACTGCCGACGTGTATTCCGACGGCGCATCGGAGGAGGTGCTGGGAGCGGCGCTACGCGGAATCCGCGACGAGGTCGTGATCTCGACCAAGGCTGCGCTGCCCACCTCGCCGGGTGACTGGGGCACCTCCCGACCTCGGCTGCTGCGGGCGGTCGAGTCCGCGCTGCACCGCCTGAACACCGATCGCATCGATCTGTTCCAGCTGCACGGGTATGACGCCTTCACGCCGATCGACGAGGTGCTGCAGACACTGGAGACACTCGTCACCCAGGGCAAGATCCGCTACGTCGGAGCATCGAACTTCTCGGGATGGCAACTGATGAAGTCACTCGCGCGGGCGGATTCCGGCCATCGCCCGCGGTACGTGGCACACCAGGTCTACTACTCGCTCGCCGGCCGCGACTATGAGTGGGAGTTGATGCCGCTGGCTCGGGAGGAGGGCGTCGGCGCACTGGTGTGGAGTCCGCTCGGGTGGGGGCGGCTGACCGGCAAGATTCGTCGAGGCGCACCGCTACCGGAGCGCAGTCGCCTCCACACCACCGCTGACGCGGGACCGCCCGTCGACGACGAGCGGTTGTTCACTATCGTCGACGCACTGGAGATCGTCGCCGCGGAGTCCGAGCACACGGTCGCGCAGGTCGCGCTCAACTGGCTGCTCGGCCGGCCGACGGTGTCGTCGGTCCTCATCGGCGCCCGCGACGAGGCCCAATTGGTTCAGAACCTCGGGGCAGCCGGATGGCGACTGACCGCCGAGCAGGTCGGGCGGCTGGACCGGGCCAGCGCGGTCGACGCGCCGTATCCCTACTTCCCCTACTACCGGCAGGAAGGTTTCGCGACGCTCAACCCTCCCATGGTCTGAGGCTCATGTCCGGATGACTGCAGCTGCAAGCCCTTTGGCATTCGTCGCGATGCGTCGCTTGCTCATCTTCAGATCGCGGCGCTGATATGCGTAGAGCTGCGGGTCCACCGACGCCAGCAGCATGTCGGCGTGCCAGCCGGCGTTCGTCGCGTCGAGGTCGGTCCGAGCTGCCCGCAGAAGCGTGACGATGTGCAGCCGCCACCCCTGATAGGCGCCCAGCTTCAGCCGTCCCGGCGGGGTCGCGTCGGTCACCAGGAGCGCGCCGAGGTTGCGCTCGGTCAGCGACACCAGCTCCTCGAGGAACGCAGTGATCCGGTCGCCGGCCGGGGCGCCGGGGCCGAGAGGCGGAGGCCCGGACAGGATCGCTTCCTGCAGGGTCCGCTCATCGTCGCCGACGACGGCGGCCAGTAGTCCGGCCTTATCACCAAACCTTCGGTAGAGCGTTCCGACGCCCACGCCGGCGCGCTGGGCGATCACCCTCATGTCGACGTCGCCGGCGTCGGGCCCGCTCAGCAGTGCACGCGCGGCGTCGAGCACGCTCGCTTCGTTGCGTGCCGCGAGTTCACGCTGAGGCTGCCACCCGGTCGACCCACTTTGTAGCACGCCGCCATCCTATTGCGGAATACCGTTCCGGACCCGCGGGTTGAACTCACGGAACACAGTTCCGCACATTGAAGGAGTGGGATGAACCGAGTGCTGCTGATCAACGCCTCCCCCCGCGGCGAAGACTCTTGTTCATTACGTCTGGCCAACCTGTTCATCGAGGCCTGTCGCATGAGATGTGCCGACGTCGAGGTGGACCGCCTGAACACGTTCTCCGACCTCGCCCCGTTCGGCCAGCGGCAGGTCGATGCGAAGATGGCGGTGATCGCACGACAGCCGGTCCCGGAAGAAGCGGCCGGCGACTGGGCGGAGGTGCTGGACGTGGCGGCGCGCGTGCAACTCGCCGACACACTGGTCTTCGCGGTGCCGATGTGGAACGGCGCCATCCCATGGTCACTCAAGCTCTTCATCGACACCGTCACACAACCCGGCGTCGCCTTCACCTTCGATCCGGCGACCGGCTACCGCGGCCTGCTCGGCGGCAGACGCGCAGTGACGATCTACACCAGCCGGGTGTACGCACCAGGCCTGACCCCGGCCTTCGGCGTGGATCACCAGTCGACATACCTACGGTGGTGGCTCGAGTACTGCGGCATCACCGACATTCATGAACTGCGACTGCAGACGCTCACACCCGACCAGGACTCGGCGAACCGCGCTGTCCAGCAGCTCACCGATGCACTCGCACCGCGGGGACCCCGATGACTGCGTGGGGATGGCTGATGACCGCTGCGCTGGCGGAGGTGGCGTGGTCACAGAGCATCAAACCGACCGAGGGCTTCACCAGACCGCTTCCCACACTGCTGTGCCTGGCGCTCGCCGTCGCGGCCGTCTACCCGCTCACCCTCGCCATGCGCGACATACCGGTCGGCACCGCTTACGCCGTGTTCACCGGCGTCGGAGCCACCGGCGCCGTCACACTCGGCATCCTGATCTACGGCGACCCCATCACAGCCCTGCGACTCACCGGCATCACCCTCGTCGTCAGCGGCGTCGTCATACTGCAGGCCGCGTCGAACTGAGCCGATTCGATTAGCCTGATTAACAGGTGGGCGCAGGGGATACCCCTTGGGTCTGGATCGGCTCGGAGGAGATTGATGCGTCAGCGACTGCCTGTACGGGCGATGACGAGATTGGCGATCGTCGGTGTGGCGGCGCTGCTCGTCACCGGCTGCGAGGCCCAGGTGTGGGGTTCGCCGCCGGCCGCGGAGAACACTCCACAGGCGCCGGTGGCCGCGCAGCAGGCCCCTCTCCCGGCGCTGCCCGAGGCGCCACCTGCGCAACCGACGGCCTCATTCGACGGCCTCGACGCCCGCGTTCGTCAGGCCACCGCCGACGCGGCCGCATCCGGCGCCGACATCGAGACCGTCGTCATGGACCGCAACACCGGTCAGATCGTCTCGAATGGAGACAACAGGCCCTTCCCAATCGCATCCGTAGTGAAGCTGTTCATCGCCGACGACCTGCTGCTGCAGGAGTCCGAGGGCAAGACGAAGCTCTCCGATGCCGACCGCACGTCGCTCGACACGATGCTGCGCGCCTCCGACGACAGCGCCGCCCAGAACTTCTGGGACCGCAGCGGCGGGAACGCCGTCATCGCCCGCGTCAAGGCGCGGTACGGATTGTCGGGCACGACGGCGCCCTACAACGGGCACTGGGACGTGACCACCAGCACTGCAAGCGATCTGGTCCGTTACTACGACATGCTCCTGGACGGCACAGGCGGGCTGCCGCCAGAACAGGCGAACATCATCATCAGCAACCTTGCGCAATCGACGCCGACAGGGAACGACGGATATCCGCAGCGGTTCGGCATCCCCGAAGGGCTCTACGCCGAGCCGGTCGCGGTCAAGCAGGGCTGGTTCTGCTGCTGGAACGGCGCCAACCAGTTGCACGTGTCCACCGGCGCGATCGGATCCGAACGCCGCTACGTGATGGCCATCGGCTCCCTGGATCCCACCAGCGAGGCCGCGGCGCGCGCGAACATCACAGCGGCCGTCAAGACGATGTTCCCGGGCGGCAAGATCTGACCGGCGAAAACGCTTGTCTCGCAGCGGAACCCGATCGCACCGCCTCGCGGATTGTCGCCGGACTTTGGTGAGTAACACCCGCAATGCACCGGGTTAGGGTGAGAATTCCGGAAGGCGAGGCAGGGCGATGCTCACTGATGTGTGGACTGACTACTGGTGGGTGCTGTTGCCACTGCTGTATTTCGCCGTGCTCGTTGTCCTGATTCGCCGCGGTCTGTGGGCGACGGTGGGACAGATGGTCATGTTGGGCTCCCTCTGCGCGCTGATCCTGTACCTACCGTTCAGCCACCCGCCGATGAGCTATGTCCTGGCCGTGCTCACCGTGCTCGACCTCTTGTTGTTCGTGCAAGTCAACCTTCAACCCCTGTCGAGGGGTCGCGGACGTCATAGCGGAGCTGCCGAGGGCTGAGGACGCTTCCAAGGCGTTGATCACGCCGCGGCAGTGGCGGCGGAGCTCTTCGTCCGCGGTGTGGTGCTCCAGTCGGCTGGCACACCGCCGCGGCTGCGCAAACATGTCCGATACGCCGTTTACGATTCCTGCGGCACACCCGTGGCCGATGGAAGGAACGAGCAGTGAGTTACACCGCCGCCGACATCACCGAGCTCGACGATGTCCAGCACACGCGCCTGCGGCCCGCGGTGAACCTCGGGCTCGACGTGCTCAACACTGCGCTGCGCGAGTTGGTGGACAACGCGATCGAAGAGGTCGCCGATCCCAGCCACGGCGGGGCACACGTCACGATCACCCTGCATGCCGACGGTTCCGTCAGCGTCGCCGACGACGGCCGCGGTCTGCCCGTCGACTCCGACCCCGTGAACGGGAAGAACGGGATCGTCAAGACACTCGGAACCGCACGGGCGGGTGGCAAGTTCTCCGCGCACACCGACGCCACGAGCACCGGCGCGGGACTGAACGGAATCGGCGCCGCGGCCGCGGTGTTCATCTCCGCGCGAACCGACGTGACCGTCCGCCGTGCCGGCAAAACCTACCTGCAGAGCTTCGGCGGCGGCTATCCCGGCGTGTTCGAGGGCAAGGAGTTCGACCCGGACGCCCCGTTCACCCGTGCCGACACCCAGAAGCTGCGCGGCTCCGCCAACCGCAAGCCCGACGCGCACGGGACCACGGTGCGCATCCTGTTCGACCCTGCCGTGGTGCCGGACTCGAGCGTGGACATCAACGAGGTGCTGCTGCGGGCGCACGCCGCGGCCCGGATGTCGCCGGGAGTGCACCTGACAGTCACCGACGAGGGCTGGCCCGGCGAGGAGGTCCGGCCCGAGCTGACCGAACCGTTCACCGGCCCGTGGGGCACCGACACTCTCCTGGATCTCATGTGCACTGCCGGAGGCACGCCCGTTCCCGGCGTGCGCGCGGCGGTGGAGGGCCGCGGCGAGTACACCACCGGGCGCGGCGCGACTCCCTTCCGCTGGTCTATGACGGCCGGGCCCGCCGAGCCGGCCACCGTCGCCGCGTTCTGCAACACCGTGCGAACGCCCGGCGGTGGCTCGCACCTGAACGCTGCGGTGAAGGGGCTGTCCGAAGCACTCGCCGACCGCGCCTCGCGAATGCGCGATCTGGGCCTGGCCAAAGGCGAGGACGGCCCGGAGGCCCAGGACTTCGCCGCGGTGACCGCGCTGGCCGTGGACACCCGCGCGCCCGATGTGTCATGGGACTCGCAGGCCAAGACCGCGGTGTCCTCGCGGTCGCTGAACGTCGCGATGGTTCCGGATGTGGCACGCAGCGTGACCATCTGGGCGGCCAACCCCGGCAACGGCGACGCGGTGGCGTTGTGGACCAAAATGGCGCTCGAGGCGGCCCGCGCTCGGCGCAGCGCCGAAGGCGCCAAGGCCCGGTCCCGGGCGGCGTCGAAGGCGAAGGGCCTCGGAACCAATCTGTCGCTGCCGCCGAAGCTCCTACCCAGCCGGGAGACCGGCCGCGGGTCCGGAGCCGAGTTGTTCCTGTGCGAGGGCGACTCGGCACTGGGCACCATCAAGGCGGCGCGCGACGCCACCTTCCAGGCGGCCTTTCCGCTGAAGGGCAAGCCGCCCAACGTCTACGGCTTCACCCTGAGCAAGGCCAGAGTCAAGGACGAGTTCGACTCCATCGAGCGGATCCTGGGCTGCGGGGTGCGTGACAACTGCGATCCGGAATCGTGCCGCTACGACCGCATCTTGTTCGCCTCGGACGCCGATCCCGACGGCGGCAACATCAACTCGAGCCTCATCTCGATGTTCCTGGACTTCTACCGCCCACTCGTCAAGGCCGGGATGATCTACGTGACATTGCCACCGCTGTTCGTCGTCAAGGACGGCCAGCAGCGGATCTACTGCCAGGACGAATCCGAACGCGACGCCGCCGTCGCACAGATGAAGGCCAACTCCAAACGCAAGGTGGAGGTCCAGCGGAACAAGGGGCTCGGCGAGATGGACGCCGACGACTTCTGGAACACCGTGCTGGATCCGCAGCGGCGCACCGTGATCCGAGTGCACCTCGACGACGGCGACCCGAAGCTGCACCACACTCTGTTCGGCGGACCGCCAGAGGGCCGGCGGACGTGGATGGCCGATGTGGCCTCGCGCATCGACACCGCTGCTCTGGACCTCGAGTAGGAGTACAACGTGACCGCCATCATCGAGCAGAATCCCGACCTGGTGCTCGACCAGAGCGCCGACGACTACTGGAACCACTACCAGCTCACCTTCGCCCTCTACAGCGTCAGTGACCGCGCGATCCCATCCGCCTTCGACGGTCTCAAGCCGGGGCAGCGCCGTCTGCTGTATCAGATGTACGACTCCAGACTGCTGCCCGGAAACAAGCCGCAGAAGTCCTCCAAGGTGTGCTCGGCCGTCACCGGCAATCTGCACCCACATGGCGGTGCCTCGATGTACGGGGCCGCGGCGCTGATGGCCGCCGAGTTCCAGCGCGTGAAGGTCATCGACGGGCAGGGTGCCTTTCCGCGCATCCAGGGCGACATCCCCGCGGCGGACCGCTACACCGAGATGCGGTTGTCGGCGCCGGGCGCGGCACTGACCGCCGAACTCGCAGACCACGCGGTGCCGATGGTCTCCACGTTCGACGGCGAATGGATCGAGCCGACGGTATTGCCGGCGCAGTGGCCGGTGCTGCTGTGCAACGGTGCCGTCGGCATCGCCGAGGGCTGGGCCACCAAGGTGCCCGCACACAATCCGCGCGAGATCATGGCAGCCTGCCGAGCACTGCTGAAGACCCCGAACATGACCGACGACAGATTGGTCAAACTCATTCCCGGCCCCGACTGGGGCTGCGGCGCCAGCGTGGTCGGCGCCAACGGGCTGCGGGAGTACATCACCACCGGCCGTGGCTTGTTCACCGTGCGCGGCACGGTCTCGGTGGACGGCAAGAACGTCATCGTCACCGAGCTACCACCGGGCGTGGCGAGCCAGACCGTGCAGGAACGGATCCGGGCGCTGGTCGAGTCCGGCGAGCTGTCCGGCGTGGCCGACATGTCGGACTTGACCGACCGGCGCAACGGCCTACGGATCGTGGTCACCGCCAAGCGCGGTCACAGCGCCGAGCAGATCCGTGAACAGCTGCTCGCCCTGACGCCGCTGGAAGGCTCGTTCGCCGCCAGTCTGGTCGCGCTCGACGAGAACCGGGTTCCGCGCTGGTGGTCGGTGCGTGAGCTGATCGCCGCGTTCCTGTCGTTGCGCGATTCGGTTGTGCTGCACCGCAGCCAGTACCGGCTGGAGAAGGTCACCGCGCGCCGCCACCTGGTCGCGGGCCTGATGAAGATCCATCTCGACATCGATACCGCCGTCGCGATCATTCGTAGCTCCGACACCGTCGACGAGGCACGGCACGGACTGCAGGAGCGGTTCGCGATCGACACCGAACAGGCCGATTACGTTCTGGCGCTGCAGCTGCGCCGGCTGACGAAGCTCGACGTCATCGAGTTGCAGGCCGAAGCGGAGAAGCTGGACGCCGAATTCGTCGAACTCACCGAGCTGGTGTCGAATCCCGATGCGCGGCGGGTGGTGATCGACCAGGAGCTGGTGGAGACGGCGAAACTGTTCAAGGGGCCTGAATTCGACCGTCGCACCGTGCTCGATGTCGACGCCACACCGACGGTGTCCGGGTCTGACGAGGACGGCTCCCGTGAGCGGAAGGTCAACACCGCCTGGCGACTCGATGACCGCGGCGTGTTCTCCGACCGGCACGGAGAGCTGCTCACCTCGGGGCTGGGCTGGGCGGTGTGGACCGACGGTCGGGTGAAGTTCACCAACGGGAACGGTCTGCCGTTCAAGATCCGCGACATCCCGGTGGCACCGGACATCACCGGGCTGGTGCAGTCAGGGGTCCTCGCACCCGGTTCGCATCTGGCATTGGTGACGCGACGCGGAAAGGTGCTGCGGATCGATCCCGCCGCGGTCAATCCCCAGGGCGCTGCCGGCAACGGCGTGGCCGGAGTGAAGTTGGCCGCGGATGGCGACGAGGTGATCGCCGCGCTGCCGCTCACGTGCGAGAACGGCGAGGCCATCCTGTCGATCTCCGAGAAGGGCTGGAAGGTCACCGAAGTCGCCGACATCCCGGTGAAGGGCCGTGGCGGCGCCGGCGTCGGATTCCACCCGTTCGTCGGCGGCGAGACCGCGCTGCTGGCGGCTGCGGTCTCCGCGACCGGATACGTGCGCGGCAAGCGGGCGGTGCGAGCCGAGAAGCGTGCCAAGGCCTCGGTCAAGGGTTCCGGCAGCGACGTGACGCCTGCGGGGTAAAGCTCGCCGGCAAGCGATCGCGGTCGATCTCGTGCTGTCGGCACTGCGCCCGGCTACCGTCGACCGGGTGACGGTGTCACGCTCGCGCCTTGCCCGGCTCTTCGCGGTTGGAACCGTGGTGTGCACTTTCGCTGCGGCCCCGGCATGCGGACATACTGCGTCTCCACCGCCCGGCACCGGCACACCGAGGACGACCGCTCCGACTACCCCGTCGCCGGCACCCGCCGTCGCTGATGTGACTCCGACCGGAGACTTCTCCCCCGTCTCCCGGCTCATCGAAGACGCCGTCGCGGCGCGGCGGCTACCCGGCGCCGTCGTCCAGGTCGGACACGAAGGCAAGATCGTCTTCCGCCAGGCCTTCGGCTCGCGCAAGCTTGCCGGCGAACCGGGGCTGGACGGGTCACCCGCCCCGGCGGAGCCGATGACCGAGGACACCATCTTCGACCTGGCCTCGTTGACGAAGAGCCTCGCGACCTCGACCGCCGTCATGCAGCTCCACGAAGAAGGCCGGGTTCGGATCGACGAACCGGTGCAGGCGTACCTTCCCGACTTCAACCCGGCCGACGATCCGCGCCGCGCGCAGGTCACTCTGCGCATGTTGCTCACCCATACTTCGGGCATAGCGGGGGACCTGAGCCTGGACGGTCCGTGGGGTCTGGACAAGGCCGACAAGGCGGAGGGCGTTCGCCGTGCGCTCGCCGCGTGGGTGGTCTCTACTCCCGGAGAACGCTTCCACTACTCCGACATCAACTTCATCATCCTGGGCGCGCTGCTGGAGAAGATCACCGGCGAGCCCGAAGATGTCTACGTTGAGCACAACGTGTTCGGACCACTGGGGATGTCAGACACCTACTACCTCCCGGCCACCAAAGCGTGCGGCCCACACCGGATCCGGGGTACGGCGATCGCCCTGGATCCCCGGGGACCGACGGTGGGGAGTTGCCCGGCGGATGCGTGGAGCACCGACTTGCTGGCGCGCATCGCACCGACAGCTCTCGACGAGGACACTCCGGGCATCAACCCCGACTATGGTCACCCGCTTCGCGGGACCGTGCACGACCCGACGGCACGCCGCATGGGCGGGGTGGCCGGGAGCGCCGGAGTGTTCACGACGGTGCACGACGTGGGCCTCTACGCGCAGGCGCTTCTCGACCGGCTCGCCGACCGCCCGAGCACCTTTCCGCTGAGGCAGGCGAGCGTGCAGATGATGACGACTCCGCAGCAACCCGGGCACCATGCCGGGCAGGTCCAGGCGGCGAACGAGGCCACCGAAACGGTCTTCACCACAACAGATCAACTGCTGGCTGCGCACTACCCGGCGATACCGGGACATGATCTGCGCGGCTTCGGCTGGGACATCGACACTGCCCACTCGAGACCACGCGGCGCCGTCTTTCCCATCGGTAGCTTCGGCCACACCGGGTTCACCGGAGTCACGTTGTGGATGGATCCGGGGTCTGACACCTACGTGATCGTCCTCGCGAATGTGATCCATCAGCGCGGCGGTCCACCGATTGCCAAACTGAGCGGTTACGTGGCCACCGAGACCGCACGTGCCCTCCATCTTTACGGCACCTAGGTCGGACTCCTCGTCGTGTTGTCTTCACATGCTGCTGCGGATTGATCCGTCGGCTCCGCGCGTCCCCTCGGGGCAACGAACTGGCCGCCGCGCCGATGATGAGCTCAAATCACAGCTGTCACATTGGTAACATCGCCTCGTGTCGATCTCCCGGCGTGACGCACTGCGCTACGCCATCGGGGCGTCGGCGCTGGCCGGACTCGGTGCGGCAACCGGTGCCGGCGCACCGACGGCGGCGGCCGCCGCTCCGACGCTGATCGACTTCGCCATGCGTCAGATCCCGGCCCGGGACATCCGGGCCGCCGGCCACGCCGGGGTGATCAACTACGTCTCGACCTCGCGGCCGGGCTCGTCGTTCGGCGCCAAGCCGATCACCCTGCCGTATGCGCAGTCGCTGAACGCCGCCGGACTGGTCATCGTCAGCAACTACCAGTACGGCAAGCCGGGCGGGACAGCGCCATCGGACTTTACCCGCGGGTACGCCGGAGGCGTCGCCGACGCGCGCACCGCGTGGCAGCTCCACACCGCTGCGGGCGGCGGCCGGAGCGCCCCGATATTCTTCAGCGTCGACGACGACATCGACCGCGAGACATGGAACAGGCTGGCGCTGCCGTGGTTTCGCGGGATCAATTCGGTGATCGGAGAGCTGCGTACCGGGATCTACGCCGGTATCAGACCGTGCCAATGGGCGGCCGCCGACGGTGTGATCGGAAGATCGAAGTCACCCGGCAAAGTGTGGGCGTGGCAGACCCGGTCCTGGTCGAACGGTCAGATCTACCCCGGCGCGGTTCTCTACCAGCGCATCATCGACACCGCCTCGAATCCGGGTCCGGTGGTCGGCGGCATCCGCGTCGACGTCAACGACGTACTGGCGCAGGACTGCGGTCAGTGGAATCTGCATCCGTGAGGTCTAGCGACGTGGCGTCGTGGTGATGTGCACGTGGTCGTAGTGGCCGTAACCCGAGGCCTGCGGACCGGCCGGCGTGTAATACGTGCCGCGCCAGATCACATCCTGTAACCCGAACCGGCCGGCATTGCTCATCGCGAAGGCGAGGATCTGGTCGCCGAGCGCGATGCCCTCGGGGCTCTCGGGGTTGGGGATCATGATGTCGATCGCCAGGCCGCTGGGATGCCACGGCTTCGAGTCCGGCCGAACTCCGTCGATCTCGGCGATCTGGGGGAACTGCTGGCTGACGGCCCTGGCGGCCAGGACGGTGTTGGGCTGCAACCCGGCCTCCGACGCGACGCCGACGGGCAGTGCCTCCGGGATCTCCGGGACGACAGCCGCAGGGGGTGGAGCCACGTCGCCGGGAGGCACGCCCGGCGGCGCGGCGATCGGCGGAGCGGGCACGGTCGGTGGAGGCGCGCTGTCGATGATCGCTCGCTGCTGCGGTGTCAGCGCCGCGTACTGTGCCTCCGCGGCGGCGATCTGGCGCAGCAGTTCGCTCAACTTGGCCTGCAGTTCTGCGCGCACTTCGGCGGCCTTCTCGGCCGCGGCAGTGGCGTCGGCAGCCGACCTCTCCGACGCCTGGGCGGCGGTGGCCGCACGCTCACGGGCTGCCTGGAACGCCTTCATCTGATCGGCGATGGTCGAGCCGACCGTCCGTTGCAGCGACAACTGATCGATCAGCTGTTGGGGCGAGGTTGCGGACAGGACCGCCGCCATCTGACCGTCACGCCCACTCATGTAGTTCATCGCCGCGATCCGGTCGGCGGCGGATTGAAGCGGCTGCAGCTGGGTGTTCGCGACCTCCAGGGCCGCCAGGTCGGCGCGGTGGCGGTCGGTGGCGGCGGCCTGCTCAGCCAGTCTGGCGTCGGAATCGCGCTGGGCCGATGTGACGGCCTCACGGGTTCTCAGGGCCTGCTGGGACAACTCGTTGAGCTCGGACAACGCGTCGGCCGCCGGGTCGGCGTTGACGCCCGCCATCGACATGGCCAGCACCAGGACCGCGGTCGCCACTCCGCACACTGTTCGCCGAAGGAGGTCACGCACCCCGGTCACGCGGATTGTCACGATCCTTCGGTTGAGGACTGATCTTGGCCTGGCTCTCGCGGGCAAGGGTACGAACTGACACCGACGATGTCTACTCCGGAGTGGTGCGGTGGCCGACTGACCAGCACCGCCCCACGTGTCTGGTCACGTGCCCGAGTACAGGTCACCGCTCGGCTCCGACGCCCTGGGTCACGACCTGCGGCGCCCGCATTGTGTGGTGGTAGGAGAGCCGCCGGACGGGCTGAATGCGCGCCGGCCACCACACATTCATCGAAGCACCTGCGCTACCGGTTGGGGCGCATTGCTGGACTCACCGGCTACGACCTCCGATACCCCCGCTCGTTGACCGGCGGCTCGGCGCAACGGCATCGTCAGAGCTTGTTGGCGATGACGTCAAGCTTGCTGATGTCGGGTGGGGAGGCGAAGAGCTCGTCGGCCTTCTCCGCAAGGGCCTTTCCGACGGGCCCGCCAAGATGCGTCTCGCGTGCCTCCTCGTCCGGGAACGCGTCGATGATGCCGAACGTCGACGGGCCGAACCGAACCGCGAACCATGGTTTCGTGCCGGGTTCCTGCTCGACCAGCGGCAGCGCCGAAAGCAGAAACTCCTCGACTGCGTCCTCTTTGCCGGGCTTGGCCTCAATCCGTACCAGCAATGCCTTTGTCGCCATGGTTGATCTGCCTCTCTTGTGGTGGATCACGGGAGCGCACCCACCCTTGCCGCAGCGGCAGTGTGTCCCGTTGGCTACCCGATAATCACTGTGCCCACCGTAAGTCGCAGCGTCGTCCCGACAGATCAAACAATTCTCCGCGGTATCGACCTCCGAAGACGATGATCCGAGGTGGATAGACCTGAGAGGTTGGGGCATGCGGCTGATGCGGCTGGAGATCAGATTCCCGTCGATGACGACATCCTCGCTACGACGGTCGCACCCGCGTTGCACTCACCGGCCGAGTCTCGCCCCGAAGATTCGGCTCGCCGGCCCGCTCCCTGGTCCACTTCGGCATCGCACGTTAAGAGAGCGAAGTACCGGCACGCAGGCACCACCGGCTCCGCTGCGACGCGTGCCCGTGTCGGGCGAAACCGAACTCGCGATCTCGCCCCGGAGGTTTGTCATGCCAGAAACGTCGGACACCGAATACCGCGGTGTGGCCACCGCGGGAATCCGCAGGGGCAGCCGACGATGACGGTCGATGACGGAAACGCCACCGAGGGATCCGCCGGCCAGGAGGCCGGCACCGACGAATCGCGGGAGGCGGACGGGCGGTCGATGGGCAACCTCGAGTTGTTCTTCGACCTCACGTTCGTGTTCGCGATCTCGCAGGTCACCCACCTGATACTCCATGACGTCTCCTGGCACGGCTTCGGCCAGGGTGCGCTCGCTCTGCTCGCCCTCTGGTGGGCGTGGGTGTGCTACGCCTGGCTGACCAACATGTTCGAGATGGCGCGGGTCATCCATACGACGCTGATCATCTTCGCGATGGCGGCGATGCTCGTCGCGGTGATCGCGCTGCCGACCGCATTCACCACAGGGGCCCTCGTTTTCGGGCTCGCACTGCTCGCCGTCCGCCTCATCAACGCCGCCATGTTCATCGCCTCGGCATCCCGAGACGAGACTGAATCGGCGTCGACGATCCGTA
Source organism: [Mycobacterium] manitobense (assembly GCF_025821665.1). Lineage (GTDB taxonomy): Bacteria > Actinomycetota > Actinomycetes > Mycobacteriales > Mycobacteriaceae > Mycobacterium > Mycobacterium arseniciresistens. The sequence goes on from NZ_JACKSJ010000085.1 coordinate 105,595, forward strand.
GACTGGTGCCGGGCCTGCTTTTCGGCCCGGCGCTGCTCGTTGCCGCCGCATTTGTGGACTCCCCCTACCGTGAGCTGATGTGGGTCGCGGCGGCGGCGGTGGACTTCGGAACTCCATTGATCGCGGGAACCAACGGACTTCGGGTCGTGCCCTCGTATTTCATCGAACGCCACGGTGCGGTCGTCATCATCGCGCTTGGCGAGACGATCATCTCGCTGGGCGGGGGGGCGACCGAGAGCCTGCACCGTCCCGGTGTCCTCGGCGCTGTTGTTCTCGGAGTGCTGATCTCGGCCACGCTGTGGTGGACCTATTTCGGCCTCACCGCAGGAGCCGAAGAACGGATGCGGCGAACATCCGCTGCCGATCGGCCGCTGTTGGCCCGCGACGCCTACAGTTATCTGCACCTGCCGCTCATCGCGGGGATCATCTTCTTCGCCGTCGGGGCACGAGTTTCTGTAGAACACATCGGCGAGCCGCTTTCGCCGCTCGCGGCCCTCGCCCTCACTGGAGGGGTGGCACTCTTCTACGCCGCCGAGGTGGCCTACAGATGGCGGGACCACCACCAACTCACAGTCGATCGGCTCCTCACCGCCGCCGCGTCACTCCTGGTGTTTCCGGTCGCCATTTCTGTCCCCGCCGTCTTGTCGCTGGCGATCCTCACCGCGATCGGAGTCCTGCGGCTCGCATGGGAGTTGTGGCGGCGACCGCAGATCGGCACCGGAACAGCGGGAGCCGCGCGGTGAGAACGATTCCCGCTGACGTCAGCACCGCCGAGGCGATTGACACTTGACAGTCCTGCAACGACCTTCGTCAAAGTTCTCGTAACCGTCGGCTGCCCTGTATCCGGAACGCTCGTCAGCGTCGACCGGGAGCGAGTCCGTCGAGTCCATTGGCGGGGTGACTGATGACCGTGTCAGCACGCTGGCCACCACAGGAACAGGGCGGCGCTCAGCTCCTGGGTCCGGTTCACCTTTGCCTCGGCCCGCTCGCCGCCTCCCACCCGCACGATCGCGGACATCGTTTCGATTCGCCTCTGGCGATGACGATCAGTGACCGAACGACACCGCGGTCATGTCGTCGCCGTCGTCAGTCGGCCTCGTTGGCGTCGCCGGGATGGGGCGCATTGTCTTCGTCGACGTAGGCCTCGTGATCGGTGTCGACCCCTTCGTGGTCGCGCGGACCTTCGTTGGGTCCGACGTTCTCCACCGCGTCTGCGGCGTCACTGGGCATCGTCATGTCACGTCCTCTATTGGGGCCGCCGGGCTCGTCCCGTCGGAATGCGTGGGATGCGAGTGCCCCGTCTGCGCTCCGCCCAACCGGGGAGTCAGTGACGGTCTGGATCGTCACGTCGAACGTCCCGCTCGAGGCGGCGCGGAGATCCCGCTCGGTCATCGGCACCAGGGCCGCGCTGATCGATCCAGGCGAGGACGGGACTGGGCCGCCGATGCGACGCTGCTAAGGTCGCCGCGTGCCACCAATCGACCCGAGCGACGTTCATGACAGAACGCGAGTCTGACCGGGCGTCGGAGTTCGCCCCGGTAGATGAGGTACCCCCACTCGACGTCGTCGGCTCTGACATTCTTCCGCCGGTCGCCGACGACGTCCGCAGGCGGTTCCGCGTGCTCGAGTGGCTAGCACCCCGATTGGGCTCCCGATGGGCAGTGGAGTTGTGGTGCACCCCGCCGATCATGGAATCGGCTCTGCGGATGCCGCCGGGTGTGCCGCCGGGCAAGCCACTCGAGGCGTACTGGGATGGGCACCGGGTGGTCGGTGAGGAGTGGGGCGAGGGAGCGCCGATCTACCTGGTGCACGGCTGGGGCGGCCGACGGCCGCATCTGGCGATGTTCGTCAAGCCACTGGTCGCCGCCGGCTACCGCGTCATCGCGTTCGACCTGCCCAGCCACAACGAGTCCGACCCGGGCGAGCTCGCGCCGGGGCGGACGACGTCGGTCGAGTGTGCTGAGGCGATCAAGGCCATGATCGAGACCCACGGGCAGGCACACGCGGTGGTGGCGCACTCGCTCGGCGGGAATGCCACGGTGTGCGCGGCAGCGGAGGGCGCCAGTGTGGGGCGATTGGTACTTCTCTCGCCGATGGGCGATTTTCCCCTGTATCTGGACCTGTTCGCGGCGCGGCACAATTTCGGCCGCCGGATTCGGGCCGGGCTGCAGCGCCGACTGGAGAAGCGGATCGGTATGCCGCTGCACGAGACCAACATGGACCACGTCGGCCGCCGCGCGGGCTTTCCGCCGCTGCTCGTCATCCACGATCCGGACGACCCCGATGCCCCGTATGCGGCCAGTCAGCGACTCGCAGCGATGTGGCCGGGCGCGCGCCTGCTGACCACGAAGGGCCTCGGCAGGCTGGCTCACTACCGGATCCTGCGCCACCGGCCCGCCATCACCGCCGGGGTCGAATTCGTCGTTGAGCCGTAGAGTCATCATCACTATGTCGGTGAAGCGCAGTGGCGTGCGGTTGGCGCTCGTCCTCGCGATTTTTCTGTCAGCCAGTGCTCTCGGGTCAGCTACCGCCGGGGCCGTCGGACTCGACGACTACCTCTGGGAACGTCGGCCCCTGCTGGTGTTCGCGCCCACGGAAGGCGACCCCCGGCTCCTCGAGACTCTGGCCCGCATCGAGGCCAGTCGATGCGACTTCGCCGACCGCGACATGGTGCTCGGCCTCGTGGTGACCGAGGGCACGAGCACGCTGGACAGTCAGGTCATCACTGCCGAGGAGTCTCGACGGTTGTCCGACGACTATGGGGTCGGTGACGACGCCTTCGCCGTGGTGTTGATCAGTAAGGACGGGGGCGAGAAATTGCGCGTCGACGACGTGCCCGATCTCCGGAGAATCTATGCCGCCGTCGACGGTATGCCCATGCGAGGCCGCGAGACGAGCGCCGCGAGTCGGTGTTGATGTCGGGGGCAATCCGACGGTGCCTGACCGGTCTAGCACTCGCAACATCGGCCGTGCTCGCCGTGTCGTGCGGCGCCGCGCCATCGTCCGACGCGAACGGGTCGGAGACCCCTCTTTCGTCCGCCCCGGCGTCGCTGTCGGAAGAAGCCGCCGTCGTTCTCTTCGACCTCGACGATGCCGGCGAGGTGGCCTCGTGGACGACGGTCAACGATCCCGTCATGGGCGGCATGTCAACGTCGAGGATCACATTCGGAAACGGTGGCCTCGTCTTCTCGGGCAACATCTCGCTGGAGAACAACGGCGGGTTCGCCTCGGCCCGCAGTCCGCAGGACGCCGATCTCGGGCGAAGAGCAACAGGCGCGAAGTCGCTGCGCGTGCGCGCCCTCGGCGATGGCAAGACGTATCTGTTGAAGGTGGGCATTGAAGGGCAACCATGGTCCTACGCCCAGCGTTTCGCCACGGAAGCGGACGTCCAGCGGACATACGAGCTGCCAATCGAGGGCTTCCAGCCAGTGGGCATGCGACTCGACCCCGCACCGGACGCGCCTCAGACTGTGGACCCGTCAGGCATCGATCAGGTGTCGGTCTACATTCTCGACAAACAGCAGGGTCCCTTCGAACTCACCGTCACCGCCATCGACGCCACGACCTGAGGTCCGGCCCGTCTCGCCGGTCGAGGCCATATTTGTGTGAAATCGGCGCGTAACTGCCGCGGCCGTGGTCTCTTGAGATCGGTAGACACTCTGCCGCGGTGTACTTCACGGGATGGCGCCGTCACCGATCGGTGCGCGGAGGAAGAGGAACACGATCATGCGAATCACACGGATACTCGCCGCAGCGCTGACGCCAGTAGGTCTCGCGGCCGCAGGCCTGAGCATGGGAACTGGAGCCGCCCAGGCCATTCCCTCGCAGCCACACCAGTGGTGCCCGGGGATGTCCATGCACAATCCGCCTGGGCCCGGGGCCATGTACCAGTGGGACATGAACGTCTGTCACACATGGCAGTACGTCAAATCAGGCATGGGCAACGTGCCGCATCAGGTTTGGGTCGGCCCGCTGGACCCCGTCACCTATCGGTACTCGGATTCGAAGATCACCGTCGAGGGCAGCAGTGTCTGGGATGGCCCGAACATTCCGCCGGGAGCTGCGGCCGAGTGCACCGGCAGGGACATGTTCACGGGCATCCCCATTCCCTGCTAGTTGGGCGGTCGGGTCGGACAACGGCAGTTGGCACGAGAACCGCTGTCCGACAGACCCACTCACGTTCATCTCACGAGCTTCGTGGCGCACCCCAGTGCCCGTGAGGCTGTTTCTGGACCCCTCCGCCGGACCTGTAGGTTCTCGCGGTCGGCTGCAGGCGAGCATGACGCTGACCTGCAGCATTCGGTGCGTCTCACGCCTGGTCGCATCGCGGTTTGTCTCACGCAGCGCGTGAATCCCCAGCTGCGTCTCACGGAGCGGGGCGGTGCTCTGCCAAGGCGCGGAAGGCCTGCACAGGTGAGGCGGCGGGGTCCTCGGCGAAGACTTGGATGCCGATGTGGTCGGCGCCGGCGGTGAGGTGCTCGTTGATCTGGGTGTAGATCGTCTCCGGGGAGCCGTGGGCGACCAAGGCGTCGATGAGTGCGTCGCTGCCTGACCCGTCGACGTCGGCTTCGGTGAACCCGTGCCGCATCAGGTTATTGGTGTAATCTCGCAAGCCGAGGTAGGGATTCTGGACGGCGGGCCGGCCGATACTTCGCGCTACGTCATCGTCCTCGGTCAGCACGATCTTGTGCTCGGGAGCCAAAAACGCGTTGCTCCCCATCGTTTTTCGTGCATAGCGGGTGTGCGCGGGCACGGTGAGATAAGGGTGCGCCCCCAATGTCTTGTCGCCGGCCAGTTTGAGCGTGTTCGTTCCCAGGGCGCCGATCACGATCGCCTCGGCCGGCACCTTGCCCTCGAGGAGCGCGTCGACGTAGTGGACCATCCGCTCGTAGGGCTTTGCGTAGGCGTCTCGTTTTTTCAGGATGGCCGAGACCGATGCCTAGCAGCAGGCGAGGTCCGTAGCGGTCGACGATCCGGTGGTAGTGGTGGGCGATGCTGCGGGCGTCGTCTTGCCACATGTTGATGATTGCGCTCGCGATGATCGCATGTCTTGTCGCGGCGATCATCTGCTCAAGCAGCTCCATGCCACCTACGGGGTCTGCACCGATTCCCACCCAGATTGTCTGATAACCCAGCTCTTCGAGTTGAGGTGCGTATTCGATACGGGGTGCGTCGCCCAGTGCGGGATTGAGCCACGCACCGTAAGTGCCGAACTGCTCGTGCACGTCAGTTGTCTCCTTCGGATCGGCGCCGCAACGGGCGCTGAAGTAACCGCGGGATGAACTGGCCGAGGACCGCTTTCATTCCGGCGGTGGGGTGGTGCTGAAGATCGGCCAGCAGATCTCTGTGGCGGTGAAGTTAAATGGATCCGAGGGCGTGGAGCCGATGTAGTGCTCGCGGATCGGTCCCTGATCGCTGATCAGATGCTCGTTTACGTGTATTCCCAGAGCCGCGTAACTGCGGTCGATGCCGTCGTGACCGCCGGAGTGCGTGAGCACCGCGAACTCGGCCTGAGGCAAGACCTCGGCACGGATGCCCTTCGGGGGGTGCGCGAAGTTTGGAGCGGGTACGAAGAGAGTCGCCTCTCCCCGAGATTCCAGAAACAGCGCTCGGTCGTACAGGCCACCCGGCACAAACCCGAGAGGTGCGCTTCCTGCCGCCGCGACTGCCTCCCGCAGCGTCCCCAGCGCCATCCCGAACCAGCTGTCGATCTCGGAAACATCAATGGTGGCGCCTACGGACCACACCGCGAGCACCGGCTTGTGATGCAACTCCACGTGGGCGGGAGCGGTTACGGGCGAGAGCAACTCGCGCAGCGCGCCAACGGCGTTACGAGTCTGCTGAAGCTGCTCCTCCATCTGTTCGAGATGGGTGGTGATGATCTCGGTGCGGGCCGCGGCGTCTTCTGTGCTCAGGAGCGCCTTGATGTCGGGAATGGACATGCCCAGAGATCGGAACCGGCGGATGATATGTGCAGAATCGACCTGGCCAGTGTCATAAAAACGGTAGCCGGTATGGGAGTCGATGTGGGCTGGTTCGAGAATGCCGATATCGTGGTAGTGCCGTAGCGCCTTCCTGCTCAGGCTGGTCATTACGGCGAAGTCACCGATCGAGACCTGTGCGCCCATGGCGTCCTCCTATGCGATCTGTCTGCCCTGCCTTCTCGGGTGAGGCCATCGTGCAGCTTCCCCCTGGGGGAAGGTCAACATTGCGGCGTGAGTCCGATGATTGCGTACGAGACCGCCATCCGCAGGCACCAGCGAGCGAACAGAGCCTCAGGCCCGGCTGTCGGGCGCCCAGGAACTAATTCTCCGGCCGGGGGTTGACCTTCCCCTTAGGGGAAGATCCAACGTGGGGTCATGACCACAGAATGGGATGCACTCCCGGACACCATAAGAACGTTCATGACCGCGCTCGATGCCCGTGCGGTGGACCAAGCGCTGGCCACACTGACCACCGATGCCGTGGTGACCGACGAAGGCCACGACTACAAGGGACATGACGAGATCGGGGCCTGGGTGGCCACCGCGGCCGCCGAGTACACCTACACCACCGCATTCTCCGGCGCGACCACAACCGAGGCAGGCGTCGACGTCGGACAGCACCTGGAGGGCAACTTCCCGGGCGGGGTCGCCGACCTGCACTACCGCTTCACCCTCGACGGCACTGTGATCAGCCGGGTGGTGATCGAGCCATGACGCGGCGTTGGTTCATCACCGGAGGCACCCCCGGCAACTTCGGGGTGGCGTTCGCCGAGGCGGCGCTGGAGACCGGGGACCGCGTGACGCTCACCTCCCGGCGCCCGCAGGAGCTGGCGACGTGGGCGCAGCAGTACGGCGACCGCGTTCTGGTCGTGCCGCTGGAACTCACCGACGCCGCGCAGGTGCAGCGTGCTGTGCATGCCGCAGAGGAGCACTTCGGCGGCATCGACGTGCTGGTCAACAACGCCGGCCGCGGTTGGTACGGATCGATCGAAGCGATGGACGAGTCCTCGTTGCGGGCAATGTTCGAGCTGAACTTCTTCGCCGTGCTGTCGGTGACACGTGCGGTGCTGCCGGGGATGCGCGCCCGCGGCAACGGGTGGATCGTCAATGTGTCCTCGGTGGCCGGGCTTGTATCGGCGCCCGGATTTGGCTACTACAGTGCGACGAAGTTCGCCATCGAAGCCGTCACCGATGCGCTGCGCGACGAGGTCGCCGAGCAGGGCATCTCCGTCTTGACAGTCGAACCGGGGGCATTCCGCACCAACGCCTACGCTGGTTTCACCAACGAACCTGTCGAGGAGGCGATTTCGGTGTATCACGACATGCTGGAGCAGGTCCGGGCCGTCTTCGTCGGGATGGACGGTGTGCAGCCCGGCGATCCGCACCGTGGTGCCCGTGCGGTGATCGCGGCGATGGCCCAAGAGCGGCCGCCCCGTCGGCTGGTTCTGGGCAATAGCGGATACGACGCCGTGATCGATACGCTGCAGCAGACCCTTGCCGACATCCGGACGAACGAGACCCTCTCTCGTAGCGCGGATTTCCCCGACTAATCGACCAGCTGAGCTAAAACGTCCACCCGGTCAACCGATCTCACCGCACCAGCACTGGCACCGTGCTGCCATACTCGATCAGACAGAAGCCGCAGTGAGCTGGTCGATCTGTTCCGGCGTCAACTTCAGTTCAGCGGCGGACACATTCTCTTCCAGATGCGTGCGTTGCGAGGTACCGGGGATGGGAAGCACGACCGGTGAGACGTGCAACAGCCAGGCGATCGCCACCTGCCCCACGGTGCACTGGTGTGACCGGGCGACGTCAGCGAGCGCTTGGTGGGCCTCTGCCAGCCCGCCTTGGGCCACCGGCGCCCACGGGATGAACGCGAGCCCGTCGCGTTCACACACCTCGAGCATGTCTTGGGCACTGCGGTCGATGACGTTGAACCGGCTTTGGACACTGACGATATCGGCGATCTGCCTCGCCTCGTCGAGCTGCTCCACGGTGCACTGTGACATGCCGATCTCGCGGATCTTGCCCTCCTCCTGGAGCGCCTTGAGCTCACCAATCTGGTCGGCCAACGGCACTTTGGGATCCACCCGGTGCAGCTGCAAGAGATCGATCTGGTCGACGCCCAAGCGGCGCATGCTCATCAATACCTGCTGCCGCAGGTATTCGGGCCGTCCGACCGGTGGCCACGCCGCGGGCCCGAGGCGTTTGGGCCCATCGTCGGTGTCTATGACGTCAGGTCCGTTTCGGGTCAAGCCCGCCTTCGTGGCGATCACGACACCGTCGGGGTACGGATGCAGCGCCTCGTAAAGGATCTGTTCGGCGATGTGTGGACCGTAGGAGTCGGCGGTGTCGATGAACTGGACGCCGAGTTCGACCGCCCGACGGGCCACGGCGATGCATTCGTCCCGGTCCTGGGGCTCACCCCAGATCCCGCGTCCGGTGAATCTCATCGAACCGAAACCCAAGCGCGAGACCGGCTTACCAGCGATATTGATCGTCTGCGGATTCACGTTTACCATTGCATGTACCTCCGTTTTTGTGTTCTGGTACTGATCGTCATGCCCGGGCGGCCGCGTCGAATTCGCAGAACATCTGGGTGAAATAGGCGGGCTGCTCCTCGGCCACCCAGTGGCCGCAGTCCGGCACAAGCCGAACTGTCACCGACTCAGCGACCTCTTCGCACATCGCCCGAAAGTTCTTCCCGAGAGGATTGGTAGCACCTCCGGAGGCCAGTACAGGAATGTTGAGCTTGCCGTGCTTGTGCAGCGCGGCACGGTTGTCGTCGGCGTCGCGGTCGAGTTCCCGGTAGATCTCACACAGTGCGCGCATTGCTCCTGGGGCCTCGAACGCGCGGGCGTACACGTCGAGGTCAGCATTGGAGATCGCATCCGGTTGATAGGCCAACTCGTCGAAGAATCGGTTGATGTACCAACGTTCACGTCCGTGCGTGAGATACACCGCGATGTCGGTGTTGGCATGAAAAGAGAACTGCCACGCCGACTTCTGACCTACTCGCCATGTGTAATAGTCGGTGCCCGGCAGCGGAGCCTCCATGAAGGTGACGCTCACGACATCATCGCGGTACCGCAGCGCGAAACCCAGAGCCAGCGTCGACCCGAGATCGTGGCCGACCAGCGAGACAGGCTCCGCCACGCCCAGGGTCTCGCGCACAAGACTGTGGATGTCACCGGCCATGGTCCACTTGTCGTATCCGTCACGAGGTTTGTCCGATGCGCCGGCACCGCGATAGTCGGGCATGATCACCCGATAGCCCGCGGCGGCCAGCGGCATCATGACCTTGCGCCACTCATATCGCGTTTGGGGGGCGCCGTGCAGGAGCACAACGGTCTTTGTGGGTGCAGGTGGGGTGACAACCGTGTAGCCGATACGAACGGTCTCATCCGGGACGACCCACGCCCGGCCGTGCTGGACGTCGACATCGCGCGCTGTGGTCATGTCCCGTCGCCCTCCCGTGTCGTTGTTCTTCGGCGCTAGTGGCGGCGGCGCGCAGCGGAGACGGTCAACCAGGCAGCTGAAACCAGAAAATAGAACGCGCCGAACGCGGCGTAGGGGGCGATGTCGGCAACGCCGGGTGTCTCCGGCGCACGGGCCGCCAGAACGAACATCGCACCGGCAGCTGCGGATTGAGCACCGCTGATGATCATCACCCACTGCGCGCCAGCGCGTCTCCACCGGCGTACAGCCGTCGCCACTTGCAGCAGCCCCGACATTGCTGCCCACACGCCGAAGACGCCCAGCACGGCGTTCAGACTCACGGTCAGTGCGATGCCCACAGCCGCGGTCGTCACGCCGCTCACCACCATGTTGAACGCCTGGGTGGGATTGCTACGCAGGCCTCCGTGCTGCCGCGCATCGGCCACGTTGGCGACAGCATCCCATGCCGGATAGAACAGCAGCAATGCTCCGGCGATGGATGCCGACGTGGAGCCGATGGTCAGTGCGGCGGCGACCCAGGCGATCGAAACCGCGCCTCGCACAGCGTAATAGGACGCCAACGTGTGGTCGGTACCGGCGGACCGGTGGTGCTCGAGCAGCTGATCTGACATGCGTTGTCCTTCATTGATGCACGGAGTGGTCGACGTGTAGTCGATTGACTACACGCTAACGTAGTCAGGTGACTACGGCAAGTGGTGGGCCGCCCGACGCGGCCAAACGTGTGCGTACCACCGTGCTGCCCCATGCGGCAGACCTGTTCGCCGAGCGAGGTCCGGCCGCCACGACCATGCGCGACATCGCCGATCGCTCAGGCGTCAACGCAGGGTTGATCTTCCGCCACATCGGTACGAAGGAAGCCGTCGTGACGTCGGTGCTGGAGTACCTCGCCGCAGACCTGATATCGGCACGGGATGCCGGCGCACCGCGCGCCGTCGTGGAAGCTCGTGCGGAACGCAGTTGGAAAGTCATCGCCCGCGCGCTGCTCGACGGATTCGACGTCACGCGGCTTCAAAGCAGATTCCCCAACATCGACCAGCTCCTGGCCGACGCGCGAGACCACTACGAGGACGACTACACAGCACGCGTCGCCACGGCCGACGCGCTTGCCATGCAACTGGGCTGGCGCCTCTTCGGTCCCTTTCTCAGGGTCGCTACCGGACTCGATGAGCAGGGCGTCCGCGATACCCCGCCTCCCGCAACGAGTTTCATCAGCCGACACCTGGGCGACCCCCGCGGACTTCGGGGCGACTGACGAGGAGTTCGGCGGAGGTTAGCCCTGGTCCGACGTCGAGTCGCCGTAGTCCCAAGACAGGGTCCGCACGGGCGTCACATAGATGTAGGTGGCACCCGGTCTCGGCGCGGTGGGCCACTCGGACTCTGGCACGCCGCGCGATCGGGCAACGTGCCGTGCGAGCTCCAGCGTTTCAGCGGCTTCCCGAACGATGCGTGCGTGACCTTGGAACATCACCCCGCGGATATCCGCCATGGTTGAGCCGTCTTCGAGCATGACGCTCACGGCCGGATTGCGCTCTATGTTGGCCACTTTGCGCGTGCCATCTCGCACACCCATGACGACATCACCGCCCCGGCGGAAGTAACCCAGCGGCACGGTATGTGGGAATCCGTCCTCGTCGATGGTCGTCAGGATCGCCCAGCCCGGACGGTTGTCGAGAAGCGCCGTGATTTCGTCGTCAGTGAGTTTGCGCGGCATGGGACGAGGCTACTCGTGAGGCAATCGCCACAGGGGTCATGGAGGCGGGCACCGAAAAGCCCGGCATGGGATCAACCGCGCCGATCTCGCCGCTTCCTCGTTGACACCATCGAGCAATTCAGCTGGATCCACCAAGCGCCGCTCGTCTGGAACACGCGAGGCTGCGGCCGAAGTGTGGTCCGACGGAAGTCGGGCAGCGACTACTTGGCCATGTTGGCGAAGCGACTCAAATGCAGTTGATGCGCAACGGTGATCGTCTTGGTCGGGCCGTTGCGGTGCTTGCCGAGGATCAGGTCCGCCTCGCCGGCGCGCGGGTCGTCGCGCTCGAATGCGTCCGGCCGGTGCAAGAGCAGCACCATGTCGGCATCCTGCTCGAGGCTGCCTGACTCACGAAGATCCGACACCATCGGCTTCTTGTCCGTGCGCTGCTCCGGCCCGCGGTTCAGCTGGCTGATCGCGATCACCGGCACATGGAGTTCCTTGGCCATCAGCTTCAGGCTTCGCGAGAAATCCGACACTTCCTGCTGGCGCGACTCGTACTTCTTGCCCGACGACATCAGCTGCATGTAGTCGACCACGATCATCCGCAGGCCGACCTTCTGGCTGAGCCGCCGCGCCTTGGCCCGGATCTCCATCATCGTCAGGTTCGGCGAGTCGTCGATGTAGAGCGGCGCCTCGCTGATCTCACTCATCCGCCGCGCGAGGCGCGTCCAGTCGTCGTCGCTCATCCGGCCCGAACGCATGTCGGCCAGCTTGATCTTCGCCTCGGCCGAGAGCAGCCGCATCACGATCTCGGACTTGCTCATCTCGAGCGAGAAGATGACGCTCGGCAGCTGGTGCTTGATCGAGCACGACCGCATGAAATCCAGTCCCAGCGTCGATTTGCCCACGCCCGGGCGCGCGGCGATGATGATCATCTGACCGGAATGCAGCCCGTTGGTCACCTCGTCGAGTTCGGTGAAGCCCGTCGGCACACCTCGGGCGATCCCGCCCTGCGAGGCGATCGCATCGATCTCGTCCATGGTGGGCTGCAGCAGTTCCTCGAGGACGACGAAGTCCTCGGACGCGCGCCGCTCGGTGACGTCGTAGATCTCGGCCTGCGCGCGGTCCACCACGTCGCTCACGTCGGCGCCGTCAGCGCCGGCGTAGCCGTACTGCACCACCCGGGTGCCCGCCTCCACCAGGCGGCGCAGCAACGCCTTCTCCGCCACGATGCCGGCGTAGTACCCGGCATTCGCGGCCGTCGGCACCGTGGAGATCAGCGTGTGCAGGTACGGCGCACCGCCGATGCGCCGCAGCAGGCTCCGGCGGTCCAATTCTGCGGCGACGGTGACCGCGTCTGCGGGCTCGCCGCGGCCGTAGAGATCGAGGATCGCGTCATAGACGTTCTGGTGCGCCGGCCGGTAGAAGTCGCCGGGCCGCAGCTTCTCGAGCACGTCGGCGATCGCGTCCTTGCTCAGCAGCATTCCGCCCAGTACCGCCTGCTCAGCGGCGGCGTCCTGCGGCGGTTGGCGGCCGAAGTCCTCGCTGGGCGGGGCACCATCCATACCCGAATGCCCGAGGTCGTCGACCACAGCCACGGCGCCACCCTCCCCCAGATCGGCTCGAACGCAGGTTCGATCGTTGTCTATCGCGACTTTAGGGCCGCCCCCCGACAACTCACGTCGGCGAACCCCCGAACCGCTCCGCGCACGATCACGTTAGGCGTTGCTGGAAGCACCCGATACCGGCCCTGTGCATAGACCTGTGGATGACGTGTGGATATCGCTGGACGGCCATGTTGAGTCGCTGGGGACAACCTGTGGAATCTCGTTCGTTATCCGGATAAATCCGCAGATAAGCGCATCACAGGGGACGTGCAGTGTTGTGGATGGAAAGTTCTTCGGCGTGTCGTGCCGGGTTGCCGACTCGGGCGTGTTGTGTTTCGCCCCAGCGCCACCTAGGTTAACGGCCGGTTATCTTCGCTGCGCGCGACCGATAGCACATTGTTCGCCAGCGCGCACAGCTACGCCCGGGCCGGGACCTCGAGGGGTCCCAACCCGGGCGTATTGTCGCGAGCGTTATTACTGGGCGACGACGTTGAGCGTGACGGTGGCCTGCACGTCGGGGTGCAGACGCACAGTCACCGGGTGCTCACCGAGCGCCTTGACGTGGGCCTTGGGCAGCGACACGGTCCGCTTGTCGAGGTTCGGGCCACCGGCCTTCTTGATCGCCGCCACGACGGACGTCGCGGTCACCGACCCGAACAGCTTGCCGGTCTCGGCGGAGGCGTTGACGGGCAGATCCACCGTGTCGAGGCCCTCGAGCGCGATCTTGAGCTCGTTGGCGTGCTCCAGTCCGCGAACCGTCTTCAGCTCGCGGGCCCGGCGGATCTCGTCGGCCTGCCGTTCGGCGCCGCGCGACGCGGCGATGGCCAGACCACGGGGCAGCAGGAAATTGCGGCCGTAGCCGTCCTTGACCTCGACGGTGTCCCCGGGCACGCCCAGGTTGTCGACGTCAGCAGTGAGAATGAGCTTCATCTCTTCAGTCTTTCGTTCTATCGGGCCGGGACTACCGCGTCGACGCGCTGAACGGCAGCAGCGCGACCTCGCGGGCGTTCTTGACCGCGATCGCGATGTCGCGCTGGTGCTGGACACAGTTGCCGGTCACGCGGCGGGCACGGATCTTGCCGCGCTCACTGATGTAGGTACGCAGCAGCTGCGTGTCCTTGTAGTCGATGATCTGGTTCTTGCCCTTCTTGGAGCAGAACACGCACTTGCGGGTCTTGACCGGCTTCTCGGGTGCCGGCCGCCGCTTGGTGGAGGACTTGGCCATGTGTCTTTCTCTTTCTCAAAGTTCGCGGATCGCAGTCCGCTGATATGTGTTGTCTAGAAGGGCGGTTCGTCGTCCGCGCCGGAGAATGAACCCGACGCAGGCGCGCTGCCCCACGGATCGTCTTTGGGCTCGGCCGGGCGTGAGTTGCCCCCACCGCCACTGCCGCCGCTGGCACCGAAGCCGCCGCCGCCACCGCCGCCGCCGCTGCGGCTGGCCTTATTGACCTTGGCGGTCGCGTAGCGCAGCGACGGGCCGATCTCGTCGACCTCGAGCTCCACCACGGTGCGCTTCTCACCCTCGCGCGTCTCGAACGAGCGCTGCTTGAGCCGGCCCTGCACGATCACCCGCGAACCGCGGGTGAGGCTCTCGGCCACGTTCTCCGCGGCCTCGCGCCAGATGTTGCAGCGCAGGAACAACGCCTCGCCGTCTTTCCATTCGTTGGTCTGACGGTCGAACATGCGCGGGGTCGACGCGACCGTGAAGTTCGCGACGGCCGCGCCCGACGGGGTGAACCGCAGTTCGGGGTCGGCGGTCAGGTTTCCGATCACCGTGATGACGGTGTCACCAGCCACGAAGTCCTCCTGTTGGTTGTCAGCTCTTCGCGCAAGCGCTCATCGCGGGCGGTGTACGCGTTGGACAGCAGTCGCAGGCGAGCCTACGGAACTGCCCCGACGCGCACAGGCCGTCAAGCGACTTAGTGCTTGTCGGTCCGCATCACCTTGGTCCGCAGCACGGACTCGTTCAGGTTGAGCTGGCGATCCAGCTCGGACACCGTGGCCGGTTCGGCCTTCACGTCGACGATGGCGTAGATGCCCTCGGCGTGCTTGGCGATCTCGTAGGCCAGGCGACGCCGGCCCCAGATGTCGACCTTGTCAACCGTGCCGCCGTCCTTGCGGATGACGTTCAGGAACGTCTCCAGCGAGGGGGACACCGTCCGCTCATCGAGCGTGGGGTCGAGGATGACCATGATTTCGTATGGACGCATAAGGAACCCATCACCTCCTATGGTCGTGTGCGGCCACGGACTGTCCGTGGCAGGAGGGTCGCCTGCGTCGGCAACCGGCCCAGGTTACAGGACAGCGGCCTGAGCTGCGAAATCCGTGCACGGCCAGGCGGTCGACCGCCGATAGGCTGGCCTCACGTGTCGTCGAGGGGGTTGAGTGAACTATCCGTACGGGCCCTACGGTCAGGGCCATCCGCAGCAGCCGGGCTACCCGCAGCAGGGTTATCCGCAGCAGCCCGGCTACCCGCAACAGGGCTACCCGCAGCACAACTCTCCGCAGCAGGGCTACTCCGGCGGTTATCAGTACCCACCGGTGCGGCCCGCCGGTCCGAGCGGCGGCACCGCGAACGCCGCGGCTGTGCTCGCAGGACTCGGCACGTTCGCCATGCTCGGCTTCGGCATGCTGCTACTGGCGGCGGCCGGCTCGCCGGATCGCGACCCTGCTTGGGGCAACACACCGTCTCGGTCCTCCAACGCGGGCGATGTGATCTTCGTGATCGTCGGCCTGGCCGTCATTGTCGCCGGGATCATGCTGGCGGTCGGAGCCGTGACGCTGTATCAGCGCAAGATGGTGGGCCGATGGCTCGTCGTCGCCGGCTGCGCCATCGCCATCCTGACCAGCCTTCTCTTCATGATCCTCTTCGTGGCACTTCTGGGCGATGCGGCCGCAGCCGGACTCGCCCTAGCCATCAACTTCCCTGTGCTCCTCGGAGTCGTATTTCCGATCCTGACGCTCGTGCTGGCGCTGCGGCCGTCGACCGCCGAGTGGATCCGCGCGAGACCGAACGTGCCTGCGCCGTACCGGGGCTGACTCAGCGGTGCGCCGAGTGTGAATCCCTGGCGAGAAAAGTGCGCGAAAGTCGCCGACGATTCACACTCGCGACGGGGAGCCGTCAGGCGTCGACGGTCGCCCGGTCCGACAGCGGCGGCTGGGACGGCCCGATCCGCGGGTGCGGCCGCAGCCAGTCGGGCAACCAGCGTGGCGGAGCGTCCGGAGCCCCGTCGAACACCCCACCCGCAGGGTCGTCGACCCGCCCGCCGTATCGCACCAGGTCGAGCTGCGGCCGGTAGATCTGCCGGATCACCAACGCGCACAACGCGATCACCGCGATGTCGCGCAGCAGCACCGTCGTGGTGAACCACTGCTCGGGCAGTCCGCGGTTCTGCTCGCCGTAGAGGTACAGCATCCGCGGCACCCACACCAGCGCGTCGATCGTCATCCACGCCAACAGGATTCGCCGGTGCGGTAACGCGAGCACCGCCAACGGCACCAGCCACAGCGAGAACTGCGGACTCCACACCTTGTTCGTCAACAGGAACGCCGCGACCACCAGGAACGCCAACTGCGCCACCCGCGGACGCTGCCGCGCCGTCAGCGCGATGTACCCGATCGCGATGCAGCACGACGCGAACAACACGAAAGTGACGGTGTTCAACACCGTCGGCGGTTCCCAGAACCCCAGCCCCTGGTCGAAGCCCCGCCAGTCGGTGAACGACTTCACCACGTTGTACAGCGAATCCATGTCGTCCCCGCGACGGGTGTTGAGCCGGAAGAACTCCGACCAGCCGCGCGGGAACAGCACCATGATCGGCAGGTTGACCAGCAGCCACGTCAGCGCCGCCGTGCCCGCGGTCTTGGCCACCTCCCGCATCCGGCCCGTGCGCAGCGCCAGCAGCGCCAACGCCACGAGCAGCAGCAACGGATAGAGCTTCGCCGCCACGCCGAGACCGATCAGCACCCCGGCGAGCACCGGTCTTCGGCGCGCCCAGGCCAGCATCGCGCCCAGCGCGAACGCCGTGGCCAGCGCGTCGAAGTTGGTGAAGATCTGGAAGATCAGCAGCGGCGACGCCGCCACCAGCGCGGCGTCCCACACCCGGCGGCCCGCCAGCTGCGACGTCGCCCACACCGTCGCCAGCCACGCCAGCGCCAGCCCGAACGCGGCGATGTTGAAGAACATCACCACCTCGGCGATCAGCGGCAGCGACACCGTCGCCGACACCGCCGTGTATGTCTTCGCCAGCGCCATCGACAAGTACTGGTAGAGGCCGGTGAGCACCGGATACTCCATGTAGCGCACTGCGATGTCGCCGTTGTACTGGATGCGCGGTTCATCCGACGCGCCGGTCTCGATCCAGCTCGACTTGTACGGGAACTTGCCCTGATTCAGCAGTTCGGCGGTGTAGAGCGGCACCGTGTCGGAGTAGCAGAGCTCGTAGTAGGCCCGGTTGTTCTGCCAGTTGGCCACCCGCTGATCGGCAGGCCCGTCGCCGACGGTCTGCAGGCACGCCGCCTTGGTGGTGTAGCCCAGCGCCATGAACACCACCGCGATCGCGAGCATCACCCGAAGTGGCGTGAAGAACCGCTGCCGCCCGATCAGCGCATGCCGGCCCACCGGCCCGCCCACGACACCGGACAGCGCCGCGCCGAGAGTGTCGTTGCGGCTGGGCAGGTCGCGGTCGTCGGCGCTGCGGCGGTCGTCGGCCAGCGGCGCCGGGGACTCGGCCGAGCCGGCGGACACCGGTCCCTCGGCATCCGTCACCGAGGCGTCGTCCGTCACGGGGCGGCGTCCGTCACGGAGGCGGCGGCTGGCCGGGGAATCCTGGCGCGCCTGGCGGCGGCGGAACGGCCGCGCCCGGATCGGGCACCGGGGTCGGCGCACCCGGCACGGGCGGTGCACCCGGCACGGGCGGACCGATCGGGACGGTGCTGGGCGGGCCGATCGGGATGGTGATGCCGGGCGCGACCTCGAGCGTCGGCTGGATGACGGTCATCGACGGCGTCGGCGGGACGGTCGACGACGGGGGCGGCGGAGCCTGCGGCACGCCGGCGTAGCCGCCGATCTCCTCGGGCTTGGGGAACGACTCCTCTTCGGTGTCCTCCAGCGCGCCGTCCATCGTCTCTTTCCAGATGTCCGACGGCAGACCGGATCCGTAGATCGCCGACCCGCCCGACGTCTGCAGGGGCTTGGTGCCCTCGGTGGTACCGACCCAGACCGCCGTCGACAGCGATGGCGTGAATCCCACCATCCAGGCGTCCCGGTTGTCGCCGGTGTCACCCAGCTGCACGGTGCCCGTCTTCGCCCCCGAGGGTCGGCCGCCGGCCAGGTTGTGGCCGTTGGAGTAACCCGCGATCGGCTGCATCGCCGAGATCGCGTTGTCGGCGACGTTCTTGTCGATGCGCTGCTCGCCGTCGTTGCTCTCCTGCGAGGCGTCGAAGAGCACGTCGCCCTGGGAGTTGACCACCTTCTGCACGAAGTGCGGCTTGCGGTAGACGCCCGACGCCGCGATCGTCGCGTACGCCGACGCCATGTCGAGCACCCGGGTCTGGTACTGCCCGAGCACGATGCCGTTGTTCGGCGGGCCGCCCTGGCCGTCCTCGCTCAAGGTGTGCTCGACGCCGGGGAAGCTCTCCGCGACGCCGGCCTGGTGCGCGGCGTCGGCCACGTCCTGCGGGCCGTTCTTCAGCTTCAGCATCAGCCGGTAGTAGCTGGTGTTCAGCGACCGCTTGAGCGCCTCGGCGATGTTGCAGGTGCCGCAGCTGTTGCCCTCGACGTTGCTGATCTCGATGCCGTTGACGCTCACCGGTGAGCTGTCGACCTGATAGCCGAGGCCGATCCCCTGCTGCAGCGCGGCGAGCAGCGCGAACACCTTGAACGACGAACCGGTCTGCAGACCCGCCTGCGCGAAGTCGAAGCCGTTGGCATCCGAACCGCCGTAGTAGGCCCTGACCCCGCCGGTCTTCGGGTCTATCGACACCACCGCCGAGCGCATGTCCGGATCCTGACCGTCCAGGTTCTCGGTGACCGCCTCCTCGGCGGCCCTCTGCGCCTTCGGGTCGATGGTGGTGGTGATCTGCAGGCCCTCGGTGTTGAGCGTCTGCTCGTTGATGTCGAACAGTTCCAGCAGTTCCTTGGTGACCTGGCGCTCGATCAGACCGTTGGGCCCGGTGGTCTGGTTCTGCGCGCGCGCCTGCTCCGGCGGCACCGTCGGTGGGAACACCTGGGCGGCCCGGTCGGTGGCCGACAGCGCACCGATCTCGACCATGCCGTCGAGCACCCAGTTCCACCGCTCCGCGGCGCCCTCGGGATCGACCGCGGGATCCAGCGTCGACGGCCGTTGGATGAGCGCGGCCAGCAGGGCGCTCTCGGCCACCGTCAGCTGCTCGACGGGTTTGCCGAAGTAGGCGGTGGAGGCGGCCGCCACGCCGTAGGCGCCGCGGCCGAAGTAGATGATGTTGAGGTAGGACTGCAGCACCTGGTCCTTGGACCACTCACTCGACATCTTCGTCGAGATGACCAGTTCCTTGGCCTTGCGCGTGACACCGCCCAGCCCGGAGCGCTCCGAACCGACGAGCGCGTTCTTCACGTACTGCTGGGTGATCGTCGAACCGCCCTGCACGTCGCCGCCGAAGATGTTGTTCTTGAAGGCGCGCAGGAACCCGGTGAACGAGAAGCCGGGATTGGAGTAGAAGTCGCGGTCCTCGGCGGCCATCACCGCGTCGCGCATCGAGACCGGGATCTGGTCGATGGTGACGTCGACACGGTTGCCCTCCGGCGGCACGATCTTGGCGAGCTCGCTGCCGTCGCTGGCCAGGATCGTCGACACCTGATTGGTCCGGATGTCGCCGGGTTTGGGCACGTCGACGATCATGTAGGCCATGCCGAACGTGATCAGCGGCAGCAGGATCAGCACCGCGGCGGCCACGATCAGACCGCGCCGCACCCACCTCCAGTTGATCTGCTCACGCCAGCTCGGCGTCCCGCCCGGAGGCGGGTCCGACGGCCCGTCACCACTGCCGCGGCCCCGGCGGCGCGGCGGCGGTGGCGGAGGCGTGCCGTCGAGGGCGGCCTTCACCACATCGATGGGATCGCGCGTCGGCGGCGCACCGGCGGGGACGACCGGCAGCACCGCCGTCATCCCGTCGTCGGCGGGCGCCCCTGAGCGCGGGCGGC
>NZ_JACKSJ010000086.1 GCF_025821665.1 [Mycobacterium] manitobense
GGGTCCGGACGGCGCCAATGCTGCCGCGGTTCCCGGTGGTCGGGTCCGGACGGCGCCAATGCTGCCGCGGTTCCCGGTGGTCCGGCCGCTGCGGCAGGCCCGGGCGGCGCGGAAGCCGTGGTCCCGGGTGGTCCGGCCGCTGCGGCAGGCCCCGACGGCGCTGAGGTCGCGATTCCCGGTGGGCCGTCCGGCGTGGCCGGCCCCGGCGGGGTGAGCGGGTGCGTCGCCCCGAACATCTGCGGCACCATCCCGGCCGGCTGACACAAGCTAGCGATTCGGCGCGGAACCCACACATAGGGTGGGTTTCCGCGCCGAACTGCGTTCAGGCCGAGCGACCGCGCTCCTGCCGGTAGCGCCGCACGAGAGCGTCGGTGGAACCGTCGGACAGCGCCTCGGGGGACGCGTCGGCGGTGATCACCGGCAGCAGCGCCTTGGCCTGGGTCTTGCCCAGTTCCACGCCCCACTGGTCGAACGAGTCGATGCCCCACACCACGCCCTCGGTGAACACCTGGTGCTCGTAGAGCGCGATGAGCTGCCCCACCACCGACGGGGTCAGCTTGGTCGCGAGGATCGACGTGGTCGGCCGGTTGCCGGGCATCACCTTGTGCGGCACCACGTCAGCAGGGGTGCCTTCCGCGGCGATCTCGTCGGCGGTCTTGCCGAACGCCAGCACCTGCGTCTGGGCGAAGAAGTTGCTCATCAACAAGTCGTGCATGCTGCCGTCGCCGTCAGCGGTGGGCAGATCGTCGGTGGGCTGGCTGAAGCCGATGAAATCGGCGGGCACCAGACGCGTGCCCTGATGCAGCAGTTGATAGAACGCGTGCTGGCCGTTGGTCCCCGGCTCACCCCAGAAGATCTCCCCGGTGTCGGTGGTGACGGGTGTTCCGTCCGCCCGCACCGACTTGCCGTTCGACTCCATGGTCAGCTGCTGCAGGTACGCCGCGAACCTGGACAGGTCGTTGGCGTAGGGCAGCACCGCCCGCGACTGCGCGCCGAAGAAGTCGGAGTACCAGAGCCCGATCAGGCCGAGCAGCACCGGCGCGTTGGACTCCAGCGGCGTGTACTTGAAGTGCTCGTCGATCAGGTGGAAGCCGGCGAGGAAGTCGGCGAAGCGTTCCCTGCCGATCGCCGCCATCACGCTCAGGCCGATCGCGCTGTCGACGGAGTACCGGCCACCGACCCAGTCCCAGAATCCGAACATGTTGTCGGTGTTGATGCCGAAGTCGTCGACCAGCTTCTTGTTGGTCGACACCGCGACGAAGTGCTTGGACACCGCCGCGTCGCCGAGGGTGTCGGTGAGCCAGCGCCGCGCGGCGGTCGCGTTGGTCAGCGTCTCCAGCGTCGAGAACGTCTTCGACGCGACGATGAAAAGCGTTGTGGCGGGGTCGAGTCCGTCGAGCTTGGCGACGAGGTCGGCGGGGTCCACGTTGGACACGAAGCGTGCGGAGATCCCGGCGTCGGCGTAGTGCCGCAGCGCGTCGTACACCATCACCGGACCGAGGTCGGACCCGCCGATGCCGATGTTGACCACCGTCGTGATGCGCTCACCGGTGGCACCCGTCCACTCCCCGCTGCGCAGCCGGTCGGTGAAATCGCCCATCCGGTCGAGCACGTCGTGGACGTCCTTGACGATGTTCTGCCCGTCGACCTCCAACTCGACACCGCGGGGCAGCCGCAGCGCTGTGTGCAGCACGGCCCGGTCCTCGGAGGTGTTGATGTGCAGCCCCGAGTACATCGCGTCGCGGCGCTGTTCCAGGCGGGCCGCGCGGGCCAGGTCGAGCAGCAGCTCGAGTGTCTCGCGGGTGACGCGGTGCTTGCTGTAGTCGATGTAGAGATCGCCGACCTTCAGCGTCAGTTCGGTGCCGCGGGCCGGGTCGTCGGCGAACAGCTCGCGCAGGTGCAGGCCACCGATCTCGTCATGGTGGCGCTGCAGCGCCTGCCACGCGGGAGTCGCGGAGATGTCGGGAATGGTGGTGTCGGCACTCATGTTTCCGACCCTAGTGCGGGCGCGGGATCAAAGGTGTAAATGATGGATGTATGGACACCACCGCGCTGCTGAAGTCAGTACCCACCGGGCTGTGGATCGGCGGTGAGGAGCGCACGACGTCGTCGACGTTCAACGTGCTGGATCCCAGCGACGACCAGGTGATCGCCACGGTGTCCGACGCGGGAGCCGAGGACGCCGTCGCCGCCCTGGACGCCGCGTGCGCGGTGCAGGCCGAGTGGGCCGCGACCGCGCCGCGCAAGCGCGGCGAGATCCTGCGGTCGGTGTTCGAGGCGATCACCGAGCAGGCCGACGACATCGCCGCGCTGATGACGCTCGAGATGGGCAAGGTGGTCGCCGAGAGCAAGGGCGAGGTGACCTACGGCGGCGAGTTCTTCCGGTGGTTCGCCGAGGAGGCGGTGCGCATCGGCGGCCGCTACACCCCGAGCCCGGCAGGCACCGGTCGCATCATCGTCACCAAGCAGGCCGTCGGGCCGTGTTACGCAATCACCCCGTGGAACTTCCCGCTGGCGATGGGCACCCGCAAGATGGGTCCGGCGTTCGCCGCCGGCTGCACGATGATCGTCAAGCCGGCGCAGGAGACGCCGCTGACGATGCTCTACCTGGCCAAGCTGATGGACGAGGCCGGGCTGCCCAAGGGCGTGCTGTCGGTGCTGCCGACGAGCAGCCCCGGCCCGGTCACCGAAGCGCTGATCGACGACGGCCGGCTGCGCAAGCTGACGTTCACCGGGTCGACGGGCGTCGGCAAGTCGCTGGTGAAGCAGTCGGCCGACAAGCTGCTGCGCACGTCGATGGAACTCGGCGGCAACGCACCGTTCGTGGTGTTCGACGACGCCGACATCGACGCCGCGGTCGACGGCGCGATCTTGGCCAAGATGCGCAACGGCGGCGAGGCGTGCACGGCCGCCAACCGCTTCCACGTCGCCAACTCGGTGCGCGAGGAGTTCACCGAGAAGCTGGTCAAGCGGATGAGCGAGTTCACCCTCGGCAAGGGCCTCGACGAGTCGGCGACGCTCGGCCCGCTGATCAACTCCAAGCAGCTGTCGAAGGTCACCGAACTGGTCTCCGATGCGGTGTCGCGCGGCGCGACGGTCGCCGTAGGCGGCGTCGCCCCCGGCGGCCCCGGCAACTTCTATCCGGCGACGGTGCTGGCCGACGTCCCCGCCGACGCCCGCATCCTCAAGGAGGAGGTGTTCGGCCCGGTCGCCCCCATCACCGGCTTCGACACCGAGGAGGAGGGCATCGCCGCCGCCAACGACACCGAATACGGGCTGGCCGCCTACGTCTACACCCGCTCGCTGGACCGGGCGCTGCGCGTCGCCGAGGGCATCGAATCGGGCATGGTCGGCGTCAACCGCGGAGTGATCTCCGACGCCGCGGCCCCGTTCGGCGGCATCAAGGAATCCGGCTTCGGCCGCGAGGGCGGCACCGAGGGCATCGAGGAGTACCTCGACACGAAGTACATTGCGCTAACGCGTTAGCGCGGGCGGACATCGCGCTGTGACCAAGTAGATCGTTGTAGTCAAGTCGGTCGCGAACGCGCCGCCGCGCCTTCACGATCGGAGCCGCGGCGGCCCATAGACTTCCATGCTCGGGGCTCGACATGGGAGGGCATGGCATGACTGCGGCGCCGGTCCGCGTCGGCGGTCGACGCCGATGGGTCGCCCCCGCAGCCGAACCCCCGCGTCGCAGCCCGGCCAAGGGTCGTGACATCCCCGCCCTCGACGGTCTGCGTGCGGTCGCGGTGGCGCTGGTGCTGGCCCAGCACGGGGGACTGCCGGGGGTGCCCGGCGGCTTCCTCGGTGTCGACGTGTTCTTCGTCCTCAGCGGATTCCTGATCACCTCGCTGCTGCTCGACGAGCTCGGCCGCACCGGCCGCATCGGGCTGCGCGACTTCTGGATCCGCCGGGCTCGCCGTCTGCTGCCCGCGCTGCTGGTGGTGGTGGCCGCCGTGCTCCTGGTGCGCGACCTGTTCCCGCCCGACGCGGTGACCGCACTGCGCGACGACGCCGTCGCGACATTCTTCTGGGCCGCCAACTGGGCGTTCGTCGCCCAACACACCGACTACTTCGCGCAGGGCAGCCCGCCGTCGCCGCTGCAGCACATGTGGTCCCTCGGAGTCGAGGAGCAGTTCTACCTCGTCTGGCCGGTGCTGCTGCTCCTCGTCATCGGGGTGCTCGGCGTGCGGCGGCGGGTGCCGAGCCTGCGGACGGTGCGCTGGACGGTGTTCGGGCTCGCGACCGCAGGCGCCGCGGCATCGGCCGCCGCGGCGGTGTTGCTGACGTCGGACGCCACGGCCAACCGGGTGTACTTCGGCACCGACACCCGGGTGCAGGCGCTGCTGCTCGGAGCGGCCGCCGCGGCGCTGCTGGTGCGCGACTGGTCGACCGTCACGATGGGCACGCCGATCCGCTCGCGGTGGGGACGCGCGCTGGCGCGGGTGCTCTCGCTGGTGGGACTGGCGGGTGTCGCGGTGCTCTCTCACTACGCCACCGGCAGCCCCGCCGAGTACCGGGCCGGGCTGTTCACCGCCGTCGCCGCCGCCGCGCTGCTGGTGGTCGCGACCGTCGCGCTCGACCAGCGCGGACCCGTGGCGCGCATGCTCGCGTTGCCGCCGCTGGTATGGCTGGGCGCTGTCTCCTACGGCGTCTACCTCTGGCACTGGCCGGTGTTCATGGTGCTCAACGGCGAACGCACCGGGTGGTCGGGGTGGCCGCTGTTCGCGGCCCGGTGCGCGGCCACACTGCTGGTGGCCGCGCTGTCGTGGTGGCTGATCGAGCAGCCGGTCCGGCGCTGGCGGCCGTCGTCGGTGCCGATGCTGCCGCTCGCGGTGGCAACAGTGGCGACGGCTGCGGTGGTGACCGTCTCCGTCGTCCCCATCGGCATCCACCCCGCCGAGGACGCGGGCCCTCCGCTCGAGGTGGCGTCGGCGGCGGCGGTGCTGCCGGAGATCCCGGTCGCCGTCGGCACGAACGACACGCAGCACCCGCCGGGAACGCGCACCGTCGCGGTGTTCGGGGACTCGGTTGCCTGGACGTTGATGCGCTACCTGCCGTCGACGCCGGGACTGCGCTTCATCAACTACACGACCATCGGCTGCGGCATCGCCCGCGGCGGCCCGTACCGGATGACCGGCGAGACGCTCAATCAGAAGCCCGAGTGCGACACCTGGCCGGCCCGGTGGGCGCAGCGGATCAATCACGACCGCCCCGACGTGGTGCTGCTGATGGTCGGCCGGTGGGAGGTCGTCGACCGGGTCAACGAGGGGGACTGGACCCACGTCGGCGAGTCGGGTTACGACGCCTACCTGCGCGGCGAGTTGCAGCGGGCGCTCGACACCCTCGGCTCGACCGGGGCGGAGGTGCTGGTGACGACGGCGCCCTACAACCGGCGCGCCGAACAGGCCGACGGCAGCCTCTACCCGGAGGACGACCCCGACCGCGCCGACGAGTGGAACGACCTGCTGCGCGAGGTGGTGGGCGACCGCCCGAAGGTGTCGGTGCTGGACTTCAACAAGAAGCTGTCCCCGCGCGGCTACTACACCACACGCGTCGACGGCATCCGGTTGCGCAGCGACGGCGTGCATCCCACGCCAGAAGCGGTGGAGTGGTTGACGCCGTGGCTGACCGACGCACTGCGCGGCCCGTGACCCGTCGCCGCTGAGCGCCACCGTTGCGCGGAACTGCATTCCCGGTCATCAAGCGCGCGACTTGCCAACCGGGAATGCAGTTCCGGCGGAACTTGGCAATCAGTGACCGAGGCGGCCGCGGCCCATCCGCAGCAGCAGCATGGCGAGGTCCTTGCCCTCCGGGCCCAGCCGGCTGTAGCGCTCGAGCACTTTCATCTCGCGACTGTGCACCAGGCGGGTGCCACCGGAGGCCATCCGGGCCTTGCCGATGAGCTTGGACACCTCGGTGCGGCGCGCGACGGCCTGCAGGATCGTGGCGTCGAGCTCGTCGATCTCCAGACGCAGCGCGTCGATGTCGTGCGTGGTTTCGGATTCGACTGACATCGGTGACTCCTCGTTGTGTGTGTTTGATGGTGTCATCCGGAACCAGGTCTCACACAGCAAACGAGCCCCGGATCCGGAAGCGGACCGCGGGGCTCTGTGTAGAAGCAGCTAGACCACGGGCACCGCTGGCCGGTACCCGTCGAAAAATCGCCGCTTGCTGAGCACGCGAATCAGTGTGCCACCAACTGCCACATCGGCGCAAAGGTGTCACCGTGCGGCGGTAGGTTTGGAGCAGTATGACTGTCACCTCCCACACCTCGGAAACCGACCAGTTGCTCGACGGGCTCAATCCGCAGCAGCGCCAGGCGGTGCTGCACGAGGGTTCGCCGCTGCTGATCGTCGCCGGCGCCGGGTCGGGGAAGACGGCGGTGCTCACCCGCCGGATCGCCTATCTGCTGGCCGCCCGCGAGGTCGGTGTGGGTCAGGTGCTGGCGATCACGTTCACCAACAAGGCCGCCGCCGAGATGCGCGAACGCGTGGTCGGGCTGGTGGGCCCGCGGGCCCGCGCGATGTGGGTGTCGACGTTCCACTCCACCTGCGTGCGGATCCTGCGCAACCAGGCGTCGCTGCTGCCGGGACTGAACTCCAACTTCTCGATCTACGACTCCGACGACTCGCGGCGGCTGCTGCTGATGATCGGCAAGGACATGGGGCTGGACACCAAGCGGTACTCGCCGCGTTTGCTGGCCAACGGCATCTCCAACCTGAAGAACGAGCTCATCGACCCGGAGCAGGCGGCCTACGACGCCTCCAACGCCGACGAGGACCTGCCGCGCATCATCTCCGAGGTCTACGCCGAGTACCAGCGGCGGCTGCGGGGCGCCAACGCCCTGGACTTCGACGACCTGATCGGCGAGACGGTCGCTGTGCTGCAACGCTTCCCGCAGATCGCCCAGTACTACCGGCGACGGTTCCGGCACATCCTCGTCGACGAGTACCAGGACACCAACCATGCCCAGTACGTGCTGGTGCGCGAGCTGGTGGGCCGGGCCGGCCCGGACGACGACACCACAGGCGTGCCGCCGGCCGAGCTGTGCGTGGTGGGTGACGCCGACCAGTCGATCTACGCCTTCCGCGGCGCCACCATCCGCAACATCGAGGACTTCGAGCGCGACTACCCGAACGCGACGACCATTCTGCTGGAACAGAACTACCGCTCGACGCAGAACATCCTCAACGCCGCGAACTCCGTCATCGCCCGGAACACCGGCCGTCGGGAGAAGCGGCTCTGGACCGACGAGGGTGCAGGCGAACTGATCGTCGGCTACGTCGCCGACAACGAGCACGACGAGGCCCGCTTCGTCGCGCAGGAGATCGACGCCCTTGCCGACCGCGGCGACATCACCTACAACGATGTCGCGGTGTTCTACCGCACCAACAACTCCTCACGTGCGCTCGAAGAGGTGTTCATCCGCGCCGGCATCCCCTACAAGGTGGTTGGCGGCGTCCGGTTCTACGAGCGCAGGGAGATCCGGGACATCGTCGCCTACCTGCGGGTGCTCGACAATCCCGGGGACTCTGTGAGCATGCGGCGCATCCTGAACACCCCGCGCCGGGGCATCGGCGACCGGGCCGAGGCGTGCGTCGCCGTCTACGCCGAGAACACCGGCTCGAGCTTCAACGACGCCCTGCAGGCCGCCGCGGAGGGCCGGGTGCCGATGCTGAACACCAGGGCGGAGAAGTGCATCTCCGGCTTCGTCACGATGCTCGACGAACTGCGCGGACGCCTCGACGACGAGCTCGGCGACGTGGTCGAAGCTGTTCTCGACCGCACCGGTTACCGTGCCGAACTGGAGGCGTCCAGCGATCCGCAGGACCTCGCCCGTCTCGACAACCTCAACGAACTCGTCAGCGTCGCACACGAATTCAGCATCGACCTGGCGAACGCCGAGGCGCTGGCCGACGACGAGCCCGTCGACGAGGACATCCCCGACACCGGCGTCCTCGCGAAGTTCCTCGAGCGGGTGTCACTGGTGGCCGACGCCGACGAACTGCCCGAGCACGGCGCAGGCGTGGTGACCATGATGACGCTGCACACCGCGAAAGGCCTCGAGTTCCCGGTCGTGTTCGTCACCGGCTGGGAGGACGGGATGTTCCCGCACATGCGGGCGCTCGGCGATCCGACGGAGCTGTCCGAGGAACGTCGGCTGGCCTACGTCGGCATCACCCGCGCACGCCAACGGCTGTACGTCAGCCGGGCCAAGGTGCGGTCGTCCTGGGGTCAGCCGATGCTCAACCCAGAGTCGCGGTTCCTGCGCGAGATCCCGCAGGAGCTCATCGACTGGCGGCGTACCGACCCGACGCCGTCGTACTCGGCTCCCGTCAGCGGTGCCGGCCGGTTCGGCACTCCGCGTCCGGCGCCTGCGCGCTCGTCGGCGGCCAAGCGCCCTCCGCTCGTCCTGGAGCCCGGCGACCGGGTCACCCACGACAAGTACGGCCTGGGCCGCGTCGAGGAGGTCTCGGGCGTCGGGGAGTCGGCGATGTCGCTGATCGACTTCGGCAGCGCCGGCCGGGTGAAGCTGATGCACAACCACGCGCCGGTCAGCAAGCTCTAGTCAGCGCCGTCTGCGCGCGGCACACCAGCGCCCGGTCGACGGCAGCAGCGCCAGCACGGCCGTCACGACGTGCAGCACCGACCACGTGGCGTCGGACGTGTCGATCCGCGGCGCCGACGGTCCGGTCGCCAGTTCGACGACGCTGTACGCCACCAGCGCCGCGCACACCACGGCGACCACGTACCGCGCCGCTCCGACCCGCATCAGCAGCACCGCCGATGCGATCATCAGCGCCACCGAGCCGACCAGCGGGACGAGCACACCGAGCGCCAGCAGGCTCATGAATGCCACCGCTTCGCCCTTGGCCTCCGAGCCCCCGAACAGCACCGTGAGCAGGCCGACACCGGCGACCGCCAGCAGCATCCCGATGAGTGGCAGGGCACCGCTGACGAAGCCGAGGATGCCGGCGGTGATGGCAGTCGCGCCGCTCGGCCGCGGGTCAACCGGGGGAGCGAACGGCGGGTATCCCGGCGGGGCAACGTAAGGCTGCTGGTGTTGCCACGGGTTCACCGGATCAACATAACAACGGCAGACACCCGGTCAGCGCGGCGATTTCACCGTCGACTCCGCGTGCACGGCGCGTGCCTCTCGCACTTCTACGCCGTGGGCGCAGCGTGGTCGGCAGGAGAGGACCGGCTCCACCTGGCCGTCGACGGCAGCATCGTCAGCGCGATGCCGGCCAACGGCAGCACCGGGATGGCATAGACGACGGGCGGCAGCTTGGCACCCGCGACGAACAGGCTGGCGAAGATGAGCAGGCTGATCACCGAGCCGACCACGATCAGCAGCCGACCCATCCGGCGGCGCAGCAGCAACAGAACGAGCCCGCCGATGATCGCCGCGGCGGTGATCGCGCTGAGGAACCCGACGGCCACGCAGAACAGCCGGTCGGTGCGCCACCACCCGGTGATCAGATCGGTCGCGATGACCGCGGTGGCCCAGCCGCTGACGATGCTGACCACCGCGGCGGCCACGGCCGTTCGCGGGTCGGCGTCGCCCGCCTGCTTCGGGATGGCCGTCGGCCTGGGACGCGGGATGTAACCGGTCTCCTGCAGCGATGCGGGTTCGATGTAACTGGTCTGCGGTTCGCCTTCGGGCATCGCGGGCAGTTCGCCGGTGGGGTGGCGGCGGATGATGCCGGTCTGCGACTCGTCCTGAACGGGAACAGGTGTCGACGGGGTCGCGCTGTCGGGCTGACGCCGGATGATGCGCGTCTGGTCTGAGGAAGGGCCGCTCGGGAAGACTCCGTCGCTCACTCAGCCAACATAGCTGCCGGTGCTGACTCCCCGCTTCGCCAGCCAGCCGACCGGATCGATCCGGTTCGAGCCGTTGAGGAGCACCTCGAAGTGCAGGTGGGGACCGGTCGAGTTACCGCGGTTTCCCATG
This sequence comes from [Mycobacterium] manitobense, assembly GCF_025821665.1. Lineage (GTDB taxonomy): Bacteria > Actinomycetota > Actinomycetes > Mycobacteriales > Mycobacteriaceae > Mycobacterium > Mycobacterium arseniciresistens. The sequence continues at coordinate 9,959 of NZ_JACKSJ010000086.1, forward strand.
GTGGCGATCTGGTCGCCGGCCATCACGCGCTCGCCCATGGAGACGCTCCACGTGTTGAGGTGGCCGTAGAGGGTGACGGTGCCGTCGGAGTGGCGCAGCTTGACCCAGGCGCCGTATCCGGCGGTAGGGCCGACGTCGACCACGACGCCGTCAGAGGCGGCCAGGATCGGGGTGCCGATCGGACCTGCGATGTCGATGCCGCCGTGCAGCACACCCCACCGGTAGCCGAAGCCCGACGTCCACACGCCGCGGGTGGGCATCACGAACAGCGGGCGCATCTGACGCGCCTCGCGCTCCGCGCGCTCCTGGGCGAAGGCGGCGGCCTTGGTGATCTCCTCGGCGTGCACCGACGCCTCGGCGTTCGAGGCGACCGTGACGATCTGCATGCCGTCGACCGAACCGGTGACCGAGGCGCCGTTCACGGCCGTCTCGCCGGCGGCCAGCACGGTGTCGCCGGGGACCGGCTCGGTGGCGTTACTCATCGAGTAGGCGCCCGCGGCGGTCGCACCGGCGGCCATGGCGGCGATCATCAGCCGGCTCTTGACAGCGCCTGCGGACTCTTTGCGGTGAAGGCCGCGCCTGCCCGCCATGTCGATGATGTCGGTGGCGGCCGATCCGTCGCTGACGTCGGTGTGACTGTCGCGGTAGGCGTGGGTCGACTGCCGGGCGCGCCGCGAGTGGGCGGTGCGGGAATCGGTTGCCACGTCGGCACGGAACTCTGAAGGAACGGCCAGCCGGAGCGGCGTCTCGTTGCAGTCGTGCAGATCGTCGAGCTCAGGAGCGTGGATGACCTGCGATTCCCGGTCGAACGCGGTGTGGTCGCGGAACTCGAGGTCGCCGAGACCGCCGAACTCGTTGAACGGGATGATGTCGGTGATCTCGGTCTGATGCTCGAAGTACGGATTGGACCGCCATTGCCGAGCGTTCGTCGAGGCTCCTTGCGGAGTAGGGGACGAACGGTGCTGCGCCAACCTGAATAGTCCTTCTATCCGTGACCTGAACGTTATCGAAGACCAGAGGCACGTTAACCAAATTCCAATGTTGGTGGCAACCTGTGGGACTATTCCAGCAGGTTTTGTGACCTGTATCACTGACGGCCGCCGGTGAGATCTGCCACATGAGAGGTAGGCGGTGCCGACGCGTCACTGCGGTGTCGATAAGGTTCCCCCGAGCCGGTCAGGCGCAACCCTCGACGTCAACCCAAGACAGACAGTGAGCCCATGGATCTCTTCGAATACCAGGCGAAAGAGCTGTTCGCCAAGCACAACGTGCCCACCACGCCCGGACGGGTGACGGATACCGCCGAGGACGCCAAGGCCATCGCCGAGGAAATCGGCAAGCCCGTGATGGTCAAGGCACAGGTCAAGGTCGGCGGCCGCGGCAAGGCCGGTGGCGTGAAGTACGCCGCCAACGCCGACGAGGCCTTCACCCACGCGCAGAACATCCTGGGCCTGGACATCAAGGGCCACGTGGTGAAGAAGCTGCTCGTCGCCGAGGCCAGCGACATCGCCGAGGAGTACTACATCTCGTTCCTGCTCGACCGCTCCAACCGCACCTACCTGGCGATGTGTTCGGTCGAGGGCGGCATGGAGATCGAAGAGGTCGCCGCCACCAAGCCCGACCGGCTGGCTCGCGTCCCCGTCGACGCGACCAAGGGTGTCGACGAGGCCGTCGCCCGCTCGATCGCCGAGCAGGGCCACCTGCCCGCTGAGGTGCTCGACGCCGCCGCGGTGACCATCGCCAAGCTGTGGGAGGTGTTCGTCAAGGAGGACGCCACCCTGGTCGAGGTGAACCCGCTGGTGCGCACGCCCGACGACCAGATCCTGGCCCTCGACGGCAAGGTCACCCTCGACGCCAACGCCGACTTCCGGCACGAGGACCACGAAGAGTTCGAGGACAAGGACGCCACCGATCCCCTCGAGCTCAAGGCCAAGGAGAACGACCTCAACTACGTCAAGCTCGACGGTGCCGTCGGCATCATCGGCAACGGCGCGGGCCTGGTGATGTCCACGCTGGACGTCGTCGCCTACGCCGGTGAGAAGCACGGCGGCGTGAAGCCCGCCAACTTCCTGGACATCGGCGGCGGCGCCTCGGCCGAGGTGATGGCCAACGGCCTCGACGTCATCCTGAACGACAGCCAGGTCAAGAGCGTGTTCGTCAACGTGTTCGGCGGCATCACCGCCTGCGACGCCGTGGCCAACGGCATCGTCAACGCGCTGAAGATCCTCGGCGACGAGGCCAACAAGCCGCTGGTCGTCCGGCTGGACGGCAACAACGTCGAAGAGGGCCGGCGCATCCTGGCCGAGGCGAATCACCCGCTGGTCATCCAGGCCGACACCATGGACGAGGGCGCCGACAAGGCCGCCGAGCTGGCGAACAAGTAAGGAAAGCAACGGATGTCAATCTTCCTGAACAAAGACAGCAAGGTCATCGTCCAGGGCATCACCGGCGGTGAAGGCACGAAGCACACCAAGCTGATGCTCAAGGCCGGCACGCAGATCGTCGGCGGGGTGAACGCGCGCAAGGCGGGCACCACTGTCAAGCACGAAGACAAGGACGGCAACGAGGTCGAGCTGCCGGTGTTCGGCAGTGTCGCCGAGGCGATGAAGGAGACCGGCGCCGACGTGTCGATCGCCTTCGTGCCGCCCTCGTTCTCGAAGGACGCGATCATCGAGGCCATCGACGCCGAGATCCCGCTGCTCGTCGTGATCACCGAGGGAATCCCGGTGCAGGACAGCGCGTATGCGTGGGCCTATAACGTCGAGAAGGGCGAGAAGACCCGCATCATCGGGCCGAACTGTCCCGGCATCATCACCCCCGGCGAGTCGCTGGTCGGCATCACGCCGAACAACATCACCGGCAAGGGCCCCATCGGCCTGGTGTCGAAGTCCGGCACGCTGACCTACCAGATGATGTACGAGCTGCGCGATCTCGGCTTCTCGACCGCGATCGGCATCGGCGGCGACCCCGTCATCGGCACCACCCACATCGACGCCATCGAGGCGTTCGAGAAGGACCCCGAGACGAAGGTCATCGTGATGATCGGCGAGATCGGCGGCGACGCCGAGGAGCGGGCCGCCGACTACATCAAGGAAAACGTCTCGAAGCCGGTCGTCGGCTACGTCGCGGGTTTCACCGCGCCGGAGGGCAAGACCATGGGCCACGCCGGCGCCATCGTGTCAGGTTCGTCGGGCACCGCCGCCGCCAAGCAGGAGGCGCTGGAGGCCGCGGGCGTGAAGGTCGGCAAGACGCCGTCGGAGACGGCCACGCTGGCTCGCGAGCTGCTCGAAAGCCTCTAGACAGCACGTCGAGACTGCGGTCAGATCGCGAATCCTCCGGGTTTCGCGATCTGGCCGCAGTCTCGCTTTTGGCAGGCGGCGGATTGGAACACGTTCCAGTTTTCGGTTAGCCTGACGAAGTAACACTTCTCAGGAGGTCCGTGATGCCGGTTGATCCCCGCACGCCCGTCATCGTCGGCGTCGGCCAGTTCACCGAACGGATCGACGACCCGGACTACCGCGGACTGTCGGCTGTCGACCTCGCCACCGCCGCGGTGCGGGCGGCGCTGGCCGACACGGGCGCCTCGGCCGATGACGTGGCCGAGGCCATCGAGGTGTTCGTCGGGCTGCGCCAGTTCGAGATCTGCACGCCGTTCGCCGACCCGCCGCTGGGCGCCTCGGACAACTATCTGCGCTCGGTCGCCCAACGCATCGGCGCCGACCCCGCGCGAGCGGTGCTCGAGCCCATCGGCGGCAACGGGCCGCAGAAGGTGATGACGGAGTTCGCCGGGGCGATCGCCGCGGGCGACATCGAGGTGGCGTTGATCGTCGGCTCCGAGCCTGGGTCGACGGCGAAGTACTACTCCGCCCGAGACGACAAGCCGGACTTCACCGAACACGTCGGCGGACAACTCGAAGACCGTGGCTACGGCTTCGAGCAGTACATGAGCGAATACACCGCGGGGCACGGACTGACGGGCGCACCCGTGCAGTACGGGCTGCTCGACAACGCGCGTCGCGCCCGGCTGGGGCTCGGCGTCGCCGACTACCGCCGCGAGATGGCCGAATTGTTCTCGCCGTTCTCGAAAGTCGCTGCCAAGAACCCGTTCTCATCGTCCCCGGTGGAACGGTCGGTCGATGAGATCGTCACCGTCACCGACGAGAACCGGATGATCTGCGACCCGTATCCCCGGCTGCTGGTCGCTCGCGACACCGTGAACCAGGGCGCGGCGGCGCTGGTGATGTCGGTGGCCGCGGCACGCCGGCTCGGGGTGCCGCAGGAGAAGTGGGTGTACCTGCGTGGTCACGCCGACCAGACCGAGCAGGACCTCTTGGACCGCCCCGACGTCAGCGTGAGCGTCTCCGCGGAACAGGCTGTCGCGGAAGCGCTCCGGGTTGCGGGCATCGGCATCGACGACGTGGCGACGTTCGACCTCTACAGCTGCTTCCCGTTCCCGGTGTTCGCCGTCTGTGACGCGTTCGGACTCGCGCCGGACGATCCACGGGGATTGACGCTCACCGGCGGGCTGCCCTACTTCGGCGGGCCCGGCAACAGTTACTCGCTGCACGGCATCGCCGAGACTGTCGCCGAGATGCGGGACAAGCCGGGCAGTTTCGGACTGGTCGGCGCTAACGGCGGTGTGATGAGCAAGTACTCGGTCGGCGTGTACTCCACCGAGCCCGCCGATTGGGCGGCGGATCGCAGCAGGGAGTTGCAGGCCGACATCGCCGCGCTGCCGAAGGTCGCGGTCACCCGCAACGCCGACGGCCGCGGCACCATCGAGACGTACTCCGTGCGCTATGACTGGCCGGACACCACGGGCGTGATCATCGGCAGGCTCGACGCCGACGGCAGTCGCTTCATGGCGCTCACCACCGACGCGGACCTGGTGGCGCTCATGACCGAAGGCGACCCGCTGGGGGCGGCGATCGCCGTGACGAACGACGGCACGACGAACCTCGCGACGCTGGCCTAGGGGCCCCGTCACGCGCGAACGTGAGCTTGTGCGCGAGATTCGAGGAGATCTTCGAACACAAGCTCACGTTCGGCTGCGAGCTACACCAGTGCCGCGAGCTTCCCGGCCAGCCGCTCGACGTATCCCGCGACCTCGGCGTCGGACTTGTCCGGCAGTCCGAACAGCACCTCGGTGACGCCGATCTCGCGCCAGTGCGCCAGCTTGTCGGGGTCCGGTTTGAAGTCCAGCGCGACGATCTGCGGCGCGCCGTCGCGACCCGCCGCCGCCCAGGTGTCCTGCAGCAGTTTCACCGGCTCGTCGATGTCGAATTCGCGCGGCGTGGTGATCCAGCCGTCGGCGCTGCGGGCGATCCACTTGAAGTTCTTCTCGGTGCCTGCGGCGCCCACCAGGATCGGGATGTGCGACTGCACCGGCTTCGGCCATGCCCACGACGGCCCGAACTTGACGAATTCGCCGTCGTAGGAGGCTTCCTCCTCGGTCCACAGCGCCCGCATCGCCTCGAGATACTCACGCAGCATCGTGCGCCGGCGGCCGGGCGGAACGTTGTGGTCGGCGAGTTCGTCGGTGTTCCAGCCGAATCCGACGCCCAGCGAGACCCGCCCGCCGGACAGGTGATCGAGCGTCGCGATCGACTTGGCCAGGGTGATCGGGTCGTGTTCGACCGGCAGGGCCACCGCCGTCGACAACCGCACCCGCGACGTCACCGCGCACGCCGTGCCCAGCGACACCCACGGGTCGAGCGTCCGCATGTAGCGGTCGTCGGGCAGCGACTCGTCGCCCGTCGTCGGGTGTGCGGCCTCCCGCTTGATCGGGATGTGCGTGTGCTCGGGCACGTAGAACGTGCGGAAACCGTGGTCGTCGGCGAGCTTGGCGGCCGCCGCGGGCGCGATGCCCCGGTCGCTGGTGAAGAGAACGAGCCCGTAGTCCATGCCGTGAATTAGAACGTGTTCTAGTCCCAAGGGCAAGGCCGTCGCGGGCGCAGAGGCGTAGTGCACTACGCATGACGCCGGCCGCGGGGCCGACGAACGTCTCCGCCATGGGGATTCGGCGCCGAGCCCGCGGCAAGGTCATGGAATGGGTTCGGCGTTACCTGCCGAACGAACTCGCGGGATGGACGGCCGAAGTCGGCAGCGCTTTGGCGACCTATCAGCTCACCGGCTCCTACGCCGCCGCGGTCGTGGCGGGCACCATCGGCTCGTCGGCCGGCTACTACGCCACCGCCTACGTCAACGGCGTGCGCTGGGCCCACCGATCGCTCGCGGGCCGCAACACCGTGCTGCGGATGCTCCTCGCCAACGGACTCGCCGTCCGCAGCATCGCCGTGGAGTTCGGGCCCGCCGAGGCGATCGACAGCATCGTCATCCGGCCTGCCGCGCTGTTCGCCGGCCCGTTCCTCGTCGGCAGTACCGCGCTGGGCTGGGTTCTCGGCAGCCTCGCCGCCGACCTCGCCTTCTACGTCTTCGCGATCTTCAGCTACGAGCGGTTCAGCACACTGCTGGTCCGCCGCCCCACCACAGAGGAGATAACGGATGGATGCGACGGTCCGGTCACGTCGATCGCTGCTACGTGAGGAACTGCGCGGAAGCTCGGGTACCGGGGCCGCCCGCTACCGGGCACTGGCCGCACGGCACGGCACCCCGCTGCTGCTGCTCGACGCCGGCCGCGTCACCGCCCGCTACCGCGAACTCGCGGCCCATCTGCCCGGCTTCGGCCTGCACTACGCCGTCAAGGCCGCGCCGCACCCATCGGTGCTCGCGGCCGTCGCCGCGTGCGGGGGAAGCTTCGACGTCGCCACGAATGGCGAAATCGACCTGCTGCGGTCGCTCGGGCTGAGTGTGTCGCGCTGCATCCACACCCACCCGGTCAAGAAGCCGACCGACATCGACCACGCCTACGCCGCCGGAATCCGCACCTTCGTGGTCGACAACCCCGTCGAGGCGCAGAAGTTCACCGGCCGCCCGGACGACATCGAGGTGCTGGTGCGGCTGGCGTTCCGTAACCCGTCGGCCAAGTCCGACCTGTCGACGAAGTTCGGCGTCGAACCCGACGAGGCCGAACTGCTGGTCAAGCACGTCCTCGCGGCCGGCGTCCAGTTCGCCGGATTCAGCTTCCACGTCGGCAGCCAGGGGTCGACGGCCGAGCCGTACCGCACCGCGCTGCGCGGCACCCTCGACCTCGTCGGCCACATCGCCGACACGCTGGCCGTGCCCACCCGGGTGATCGACATCGGCGGCGGCTTCCCGGTCAGCTACCGCGAGCCGATGCCCACCCTCTCCGCCGTCGCCGGGATCGTCGACGAGGTGCTCGGCGCCCGCCGCGGCGAGTTCACCCTGCTGGCCGAGCCGGGCCGCTTCCTCGCCGCCGACTCGATGACCCTGCTCACCAGCGTCGTCGGCAGCGCCCAACGCGGCGGCCGGCAGTGGCACTACCTCGACGACGGCGTCTACGGCAGCTACTCCAACGTGATGACCGAGGACGTCCACCCGCCGATCCTGGCGCTGAGCGAACTCGAGGGCGTCGCGGCCGACGACGTCGTCACGCTGGCAGGCCCCACCTGCGACAGCGTCGACGTCGTCGCCCGCGACTACCCGATGCCGCCGCTGGCGGTCGGCGACATCCTGGTCAGCCCGATGATGGGCGCCTACACCGCGGTGACCGCGTCACGCTTCAACGGGATCGCCGCGACGCCGATCGTCGATCACACGAGGCCGGCCACATAACTTCAGCCAGAGCGATACCCGCGACGGCCGTCGCTCCCGCTGCTGGGATGACTGACCATGACGACCGAACGGATCGCCGACCACGTCAAGTTCGCCTACTGGGTGCCCAACGTCAGCGGCGGCCTGGTGACGAGCACCATCGAGCAGCGCACCGACTGGAACTACGAGTACAACAAGAAGCTCGCGCAGACCGCGGAGAACAACGGCTTCGAGTACGCGCTGAGCCAGGTCCGCTACGAGGCCAGCTACGGCGCCGAGTACCAGCACGAGTCCACCAGCTTCAGCCTCGCGCTGCTGCTGGCCACCGAGCGGCTGAAGGTGATCGCCGCCGTGCACCCGGGCCTGTGGCAGCCCGCGGTGCTCGCCAAACTCGGCGCCACCGCCGACCACCTGAGCAACGGCCGGTTCGCGGTCAACGTGGTGTCGGGCTGGTTCAAGGACGAGTTCACCCACCTCGGCGAACCGTGGCTCGAACACGACGAGCGCTACCGGCGCAGCGCTGAGTTCCTGCAGGTCCTGCGCAAGATCTGGACCGAGGACGACGTGGACTTCCGCGGCGACTTCTACCGCATCCACGACTTCACGCTGAAGCCGAAACCGGTCAACACCGCCGAGCGGCCCAATCCGGAGATCTTCCAGGGCGGCAACTCCACGGCCGCCCGTCGCAACGGCGGCCGCTACTCGGACTGGTACTTCTCCAATGGCAAGGACTTCGACGGCGTCACCGAGCAGCTCGTCGAGGTGCGCGGCCACGCCCGTGAGGCGAACCGCGAGGTGCGCTTCGGGCTGAACGGATTCATCATCGCCAGGGACTCGGAAAAAGAGGCGAAAGAAGTCCTGAGGGAGATCGTCGACAAGGCCAACCGCCCCGCGGTCGAGGGCTTCCGCGGCGCCGTGCAACAGGCCGGGAACTCGACCGGCGACAAGAAGGGCATGTGGGCCGACTCGAGCTTCGAGGACCTCGTCCAGTACAACGACGGTTTCCGCACCGGGCTGATCGGCACGCCCGAGCAGATCGCGGAACGCATTGCGGCATACCGCAAACGCGGGGTCGATCTGATCCTCGGCGGGTTCCTGCACTTCCAGGAGGAGATCGAGTACTTCGGCGCCCGGGTGCTGCCGCTGGTCCGGGAAATCGAGGACAGCGAAAGGGATTCGGCGGACGCGCCGGTGCTGGTGTCGGCCTGAGCGCACAACGGCCGCGGCTTCCCACCCGTCGTTGGCCGCACTCGCAGGTCGGTGCGCTAGCGTGGGGAACGAATCGCTCACGGTTGTCCGTGCCGGCCGGAGACCACCGCGTCTCCGTCGTGCACATCTTCCCGACGCCCGACCAGCACAGGAGAGGCCATGTCGTACCCACCCGGTAGCCCCGGATACCCGCCGTCCCAGCAGCCGACCACCCAGTTCAGCGCGCCGACGCAGCAGTTCGGCAAGGTGCCCGACGCCGCAGGTGACACCGCGGCAGGGCCGAACAAGCTGCCGTCCTACCTGCTGCTCGCCGCGGCGGTGCTCGGACTGCTGAGCTTCCTGCTCAATGCGTTCGCGCCCGTCTTCGAGGCCAACGTGCCCACCGAGTACGAGAACATCCCCGGCATCGGCGGGGAGTCCGGCACCACCGAGGGCATGACGCTGGCGGTGGCCGCGCTGCTGCTGGCCGGCCTCTTCGCCGCCGTCGCCACGCTGCCCAAGCAGCGCAACTACACCGCCCTGGTCGCGGTCGTCTCGGTGCTCGGGTTCCTGCTGATCCTCACCAACATGTTCCAGAAGCCGGACAACGTGGACTACGGCTGGGCGTTGTGGCTGATCCTGATCTTCGCGCTGCTGCAGACCGGCGCCGCGATCGCCGCACTGCTGTTCGATTCGGGCATCGTCACCCCGCCTGCTCCCAAGCCGAAGTACGACCAGCAGCAGCAGTTCGGCCAGTACGGCGCGCCGGGCGGCTACTACGGCGGCCCCCAGCAGCACCCCGGTCAGCAGCAACTGCCCCAGCAGCGACCGGGCGGGTACCCCACGCAGTACGGCGGTGGCTACCCCGGTCAGCCCACCACCGGCGGCTTCCAGGCCGGCGGCCCCCAGGGCGGTTCGCAGAGCGGCCCGCCGACCCCGCCCACCGGCTTCCCGACCTACGGCCAGCCCCAGCAGCCGACCTCGCAGAATCCGGGTCAGCAGCAATCGCCGTCATCGCAGCAGTCCGGCCCCGCGCCGTCGTAAGCTGAGCCGCGCGTGCGTGAAGTACGCGCACGTCAGCCTGCGCGAGGAGCTGCCCCGCTAGTGGACAACCGGCCAGTCGCGACCCGCCAGGCGCGGGACCTGCTTCGGGTCGCGTTCGGGCCGTCGGTGGTGGCGCTCGTCGTCATCGCGGCGGTGACGCTGATCCAGCTGGTCATCGCCAACAGCGACATGACCGGCACGTTCGGCGCCATCGCCAGCATGTGGCTGGGGGTGCACGGTGTCCCGGTGTCGATCGGCGGCAGCGAACTGGGTGTGATGCCGCTGCTGCCGGTGCTGCTGATGACCTATGGCGCGATGCGTACCACCGCCGCCGCGATGACGCAGCGCGCGTCCTGGTTCGTCATCCGGTGGGTCGTCGCCTCGGCGCTGGGTGGGCCGCTGCTGATCGCCGCGATCGCCCTGGCGGTCGTGCACGACGCCTCCTCGGTGCTCACCGACCTGCAGACCCCGCACGCACTGCCGGCGTTCGGCGCGGTGCTGGCGGTGCATGCGATCGGGGCGGCGCTCGGGGTGGCGTCGCAGGTGGGTCGCCGCACGGTGCACGGCTCGCCGCTGCCCAACTGGTTGCCCGACGCGTTCCGCGCCGCGACAGCCGGGGTGCTGACGCTGGTCGGCCTGTCGGGTGTGGTGACCGCCGGATCCCTGGTGGTGCACTGGGCGACGATGCACGACCTGTACGCCATCACCGACTCAGCGTTCGGCCAGTTCAGCCTCACAGTGCTGTCGGTGCTCTACGCACCGAACGTCTTCGTCGGCGCATCGGCGGTGGCCGTCGGGTCCAGCGCCCACATCGGGCTGGCGACCTTCAGTTCGTTCACGGTGCTCGGGGGTGACGTGCCCGCGCTCCCCGTGCTCGCTGCGGTGCCGACGCCGCCGCTGGGACCGGTGTGGGTGGCGTTGCTCATCGTCGCGGCGGCAGCGGCGGTCGCCGTCGGCCAGCAGTGCGCGCGCAGGCCGGTGCCGCTGGCCTCCGCGGCGGCGAAGCTGGTGGTCGCCTCGTTCGCGGCGGCGGTGACAATGGCGCTGCTCGGCCACGCCGGCGGGGGACGGCTCGGCAACTTCGGCGACGTCGGCGTCGACCAGGTCACCTTCGGCCCCGCGGTGTTCCTGTGGTTCGTCGGTATCGGCGGACTGACGGTGTCGATGGCCGGAGGCATCGCGCGCCGCCCGAGACCGGCGAAGCTTCCGAAGCCCACGCCTGCGGACGAGGCGGCCGCGGTGGATGAACCCGCGCCCGAGACGGAAGCGGACGCCGAGCCGGTGCCCGGCCCGGAACTCCACACCGATGCCGAACCCGAGCCCGAAACCGAGCCCGAACCCGAGCCGCCGCCCGAGCCCGGTGAGCCGGTGGGCGATGAGCCCGCCGCCGCGGAACCCGGAGAACCCGTCGACCCGGAAGACCACTTCATCACCGACGACGACCTGACCGGCGACGAGGATGCGTCCCGCGATCCGTCCCGCAGACCCGCCGACTAGGCTGCTGCGGGTGCAGCAACCGCTACGTGTGCCCCCGAGTGCACCTGCGCGGCTGGTCGTACTGGCCTCCGGCACCGGGTCGCTGCTCGCCTCGCTCCTCGACGCCGCGTCGGGCGACTACCCCGCCCGCGTGGTCGCCGTCGGCACCGACCGCGCGTGCGCGGCGCTCGACATCGCGGACGAGGCCGGGGTGCCGTCGTACACCGTGCGTCTCGGCGACCACCCCGACCGGGACGCCTGGGACGCCGCGATCACCGACGCCACCGCCGCGCACCAGCCCGACCTGGTGGTGTCGGCCGGATTCATGAAGATCCTGGGCGCGCAGTTCCTCGGCCGGTTCCCCGGCCGCGTGGTCAACACGCACCCGGCGCTGCTGCCCGCGTTCCCTGGCGCGCACGCTGTACCCGAGTCGCTGGCCTACGGTGTCCGGGTCACCGGCTGCACGGTGCACCTCGTCGACGCCGGAATGGACACCGGGCCGATCCTCGCCCAGGAGCCCGTCGCGGTGCTCGACGGCGACGACGAGGCCACGCTGCACGAACGGATCAAGACAGTCGAGCGACGGCTGCTGGTGGATGTGTTGGCCGCGTTGGCGACTCGCGGCGTGACCTGGAGCGGACGAAAGGCGACCATAGGATGACCGAGGGACGCAAGCCGATTCGGCGCGCGCTGATCAGTGTCTACGACAAGAGCGGGCTCGGCGAGCTCGCGCGGGGCCTGCACGAGGCGGGCGTGGCCATCGTCTCCACCGGGTCGACCGCCAGAACCATTGCCGACAACGGGGTTCCGGTGACTCCGGTGGAGGACGTCACCGGATTCCCGGAGGTGCTCGACGGCCGGGTCAAGACCCTGCATCCGCACGTGCACGCCGGACTGCTGGCCGACACCCGCAAACCCGAACACGTCTCGGCCCTGGAGAAGCTCGGCATCGAGGCGTTCGACCTGGTGGTGGTGAACCTCTACCCGTTCAGCGAGACCGTCGACTCTGGCGCGTCGATGGACGAGTGCGTCGAGCAGATCGACATCGGCGGCCCGTCGATGGTGCGCGCCGCCGCGAAGAACCATCCCAGCGTGGCGGTCGCCGTCGACCCGCTCGGCTACGACGGTGTGCTGGCCGCGGTGCGTGCAGGCGGATTCACGCTCGCCGAGCGGAAAATCCTGGCCTCGTTGGCTTTCCGGCATACCGCGGAGTACGACGTCGCGGTGGCGTCGTGGATGGGATCGACGCTGGCGCCCGAGGAGCCCGCACAGCGGCTGCCGGCCTGGGTGGGCGGCACGTGGCAGCGCACCGCGGTGCTGCGCTACGGCGAGAACCCGCATCAGCAGGCGGCGCTGTACCGCGACGCAACGGCGTGGCCGGGGCTCGCGCAGGCCGAGCAGTTGCACGGCAAGGAGATGTCCTACAACAACTACACCGACGCCGACGCGGCGTGGCGTGCGGCGTTCGACCACGAGCAGATCTGCGTGGCGATCATCAAGCACGCCAACCCCTGCGGCATCGCGATCTCGTCGACGTCGGTCGCCGACGCCCACCGCAAGGCCCACGAGTGTGACCCGCTGTCGGCGTTCGGCGGCGTGATCGCGACGAACACCACGGTGAGCGTCGAGATGGCCGAGACCGTCGCCGACATCTTCACCGAGGTGATCATCGCGCCGGCCTACGAGCCCGGCGCGGTCGAGATCCTACAGCGCAAGAAGAACATCCGCATCCTCGTCGCGTCCGAACCGCAGCCCGGCGGCAACGAGTTCCGCCAGATCAGCGGGGGACTGCTGGTGCAGCAGCGCGACGCGCTCGACGCTGCAGGCGACGATCCGGCGAACTGGACGCTGGCCACCGGGGAACCCGCGGGCCCGGACACGCTGACCGACCTGGTGTTCGCCTGGCGGGCCTGCCGCGCGGTCAAGTCCAACGCGATCGTGGTCGCATCCGACGGGGCCACCGTCGGTGTCGGCATGGGCCAGGTCAACCGGGTCGATGCAGCGAAGCTCGCCGTGCAGCGCGGCGGCGATCGGGTGCGCGGCGCGGTGGCCGCCTCCGATGCGTTCTTCCCGTTCCCCGACGGGCTGGAGACGCTGGCCGAGGGCGGGGTGACGGCCGTGGTGCATCCGGGCGGGTCCGTGCGCGACGACGTCGTCACCGAGGCCGCCGCGAAGGCGGGCGTCACGCTGTACCTGACCGGGTCCCGGCACTTCGCGCACTGAGCGCGGCGTGGTTAGCGGCTGATCTTGGTCTGGGTGTCGATGGCGCCCATCACCTCGTCGAGCACCTGCCGCTGCGGTTCGGCGACGTCGGCATTGATCTGCAGCACGAAGAGGCCGTTCGGCGACGGCACCAGGGCCGTGGTCTGCGCGATGTCGCGCCGCAGCCCGTCGCGCAGGAACGTGCCGCGCACATGGACCGAGTCCAGTCCGTCGAGCTGTCCCTTGCGGCCGCCGCCGGACTCGTAGCCCGGCAGGTTCTTCAGCTCGTTGGGCGCGTACTCGAGCAGTCGCTGCGCGTCGACATCGCCCTCGAGCTTGGACACCAGCAGCGTGACCGTCGGCGGCTCCGGATTGCCCGGTGTCTCGCGGATGATCGCCGAGTACGCCCATGCCGGCCTGCGGGGACCCGCGTCGGACCAGCCGGGCGGGATCGGCATGGTGATCACCGGGGCGCCCGGCGTGGTGCGCTGGATGTTCGTCTCGTCGATCCGGTTCTCCCGGATGTAGTCGGCGATGGTGAACGCCCGGGCGTTCGACGGCGCCGACGGCTCCGTGGTGGACGTGCGGGTGGTGGTGGTCGTCGAGGTGTCGTCGGATGCGGTGGGCGGCGGCGAGGGCGCCGGGTCCGAGCCGCCGAGGCGGGTCAAGCCGAAGATGCCCGCGCCGATAAGGATCAGCACAGCGACGATGCCGCCGGCGATCAGCAGCGGGCGTCGCTTCCCTGGCGCCTTCGGACGCGGCGGCGGCGCGCCGAATCCGGCCGCGCGCGACGGTTCGTCTCGCGGCGGCGTCCACGGTGAGACGTACACCGGCGGTGCGGGGTGCTGGCCGTGGGACCGCGGCACTGGCGGCCGGGCGTGCGGACC
>NZ_JACKSJ010000087.1 GCF_025821665.1 [Mycobacterium] manitobense
CAGCGTCGACTCGCCGGTGCGCGACGTTCCGTCGCGCGGCGCCGCGGCATCGCATCGCGTGAAGTTCATGGTCGCCGGCGTCGCCGTGGCGAGTGCCGGCGCACTGGCCGTCAACCCCGTGGTGGCGACCCCCGCCATGCCCACCCTGACCGACATCCGCTCGGCGGCGGCCGTCGAGCTGTCGGCGTTCGAGAACCCGCTCGAGGTGCTGGCTGCGACCATCTCCAAGACCGTCGGCCTGACCGCCGGCCTGGGCGGCGACGTCATCCAGGCCTCCGGCCAGGTGCTGCGCGGGCTCGGCAATCCGGCGCTGCACGCCGAGTTCGCGGCGTTCGTCCGCTCCACGCTGTCCAACCCGCTGGTGATCGCCGGTGAGGTCGTGCGGGCACCGTTCGATTACGGCGGCCGCCTCCTCGCCGCAGTCC
>NZ_JACKSJ010000088.1 GCF_025821665.1 [Mycobacterium] manitobense
GACGGCCCTGCAGGCCGCGGTGGCCCTGCAGGCCGCGGTGGCCGCCGCGGTGTCGAGCGGGGCGACAGGCCTGGAGGCAGCCGTGCTCGTCGGCGGGGCGGGCGACGACGCCGGTGTCGCCGCGGTGCGCGAGCTGTCACCGGGCGCCGCCGTCATCGTCACCGACCGGGCGGGAACGGTCACCGCGTGAGCGAATTCCGCTCGGGGTTCGTGTGTTTCGTCGGACGGCCGAACACCGGCAAGTCGACGCTGACGAACGCGCTGGTGGGCACCAAGGTGGCGATCACCTCGAACCGGCCGCAGACCACGCGGCACACCATCCGCGGCATCGTGCACCGCACCGACTTCCAGATCATCCTCGTCGACACCCCTGGCCTGCACCGGCCGCGCACGCTGCTGGGGCAGCGGCTCAACGAGCTGGTGAAGAACACCTACTCCGAGGTCGACGTCATCGGGTTGTGCATCCCCGCCGACGAGGCGATCGGCCCCGGCGACCGGTGGATCCTCGAGCAGATCAAGGCGGTGGCGCCGAGGACCACGCTGGTCGCGATCGTCACCAAGATCGACAAGGTCTCCAAGGAGAAGGTCGCCGCGCAGCTGATGGCGGTCAGCGAGCTGGTGGGGCCGGACACCGAGATCGTGCCGGTGTCGGCCACCGCCGACGAACAACTCGACGTGCTCATCGACGTGTTCGCAGCCCAGCTGCCGCCGGGGCCGGCCTTCTACCCCGACGGTGAGCTGACCGATGAGCCCGAGGAGACGCTGATGGCCGAGCTGATCCGCGAGGCCGCCCTCGAAGGTGTGCGCGACGAACTACCGCACTCCCTCGCCGTGGTGATCGAGGAGATCAACCCGCGCGAAGACCGGGACGACCTGATCGATGTGCATGCCATCCTCTACGTCGAACGCGACAGCCAGAAGGGCATCGTGATCGGCAAGGGCGGTGCCAGACTCCGGGAAGTCGGCACCGCCGCCCGCACCCAGATCGAGAAGCTGCTCGGCACCAAGGTGTACCTGGAGCTGCGGGTGAAGATCGCCAAGAACTGGCAGCGCGATCCGAAACAGTTGGGCCGCTTGGGTTTCTAGTTCACAGGTATGCGGTGCAGTGCGCCGCGTCACCGGGCGCCACTTCTGCCACCACCGTGTCGTCGACCGTGATGCGGCACCCCTGGCTACCGGACTTGGTGACGACGACGACCTGGAGCAGCGATACGTCCGGGCCGATTGCCGTGGTCTGGTGGAACGGCGCAGTGGTGCCCTCGGGAAGGCGACCGCCCGGATCCAGGTCGATCGAGTACACGGTGCCTGTCCCCGTCACCTCGAAGAGGACGCTGCGCAACTGCGCGGACGCCGCTGGCGGAGCCTGAGTGCCGACCTTCCTGGATGCCGCCTGGGCGTTGTCGGCCTTCGTGGCGGCCCGCACGTCCGGGGTCACGCACACGACGTCGCCGTCGAACGCCTCACGCCACACGAATCCCTGCTTGCAACTGTTGGATCCGAACGCGCCGTTGGGATCCCGATTGGCGACGGCCTGTGCGTTCTGTGCCGCGGTGGCGTCGCGGGTGGCCGGCGTGACGCAGACGTTGTCACCCGGCGCCGCCTCGCGCCAGACAAATCCGCTGATACAGGTGTCGGGTCCGAAAGGTTGGGCCGACACCGGCGCCGGTGTGAGGGCGGCTGCCGCCATCAGTGCCGCGGACAGCGGAATGAGCTTCGTGCTGTTCATCGATCGTCCTCCAGTTGGGATGCGGCAGCGCTTCCCCGGCTGCCGGCGAAAGTGACGCTATTGAGCACGAATCGGGCTCGATAGCGTAGGGCGCTACCTCACGCCGCGAAGATGCGCCGACCGCTGCCATGCAG
Source organism: [Mycobacterium] manitobense (assembly GCF_025821665.1). Classification (GTDB taxonomy): domain Bacteria; phylum Actinomycetota; class Actinomycetes; order Mycobacteriales; family Mycobacteriaceae; genus Mycobacterium; species Mycobacterium arseniciresistens. The sequence goes on from NZ_JACKSJ010000088.1 coordinate 1,861, forward strand.
AAGCGCCGTGGAGCCGGCGTGCTTCCACGCGGGTGAGGCCTCGACGCTATTGCCGCGCGCGGGGGGATGAATCGGGTCTTTCCCTATCCCTGACCCTCTGTCGGTCCCGGGATCACCCGGGTACGTCGTCCCACCACCGTGCCGGCTGCATGGTCACCCAGCCGTTGATGGCCTCGAGTTCGGCGGCCAGCGACACCAGCAGCGGTTCGCTGGCCTCCGGCCCCATGAGCTGGACTCCGATCGGCAGCCCGTCGGCGGTGAAGCCGGCGGGCACGTTGATCGACGGCCACCCCAGTAGATTCCACGGCCACGTCACCGGGCACGCCTTGATCATCGTGCGGTCGGTCGACAGCCCGCCGCGCCGGTCGAAGTCGTGCACCGGCGGCGCAGGCAGGGCGGTGGTCGGCGCCAGCACCACGTCGGCGATGTTGAACACCCACCCGATGCGCCGCTGCGCCGCGGCCTCCCGGCGCCGCGCCTTGCGCAGCACGTGCTCCGACAACAGCCGGCCGGTCCGCAGGTTGGCTTTCGTGCGCTTGTCCAGTTCGACCCCGGGGCCGAGCCGCTCGGCCCAATCCAGTAGTCCGGAGGTGCTGCGCGACAGGAAGTTCCACGACATGCCGACGGTGTAGTCGGGATCGGCGGCGATCACGGTGTGACCCAGCTGTTCGAGCTGGCCCGCGACGCGTTGCATCGCGGTGCGGATCTCCGGGTGGAGTTTCGCCCTGAAGACCGTGAACGGGAACTTCGTCGACATCGCGATGCGCAGCGGGCCCGGAGCCCGGCCGACGAAGTCCGCCACCCGAACCGGGTCCGGCCGGTGCAGGTCGCCCGCCGCGTTGCCCGACGCCGCGTCGAGGACCAGTGCGGCGTCGATGACGGTGCGCGCGAGCACGCCGTTGACCGTGATGCCGTTGAACGCCTCGGGCAGCGGCCAGGTGGAGATGCGCCCGCGCTGCGGTTTGATGCCGACGAGGTGACACCACGCCGCCGGGATCCGCACACTGCCCGCGCCGTCGGAGCCGATCGCCGCGGTGACCAGGCCGGCGGCCACGGCCGCAGCGCTGCCGCCCGACGAGCCGCCGGGGGTGTGGTCGCGCGACCACGGGTTGCGGGTGTGGCCGAACGCCGGCCCGCTGGTGAAGGGCCACTGGCCCAGCTCGCAGGTGTTGGTCTTGCCGACGATGACCGCACCGGCGGCCCGCAGCCTGCGCACCACCTCGGAATCCTCACGCGCCGGGCGCACCGTCCCGTCGGCGCCGAAGCGGGTGGGCACCCCGGCGATGTCCACGTCGTCCTTGACTGCGATCGGGATGCCGAGCAGCGGTTGCTGGGCGCCTGCGGCGCGCTGGCGGTCGGCCCGGACGGCGTCGGCGCGGGCCTGGTCGGCCAGCACCACCCGGAAGGCGTTGAGGGTGGGCTGGCTGGCCTCGATGGCGGCCAGCGAGCGGGCGACCAGCTCGACCGAGCTGACCGCACCGCTGGCCAGTTGATAGAGCTGGTCGGTGAGGGTGGGGAAGGCGGTGCGCGGCGGGCGGGGGGATGGCGAGTCGAGCATCACCGCCGAGCGTAACGGCGTGCTTACCGGCTCATGTCGGGGCGTGGTGGAAGACTGTGACGATGCGGCTGTACCGGGACCGCGCCGTCGTGCTGCGCCAACACAAACTCGGCGAGGCCGACCGCATCGTCACCTTGCTCACCCGCGACCACGGGCTGGTCCGCGCGGTGGCGAAGGGGGTGCGGCGCACCAGGAGCAAGTTCGGCGCCCGGCTCGAGCCGTTCGCCTACATCGACGTTCAACTGCACCCGGGCCGCAACCTCGACATCGTCACCCAGGTGCAGGCCATCGACGCATTCGCCAGTGACATCGTCAGCGACTACGGCCGCTACACCTGCGCCTGCGCGGTGCTCGAGACCGCGCAACGGCTGGCGGGCGAGGAACACGCACCGGTACCCGCGCTGCACAGGCTGACCGTCGGGGCGTTGCGGGCGGTCGCCGAGGGCAGCCGCCCCCGGGAGCTGGTGCTCGACGCCTACCTGCTGCGCGCCATGGGGATCGCCGGGTGGGCGCCGGCGCTCACCGAATGTGCCCGGTGCGCCACCCCCGGTCCGCACCGGGCGTTCCACGTGGGCGCGGGCGGCAGCGTGTGCGTGCACTGCAGGCCGTCGGGGTCGGTGACGCCGCCGCAGGGGGTGGTGGACCTGATGGCCGCGCTGCACGACGGCGACTGGGATGCGGCCGAGGCGTCGTCCTCGGCGCACCGCAGTCAGGCCAGCGGACTGGTCGCGGCGCATCTGCAGTGGCACCTGGAGCGACAGTTGCAGACGTTGCCGCTGGTCGAGCGTTTCTATCGGATGGATCGCACGGTCGCCGACCACCGCATCGCGCGGTTGGGGCAGGATGTCCACCGTGGCGACGAACCAGGCGAACAGCTTGCCGCAGGCGGCTGAGCGCAAGAAGAGGGCGCGGAAAGGCGAATTCCCGCAACTCGACCCGGCGCCCGACGACTACCCCACCTTCCCCGACAAGTCGACGTGGCCGGTGGTGTTCCCCGAGCTGCCGCCGAAGACCAACGGCCCGTTCTGCCGCCCGCCGCAGCACACCAGCAAGGCCGCCGCGCCGAAGATCCCGGCCGACCAGGTGCCCCAGCACGTCGCCGTGGTGATGGACGGCAACGGCCGCTGGGCCACCCAGCGCGGGCTCGGCCGCACCGAGGGCCACAAGATGGGCGAGGCGGTGCTCATCGACATCACCTGCGGCGCCATCGAGATCGGCATCAAACACCTGACGGTGTACGCCTTCTCCACCGAGAACTGGAAGCGCAGCACCGACGAGGTGCGGTTTCTGATGGGGTTCAACCGCGAGGTGGTCAAGCGCCGGCGGGAGAACCTCAACGACATGGGCGTGCGGATGCGCTGGGTGGGGTCTCGGCCCCGGATGTGGCGCAGCGTGAGCAAGGAATTCGACATCGCCGAGGAGATGACGGTCGGCAACGACGTCATCACCATCAACTACTGCGTGAACTACGGCGGCCGCACCGAGATCGTCGAGGCCGCGCGTGTGCTGGCGCAGGAGGCCGCCGACGGCAAGGTCAAGCCGGGCCGCATCACCGAGGCGGCGTTCGCCAAGCACCTGCACCGGCCGGACATCCCCGATGTCGACCTGTTCATCCGCACATCGGGGGAGCAGCGGGCCAGCAACTTCCTGCTGTGGCAGTCCGCCTACGCCGAATACGTCTTCCAGGACAAGCTCTGGCCGGACTACGACCGGCGCGACCTGTGGGCGGCGTGCGAGGAGTACGTCAGCCGCAACCGTCGCTTCGGCAGGGCCTGAGCGGCGCACCGTGACCACACCCGACCTGCCGCAGCGGCTGGCGTCGGCGCTCACCGAGGCGCTGCCGGTGGTGCGGGAATCCGACGGCGCGATCACCGTGCACTACGACGAGACGTTCGCCTCGCTGCGGGTGGTGCCCGTCGCCGAAGGCCTGGACCTGGTGGCGCTGACCCAGATGCTGGTGTGGGACCAGCCGCTGGACGCGAAACTGCGGGCGAAGGTCGCCGAACACGCGCACGCCACGCTGCTGGGCACGGTGTCACTGGCGGCCAAGAGCGGCGAGGCCGCGGTTGCCGCGTCGGCGAAGCGCAACTCCAAGAAGACCGCGGATGTGTTGCTGCGCTACAACTTCCCGGGCAACGGGCTGTCCGACGAGGCACTGCGCACGCTGATCATGATGGTGCTCGCGGCCGGCGCCGACGTGCGCCGGTCGCTACTCGGCTGACGAGGCGCAGGCGCCGCACACCCCGAAGATCTCGATGGTGTGGCTGACGTCGGAGAAGCCGTGCCTGCGGGCGATGTCCGCGGCCCACGTCTCCACCGACCGGCCCTGGATCTCGACGGTCGCCCCGCACGTCCGGCACACCAGGTGGTGGTGGTGGTGCTCCGAGCAGCGCCGGTAGACCGACTCGCCGGTGTCGGTGCGCAGGGTGTCGACCACGCCTGCCGCGGACATCGCCTGCAGGGTGCGGTAGACCGTCGTCAGGCCGATGCCCTCGCCGCGTCGTCGCAGCTCGTCGTGCAACTCCTGGGCGGACCTGAAGTCGTCGAGTTCGCCGAGCAGTTCGGTGATCGCCGCGCGCTGCCGGGTGGCCCGGACGCCGGTGCCGGCGCCCGTCATCGCGGGTCCTCGGCGGCGTGCGCGACGGCGTCGACCACGATGTGGGCGAGGTGATGGTCGACGAGGCGGTAGAGCACCTCGCGGCCGGAGCGCTCACTGGCCACCACGCCGGACTGCTTGAGGATGCGCAGGTGCTGGCTGACCAGCGGCTGCGGCACGCCGAGCGCGTCGACCAGCTCGTGCACGCACCGCTGGGACTGCTGCAGCTGCAGGACGATCGCGATGCGGACCGGTGCGGCCAGCGCGCGCAGCAGCTCACCCGCGGTCTCGAGCACCTCACGTGCGGGCAGCTCGGGCATCGGCGCGGCGCCGTGCTGGTGGCCGTGCTCGACCGGCCCGCCGCCGTCCTCTGCGCCCCCATCAGCAATAGTGGGAATGGTTTTCATTATGCCAGCCACAATACATGCAGGCATACGCATGTCAATCGGTCCCTCAGGTGTCGCTACGCTGATGCACCGTGGCATCCATCATCGACACCGTTGCGAACCTCGCGAAACGCCGTGGCCTGGTCTACCAGTCGGGTGAGATCTACGGCGGCACGAAGTCGGCGTGGGACTACGGGCCACTGGGCGTCGAGCTCAAGGAGAACATCAAGCGGCAGTGGTGGCGGTCGGTGGTCACCGGCCGCGACGACGTCGTCGGCCTGGACAGCGCGATCATCCTGCCCCGCGAGGTGTGGGTGGCCTCGGGCCACGTCGAGGTGTTCAACGACCCGCTCGTGGAATGCCTGAACTGCCACAAGCGGCACCGGCAGGACCACATGCAGGAGGCGTACGCCCTGAAGAAGGGGACGCGCGACACCGCCGTTGATCCAGACACCGTGCCGATGACCGAGATCGTCTGCCCGGACTGCGGCACCAAGGGTCAGTGGACCGAGCCGCGCGACTTCAACATGATGCTCAAGACCTACCTCGGCCCGATCGAGACCGAGGAGGGCATGCACTATCTGCGGCCCGAGACCGCCCAGGGCATCTTCGTGAACTTCGCGAACGTGGTGACCACGTCGCGGCGCAAGCCGCCGTTCGGCATCGGCCAGATCGGCAAGAGCTTCCGCAACGAGATCACCCCCGGCAACTTCATCTTCCGCACCCGCGAGTTCGAGCAGATGGAGATGGAGTTCTTCGTCGAGCCGTCGACGGCGCCCGAGTGGCACCAGTACTGGATCGACACCCGGCTGCAGTGGTACGTCGACCTCGGCATCGACCGCGACAACCTACGGCTCTACGAGCATCCGAAGGACAAGCTGTCGCACTACTCGGACCGCACGGTCGACATCGAGTACAAGTTCGGCTTCGCGGGCAACCCGTGGGGTGAGCTCGAGGGCGTGGCCAACCGCACCGACTTCGACCTGTCCACGCACGCCAAGCATTCCGGCGTCGACCTGTCGTACTACGACCAGGCCACCGAGACGCGCTACACGCCGTATGTCATCGAGCCGGCCGCCGGCCTGACTCGGTCGCTGATGGCGTTCCTGGTCGACGCGTACACCGAGGACGAGGCGCCCAACGCCAAGGGCGGCGTCGACAAGCGCACCGTGCTCAAGCTGGATCCGCGGCTGGCGCCGGTGAAGGCCGCGGTGCTGCCGCTGTCGCGGCACGCCGACCTGTCGCCGAAGGCCCGCGACCTGGCGGCCGAACTGCGCAAGTCGTGGAACGTCGAGTTCGACGACGCCGGGGCGATCGGGCGCCGCTACCGCCGCCAGGACGAGATCGGCACGCCGTTCTGCGTGACCGTCGACTTCGACTCGCTCGAGGACCAGTCGGCGACCATCCGCGAGCGCGACGCGATGACCCAGGACCGGGTCGCGCTGTCGGAGGTCTCCGACTACCTGGCCGTCCGCCTCAAGGGCGCCTAGCGCTTCTCTCCCGCCGGGGAAGCGGAGCCTAGAACCGGCCGCCGCCGCCGCTGTAGCTGCGGCCCGACGACCGCGACGAGCCGCCGAACGACGTCGACCGCCCCATTCCGCGGCCGCCGCTGTACCCGCCGCTCCAGCCACTCGTGCCGAAGCCGCCGCTGAAGCCGCCGCGAAGCACGTTGCCGATGATGATGCCGCCGATCACCGCCCCCAGGTCCGAGCCGCCGCCGGGATAATGCGAGGTGAAGGTCTGCTGGGCGGCTTGGACGTCGTCGTTGGCCAGCGACTGCGCCTGCGCGGCGAGCATGGACGCGCCGTTGGCGTGCGCGACGGCCTCGCTCACATCGGTGCTGCGCTTGGCCTGCGCCGCCTCGAGCTGGCGGCCCGCTTCGGCGAGCCGGGTGCGCGCCTCCGGGCCGATGCTGCCGCGGCGGGTGTCGATGAAGTCCGACACCGCCCGGATCCGCGACTGGGCGGTGACCACCGCCTGGTCCAGTGCGCGGACCAGCCGCTCGGCGGCTTCGCGCTGCTCGTGCACGCTGGCCAGCAGCCGGTCCAGATCCGCGTCGGCCTTGGTCAGCGCCGTGAAGGTGCCCAGTGGATCGGTCGGCCCGCCGGCCTCGGCGGCGCGCACCGCGTCGTTGGCCTTCTTCAGCGCGGCGGTGAGTTCGGCGGCCTGCGGTGTGTCCGGCTTCTGCAGCAGGCTTCCGGCGTGCGCGATACCGGCACGCAGGTCGGCGATCGCCGCGGGCAGGCTCGCCACCGCCCGGTTGATGTCGCCTGCGGCACTGTCGAGCGCCTCGAACAGCTGGCGAGCCTGCGCCAGCGCCGACTCGGCCGCACGCACGGCGTCCACCAGGCCGATCTGATCGCCGGCGGGCCGCGCCACCAGCGCCCGCGCCGAGGTGATGTGACGATCGGCGAACGCGAGCCGCTCCTTGGCCGCGTCGATGTTCCCGGCCACCGAAGACAGTGCGGCGGCGTCGAATTGCGCACGCAGGCCGGCCAGGGTCTGCTCGGCGGGCGCGATACGGGCCGTCAGGTCGACCATCTGCTGGGTCAGCGTGTCCAGCCGGTCGGGCGCGTTGATCACCAGGTCGCGCAGCTGCTCGAACGCCTCGCTCTGCGCGTCGAGTTCGCGGTCGGCGGTCGCGGCGGACACGATCACCCGGGTCAGCAGGTCGCGTCGCTGCAGTGGCGCCTCGGGGATCGCGTCGTCGAGCGTCTGACGCACGGAGAACGCCTGCGCCAATGCCGCTTTGGCCGTCGCCACGGCCCGAACGAACGGTTCGGTGCGCTGCGGGCCGAATTCCCCGACCGCCATCGCCAGTTCGCCGTCGCTGGTGCGCACCGCGTTGTCGACGTCCACCACGATCGCCTTCGACAGGTCGTCGAGCGCGTCGATGGGAATGGCGGCCAATGCGTTGGGATCTGTGGGGTCCACCCGCTTGGCGGCCTCGAACTCGGCGGCGCGGCGCTTGCGGCGGCGCCGGCGTCGCCACCACCAGAGCACCAGCCCGATCGCGACGATGAGCACCAGCACGATCGCGATGGCCAGCGGCGACACGTGCAGCGGTTGCGGCGGGGCGACGTCGAGGCCCTGCGCCGCCGTGATCGCCGCGCCGGCCCAGTCCTGGCGGCGGAGCATCGGCTCGATCTCGTTGCGCTGCAGCCGGTCGGCCTCGGACTGGCCGATTACGGCGGTCGGCACCCGGAACGCGTAGGACCGTTCGACGACGGCAATGGCCAGCAGCGCGTCGTGGTCGCCGAAGTCACTGAGCTCGGTGGCCGTGTCGGCCCAGGCGACCGGATCCTGGCCGAAGCGGTCGACGTACACCACCCACAACCGGGTGCCGCGGGTGTCGTAGAGCCGGTCGACGGCCGCATGCACCTCGGCGCGCTGGGTCCTGTCGAGCGCGCCGGCGTTGTCGGTGATGTAGTCCGGCACCCGGAACGGTGGTTCGGCGGCGGCGTTCGGGGCGATGAGGACGCCGACCGTGAGGACGGCGCACACCACGCTGAGCAGGCGGGCGAAACGCATGGTGGTCAATGTAGTGACTCGCCGGGCGGATCAGCGCCCCCGTCGCTTAATGCCCGCATCGACCTGCGCAATGCCGACGGTGTGCGGTAACCGACCATTGCCGCGATCTGGCCTGAATTCAGCGACGTGGTTCGGCGCAGGTGCTGAGCCCGTTCCACTCGCAGCCGCTGGATCAGCGCGTACGGCGTGACGGCCAGCTGGTCACGGACCCGCCGTTCAAGGGTGCGTCGTGAAGTGCCGATGGCGTGCGCGGCGTCCGGCACGCTGATGTCGCGGTCGAGGTTGGTCCTGATCCAGGCCTCGAAGTCGATGACCAGCTGATCGCTGGTCTCGAGATACGTGCGGGCGCTGTCGACGCTGCGGGCCGGTCGCTGGTCGATCAGCAGCAGCGCCGCTGCCGCATCGGCGAGCTGGGGGCTGGCCGACGCGACGATGTGCATCGCGAGATCGATGTGGGCGAACGCCGCGCCCGCTGTGGTGATCACACCGTCGGCGACCACCATGCGTGTCATGTCGAGGGTCACCCGCGGGTATCGCCGGGCGAACTCGTCGACCAGCCACCAACTGGTGGTCGCCAGCTTGGCGTCGAGCACTCCCGCGTCGGCCAGGACGAAGGTGCCGGTGCACGCGGCGGCCAGGCGCCGGCCGGCGCGCGCCCAATCGAGCACCGTACGCCGAACCGCCCGCACGTCTTCGCGCAGCAGGGCGTCGACGATCCCGTTTGCCGAATTCACCGCCAGGGCGGGTACGACCAGGAGGTCGACGGAGTCCAGCCGTGGATCGTCGACGGTCGTGTCGATCGGCACAGTCAAACCGCCCGCCGTCCGGACCGGCTCGTCGTCCACCCCGACGGTCGAGACGGCGATCTGCGGAACATCGCTGCCCAATTGGGTGGCGGCCGTGTTGGCGCCGCGCAGGACGTCCAGCAGCGTCACCAGTCCAGAGTCCCAACAGGCGGACACGGCGACGACCCCGACATGCATGTCGCAAACAGTATTCCTACTGTCGCATTTATGACCATCGGGCGGCTTAGCGTCGCCACATGACCAACGCATTGATCGGCACGCTCGACCGCCACTACGCCCGACTGGGTCTGTCGCGCAACAAGATCGAACCGTGGGAAGACGGTCTGCGGACCGCCGCCGCGGACGGCACCTTCGAGTGGTGGTACTTCGACGCCCACCTCGACGACGGGTCGACGGTGACCGTGGAGTTCCACACCAAGCCCCCTTACGTGTCGCCGAAGGCGCCGCTGACCCCGTTCGTGATGCTCACCCTGACCGACCCGCACGGCGTCAGGACCGACTGGACACACGTCGGCGAACCCGAGGACTTCACCGCGGCCGACGACGACTGCGACGTCCGGATCGGCCCGAACGCGTTCCGCCGCGACGCGGCGGGCTACGCGATCCACGTGGAGATCGACGACATGACCGCGGATTTCACGCTGGCGCCGGAGGTGCCGCCATGGCGGCCGGAGACCGGGCATGTCTTCTTCGGCGAGCAGGAGCAGCACTACATCGCGTGGCTGCCCATGTGCGCCCGCGGTGCGGCTGAAGCGGTCATCTCGATCGGCGGGCGGACACGTCGGGCCTCGGGCAGCGGATACCACGACCACAACTGGGGCAACGTCGCACCGCGCAAGGTCCTGGACCACTGGTACTGGGGCCGCGCCCGCGCCGGCGACTACACCGTCGTGACACTGAACTTCGTCAGCCGTGACACCTACGACCACGCCAGGCTGCCTGCGGTCATGGTCGCCGAGGGCGGTGAGATCGTGGCCTCGGCCGTGGGTGCGGACCGCGTCGCGTTCTCGGGCACCGACACGGTCGAACACGCGACCGGAGTCCCGGTGGCCAGGCGACTCGAATACCGCATCGCCGAAGGCGACGCGCGGTTCGGCGTGACTTTCGAACACCGCCGCGACGCCTTCACACTCGATCTGGGTGCCGCGGGCGCCTACCTGCGCTTCACCGGCGACGTCACCGTCGAGCACGGCACCCCGGCCCGGTCGGCGACCGCACACGGTCAAACGCTCTGGGAACTGCTCTATTTCGGCGAGCGCCGCCATGCGGCGCCGCGGCAGGGCGCCGTTCCCCTGGTCGGCCACCAGGCGTGACGGCACGGCCCGCATGAGCACCCTGGCAGACTGAGCGTCGGTGGCTGCATATCGGGATACCTATGACGAGTTCGACCGCGCGCGGTTGGTGGTCGAGGACCCCAAGGGCGCCGGGCTGCCGGGCGCCGACACCGAGCACCGCACTGACTTCGCCCGCGACCGCGCGCGCGTGCTGCACTGCGCGGCACTGCGCCGGCTGGCTGACAAGACCCAGGTCGTCGGACCGCGCGAGGGGGAGACCCCGCGCACCCGGCTGACCCACTCGCTGGAGGTGGCGCAGATCGGCCGCGGGATGGCCGTCGGGCTGGGCTGCGACCCGGACCTGGTCGACCTGGCCGGCCTGGCCCACGACATCGGGCATCCGCCGTACGGACACAACGGCGAACGGGCGCTCGACGAGATCGTCACGGTGTTCGGCGGCTTCGAGGGCAACGCGCAGAACTTCAGGATCCTGACCCGGCTCGAACCCAAAGTGCTTGACCCGCAAGGGCGCGGCGCGGGTCTGAACCTGACCAGGGCGGCGCTCGACGCGGTGACCAAGTACCCGTGGCAGCGCACCGCCGACCGCCGCAAGTTCGGGTTCTACGACGACGACATGACCGCGGCGCAGTGGGTGCGCAGCGGCGCGCCCACCGACCGGCCGTGCCTGGAGGCGCAGTTGATGGACTGGGCCGACGACGTCGCCTACTCGGTGCACGACGTCGAGGACGGCGTGATATCCGGACGCATCGACCTGCGGGTGCTCGCCGACGCCGACGAGGCCGCGTCGCTGGCCCGGCTGGGCGCCGAGTCCTTCCCGACGCTGGCGACCGAGGACCTGCTGGCCGCCGCCGAGCGGCTGTCGAAGGTCCCCGTGGTGGCCGACGTCGGCAAGTACGACGGCACCCTGGCCGCCTCGGTCGCGCTCAAGCGGATGACCAGTGAACTCGTCGGCCGATTCGCCAACGCCGCGATCACCGAGACGCGCGGCGTCGCCGGACCCGGCCCGCTGCGGCGATTCGACACCGAGCTGACGGTGCCGGTGCTGGTGCGCGCCGAGGTGGCGGTGCTCAAGATGCTGGCATTGCACTTCATCATGTCCGACCACGGGCATCTGCGGATCCAGGCCGACCAGCGGACCCGCATCCGGGAGGTGGCGCTCGCGCTGTGGGCGCAGGCCCCCAGCAGCCTCGACCCGCAGTTCGCCGCGGAATTCGACGCGGCATCCGACGACGGCTCCCGGCTGCGGGTGGTGGTCGATCAGATCGCCTCCTACACCGAGGGCCGGCTGGAACGAGTGCACGAAGCGCGCTCGCCCAGACCGTTGTGACCGACCTCTAGACTGGATCGGTGGCCGGGCGGATACCAGATCGCGACATCGCGGCCATCCGTGAACGTGTGAGCATCGAGGACGTCGTCGGCGACTACGTGCAGTTGCGCCGCGCCGGCGCCGACTCACTCAAGGGCCTGTGTCCCTTCCACGACGAGAAGTCGCCGTCGTTCCACGTCCGGCCCAACCACGGCCACTTCCACTGCTTCGGCTGCGGCGAGGGCGGCGACGTCTTCACCTTCCTGCAGAAGATCGAGCACGTCAGCTTCGTCGAGTCGGTCGAACTGCTGGCCGACCGCGTGGGCTACACCGTCACCTACACCGGCGGGTCCACCACGAACGTGCAGCGCGACCGCGGCAGCCGCAGCAGGCTGCTGGCCGCCAACGCCGCCGCCGCCGAGTTCTACGCCGAGGCACTGCAGTCCGACGAGGCCGCCCCGGCGCGGCAGTACCTGATCGAACGCAACTTCGACGCCGCGGCGGCGGCGCACTTCGGCTGCGGTTTCGCCCCGTCGGGCTGGGACAAGCTGACCAAACACCTGCTGCGCAAGGGATTCGAGTTCAAGGAGCTCGAGGCGGCCGGGCTGTCGCGGGAGGGCAAGCGCGGACCGATGGACCGCTTCCACCGCAGGCTGCTCTGGCCGATCCGGGCCCCCGGCGGGGAGGTGATCGGGTTCGGCGCCCGCCGCATCTTCGCCGACGACCCGATGGAGGCCAAGTACGTCAACACCCCCGAGACGGTGCTGTACAAGAAGTCGTCGGTGCTGTTCGGGCTCGACCTCGCCAAGCGCGACATCGCCAAGTCCCACCGTGCGGTGGTGGTCGAGGGCTACACCGACGTGATGGCGATGCACCTGTCGCACGAGACCACGGCCGTGGCGTCGTGCGGCACCGCGTTCGGTGACGGCCACCTCGCCCTGCTGCGCCGGCTGATGATGGACGACAACTGGTACCGCGGTGAGCTGATCTTCGTGTTCGACGGCGACGCGGCGGGCCAGGCGGCGGCGCTCAAGGCGTTCGACGGTGACCAGCAGGTGGCCGGAAAGTCGTTCGTCGCCATCGCTTCCGACGGGATGGATCCCTGCGACCTACGGCTGAAATACGGCGACAACGCGCTGCGCGACCTGGTGGCGCGGCGCATCCCGATGTTCGAGTTCGCGGTCCGAAGCCTCATCCCCGACGGGGAGACCCTCGACAACGACCCGCAGGCCCAGGTGGACGCGCTGCGCCGGTGTGTGCCGCTGGTGGCCCGGATCCGCGACTACGCCCTGCGCGACGAGTACGCGCGCCGGCTGGCCGGCTGGACCGGGTGGAGCGACGAGGCGCAGGTGCTCAGCCGCGTCCGCGAGGAGGCCCAGAAGCGGGGCCTGCCCGACAAGGGCAGGCGGCGCACCGCGGAGTCGGCGTCGGCCAGGGCCACCCGGCCCGCGGCCGACGCGCCTGCCCGTCCGGACCCGGCCGATCCGACGCTGTGGCCGCAGCGCGAGGCGCTCAAGTCGGCCATGCAGTATCCGGCGCTGGCCGGGCCGGTGTTCGACACGTTGACCGTCGACAGCTTCACCCATCCCGGTTACGCGGCGGTCCGCGCGGCCATCGCGGCGGCCGGCGGCACGTCGGCCGGGCTGTCCGGGGCGCAGTGGATCGAGGCGGTGCGCGAGCAGACGGCGTCGCCGGCTGCGGCCAACCTCGTCAACGAGCTGGGGGCCGACGCATTCCAGGTGGAGGATGAGGAGAAGCTGCCCCGCTACATCGGTGGAGTGCTGGCCCGCCTGCAGGAGGTGTGGGTCGGAAGGCAGATCGCCGAGGTGAAGTCGAAGCTGCAGCGGATGTCACCGGTCGACCACAGCGATGACTACCACGCGCTGTTCGGGGATCTGGTGGCGATGGAGGCCTACCGCCGCAGCCTGCTGGAACAGGCCAGCGGTGACGACCTCACTGCGTGAAAGCCGTCGGCACGCTATGGTGGATCCGCTGTACGACCATGTCCGAGGAAGGCAAGCCGTGACCAGGATCTCCAAGCAGGTTCGACGTTCGATCGCCGCCGGTGCCTTCGCCGTGGCCGCCATCGCCGCACCCTTCGCCGCGTCGGCGCTGAGCGCCGCTCCGGCCCAGGATGTCGCCGGCCCGGCCTGCCTGGCCTGGTTCGGCAACAAGGAGGACGGCAACTGCCTGTCCTACTCCAACGGCAACGGCATCAACGTCGGCACGCCCCAGGTCGCGTTCGGCGAGAACGGCCTGGGAATCTCCACCGGTCCGCTGCTGCCCGGCCGGACGATCTCTCAGGGCGTCAACTAGCGCGTTCTGCGCTGCTGCTCCGCCGGTTGCGGCGTGAGCACATCGGTCTCCGAGTCGATCGGGGTCAACGTCACCATCTGCGGGTCGGGAGACACCCGGTCGGCCACCTTCCGCCGTCCGGCGTCGATCACGGCCTTGGCGGCTGGGCTGCTGGTCACCGCCCGGTAGGTCCCGGAGATCTGCTCGTAGCGGCGACGGCCGGCCTTCGAACCCAACACGTAACCCACCGCCAGCACGGCGACATACCCGATCACAAAGCCCCTCCCGCAAGACGGTTCGTTGGTTCCATCCTGCCTCAAGTGGCCCACCTCGCGCTGACCCGGGAGCGCATTGGCGGGGTGCTCGGTGCGTACGCTAGAGTCATCCCTCGATCCGCGGACAACGATCGCGGACAGGCAGTCCCCTGTAGCTCAATTGGCAGAGCATTCGGCTGTTAACCGAAGGGTTGCTGGTTCGAGTCCAGCCGGGGGAGCCACCTCTTTCACCGTCGCACCGCTCACTCACCCCGCGTCGGGTGCAGCCCAGAGCACATTGAAGGTTTCTGTGGCTCTGCTGCCAGACCCCTGTCATGGCGGGGTTCCCGACCCCTGGCGTGGTTACGCTTTTTCCACACAGTCGATGGGGCGGACAGAACGAGGTTCTGCAACGGCGCCGACCCTGCGTCCATCGGTGAACCGATCGAGGAGAGGACGCGACATGCCGTTCAAAGCCAGGTTGGTGGCCGCGCTGATAGGGGCGGCGGCGTTGTTGGGCGCCGTCGGTGTGGACGTGGCGCAGGCGGGCACGTACCCGAAGGACGGCACCTATCACGTCGGCGGCGAGGGGGCCACAGCTGAACCGAAGCCGGACCCCACATCGCTGGAGACCGCATCGTTCTCACCGAACATGGACGACATGCCGGAGTTCTGCACCATCCCGTGGAGCACCGGCGGATGCGGGTGACACGGCCGGGTAGCCCAGCCGCCACACCTCAGGTACGGGCGGCCAGCAGCTTGTCGAGCTTGCCGAGCTGGGCCTTGTAGCCCCACTTCATGCCGAAGGCCGCCATCTTGGCCTTGGCGCCGATCTGGGTGATCGTGACGTGCAGTCGCACGGTGGTCGTCCCGTCGCGCTCCTCGAGGGTGATGTCGTTGGTGTGGTGGATGGTCGAGGTGTCCTCCTCGCCCTCGGTCCAGGACCGGGCGTCGTAGGACAGCGCCGACGGCTCCTCGATGCGGGTGAAGGTGCCCGTCATGGGCCACCGGGTGCCCTGGTACTTGCCCATCTCCTCGCCGGCCTCCATCACCACGTGGATGCGGCCGCCGACGCGCAGATCCATCTCGCACTCGGGCACGAAGGTCTTCTCGGGACCCCACCACTGCCGCAGCATCTCCGGACGCGTCCAGGCGTCCCACACGACACCGACGGGGGCGCGGTAGTCGCGTTCGAGGTCGAGTTCCTTCGTCTTCTTCAACAGGCCGAACATGGTGGTCCTTTCGTCAGTGCTCGTGAGGGTCGTCGGTGATGGCTTCGAGGAACCTGCCCAACGAGTCGAGCCGGATGTTCCACAGCCGTTCGAACGACTCGACCCAGCGGCCGATCTCGGCGAACGGCTCCGCCTCGAGGTGGTAGATGCGTTGCCGGGCAAGCGCTTCCCCGGCGACGATCCCCGCTTCACCGAGCACCCGGAGGTGCTTGCTGGCCTGCGGCTGGCGGATGTCGAGCGTATCGGCGATCTCGCCGACCGACAGGGGGCCGGCGCGCAACAACTCGACGATCCGTAGCCGGCTCGGCTCGGCAAGTGCCCCGAAGATCGTCGCCTGCACGAACTCAACGTAGGGCGAGGGACGTATTCCTGTCAAGGAATACGTCCCTATGCACGCCAATGTGATCGGCGTGCGTGGTCGAGAATCGGTCCGGTGGCTACGGCACTCCCGGGCCTGTCGGCTTCTTGCCCTGCTGCTGGCGCGCAGCCTGGGCGAGCGCGTTGACGAGCGGGTTCGCCGCGAGCATCTGGCGACGTTCCTCGTCGGACATCTCGTAGAACGCCCACACGCCCCACGCCGCCGGACGCACGTACAGCGTCACCGGCCTGCGCTGGCTCTGGAACACCGCCGGCACCGGGACGACGCGATCCAGCACAGCAGCGCTGGCCATCTCCTCGGCGAGCTTGTCCCGGTCGGCCGACTCGTCGAGTTCGTAGAGCAACGACTGGCCGCCGGCCTTGGGCGGGCCTTGCAGCGCGAGGAACCACGCCATCGGGTACTCCTTCTCTGTCGAGATGTTTCGTCACGACGCAGCGTAGGAGATCGGGCCCGCTGATCGTGAACTCCGTAAGCTCGCGGCATGCGGGTGACCGGAGCGACCGTTGCCGTGCTGGGCGGGTGTCTGCTCGCCGCCGGCTGCGGGTGGAGCCCGCCGAGCGCCCCGCCGCCCAAGCCCGACACCTGTGCGCCGACCGACGGCCCGGGCGCTGCCACCGTCCAGCGCGAGATCGTCACCCTCGCCCCACCGGGTCCGGGCGCGACATGGACCGAGACGGGCAGCGGTCACGCGACGAACTGCCGGTTGTACTGGGTGCAGCTGAAGGGGCCCGGCAGCGCGCCCGACGTTCCGGCGCAGGTGTTGTTCTTCGACCGGCAGACCCCGCTGGGGCCCGCCACCCCCGAACCCCGGCCCTACGTCGCCGTCGTGAACTCGGGCGACGAGTTCGTCACCGTGCAGTACCAGTGGCGGCAGGGCGCCGATGCGCCGTGCTGCCCGACCGGAATCGGCACCGTACGGTTCCGGGTGGGCGACGGCGGCACGCTCGAGGCGGTCGACCCGATCCCGAACTCCTAGGCGGGTCCGGCGGTCATCAACTCCTCGGGATCCATCATCGCCGCATAACGGAGCTGCTCGGGGATCCCGAAGCCGTCCACCAGCGTCTCGGCGTAGGGCCGCAGCGTGCGGCACCGTTCATTGATCCCGCGGGTGACCGCCTTGGCGCGTTCGGTCGACAGGAAGCGGTGCTCGATGAACCAGGCCTTGTCGTCCTCGATCACCGACAACGCGTAGAGGTCGCAGACCATACCGAGGATGCGGCGCGCCTCCTCGTCCTCGCACGCGTCGATGCCTGCGACGAACGCCTCGAGCACGATGCGGTCGATGTGGGCCTGCGCGGTGTGCAGCACGTGATCCTGCACCGAGTTGAACGCGTCGAACGCCGACATCTCCTTGGACTTCGACTGCAGCCGGCGGGCCACCGACGACAGCAGGTACTCCTCGCGGTCCTCGAACATCTGCACCTGGGTGCCGCGGTTGAACAGGCTGCCCTCTTCTTCGTTGTCCTGGCGCGTGTCGAGGATGGTCTGCATGATCGTCTCGGCCGCTGTGCGCTTCATCACCCGGGTGCCGACGGTGTTGGCGGCGAAGCGCACCCATCCGACCGGGCTCATACTCTTGACGTCGTCGGCGTAGGCGGTCAGCAGCTCCTTGGCCACCAGTTGCGTCAGCACGTGGTTGTCACCCTCGAACGTGGTGAACACGTCGATGTCACCACGCAACCCGATGAGCCGGTTCTCCGCCAGATACCCTGCGCCGCCGCAGGCTTCCCGGGCCTCCTGGATGGCCCGGCTGGCATGCCAGGTGTTGGACGCCTTCAGGCCCGCGGCCCTGGCCTCGAGCTCACGCTGCTCCTCGGCGTCGGGGTTGTCCGAGCTCTGCAGTTCGTGGCACTTGGCCACCAGTTCGTTCTGCGCGAACTGCAGCGCGTACGACCTCGCGATCAGCGGGAACAACCGGCGCTGGTGCACCAGGTAGTCCATGATGAGCACCTCTTTGTCGTCGCCGGGCGCCTCGAACTGCCTGCGCTGCAACGCATACCGGGTGGCGATGTCGAGTGCCACCCGCGCGGCCGCGGCACCGCTGCCACCCACCGTGACCCGCCCGCGGATCAGGGTGCCGAGCATCGTGAAGAAGCGGCGGTTGGGGTTGTCGATCGGCGACGAGTACGTGCCGTCCTCACTGACGTCGCCGTACTGGTTGAGCAGGTTCACCCGCGGTACGCGGACGTTGTCGAACACGATCCGGCCGTTGTCGACGCCCGGCAGGCCGCCCTTGTAGTCGCAGTCCGACGTGGTCACCCCGGGCAGGTCGTTGCCGTCCTCGTCGCGGATCGGTACCAGCACGCAGTGCACGCCGTGGTGGACCGGCTCGCCGTTCTCGTGGGTGATCAGCTGGGCGAAAACCGCTGCCATCCGGGCGGTCTGAGCCGCACCGCCGATGTAGTCCTTGCGCGCCGTCGGGGTGGGGGAGTTGACCACGAACTCACCGGTGGCGGGGTCGTAGGTGGCGGTCGTCTCGAGCGACTGGACGTCGCTGCCGTGCCCGGTCTCGGTCATCGCGAAACAGCCGAGCAGTTCGCAGGAGATGATCTTGGGCACGTACTCCTCGTGGTGCCGTTCGGTGCCGAGGTTCTCCACGGCGCCGCCGAACAGGCCCCACTGCACACCGGCCTTCACCATGAGTGACAGGTCCGACATCGCCAGCATCTCGATCTGGGTGATGGCGGCGCCGACGTCACCGTTGCCGCCGTGCTCCTTCTTGAACCCGTCCTCGGCCGCACCCTTCGCGGCCATGATCCGCAGCTGCTCGGCCACCTTGGTGCGGGCGATCACGGTGTTGGGCGTGTAGTGCGGTTTGAAGATCTCCGTGGAGAGCTCCTCGCGCATTTGGTTCTTGACGTCGCGCCAGCGGCCGTCGAGCGAGTTGCGTAGATGCTCCGCAGTGGTGGTCATACCTGACGGTAACCCGTGGTCCGCGCGGGGAAACTGTGATGTGCGAAACCCAGGCTTACCTTGCTGGATACCGGGCACGGGCCGGGGTTGAATCGTGGCATGACCCAGCCTCAGTCGGCGTCACCCGGACCCGCACCATGGCGGCCGCACGACTTCGACCACCGGCACGGCGACGTCAGCGGCGGCTGGCTGCGGGCCGCGACGTTCGGCGCGATGGACGGCCTGGTGAGCAACACCGCGCTGATCGCAGGCGTCGGTGCTGCCGCACACGCCCCGGCCGTGGTGCTCAGCGGGATGGCGGGCCTGGTCGCCGGCGCGTTCTCGATGGCGCTCGGTGAGTACACCTCGGTGCGGACGGCCAACGAGCAGATCGAGGCCGAGGTGCGGGTGGAGAAGCGGGCGTTCCGCAGGCACCCGCAGGCCGAGCGGGCCGAGCTGACCGACATGCTGGTGACCATGGGGATGACGCCACAGACGGCCGACGCCGCGTCCGCGGAGATCCACCGCGACGAGAACCGGGCGATCAACTTCCACCTGGTGCAGGAACTCGGCGTCGACCCCAGGGAGAAGCCGTCACCCTACGTGGCAGCCCTCTCGTCGTTCTTCATGTTCGCGATCGGCGCGGTGGTGCCGCTGATCCCGTTCCTGTTGGGCTTCGAATCGCTCTGGGCCGGACTGGCTCTGGGCGGCGTCGGGCTGTTCCTGGCCGGCGGCGCCGCCGCCCGTTTCACCGGCAAGCCGGTCTGGTTCGCCTCGTCGCGGCAGTTCGTGCTCGGCGCGGTGGCGATCGCGGCCACCTATGCCGTCGGTTCGCTCATCGGCACGGTGGTCTGATCGTCGATGCTGCATCGCCTCGCCGTGGCCGGCGTGCTGCTGCTCGGTGGGTGCAGCGCGGCCCCGCCGCCCGACGCACCGTCGGCATGGACCTACCTCGGCGGGTCGGAGGTGCACTCCGGCTTCTCGTTCGCAGGAACCGTCGTGGGTGGTCTCTCGGGCATCACCTACGACTCCGGCCGGGGGGTCTACTACGTCATCAGCGACGACCGCTCGGCGAAGAACCCGGCCAGGTTCTACACGGTGCGTATCCCACTCTCCAACAACGGCTCCGACGAGGTGCAGTGGGTGTCGTGCACCGTTCTCAGGGATGCCGGTGGCGAACCGTTCGCCCCACTCGACGCCGAAGCGCGGCCCCCGGTGATCCCGCCCGACCCCGAGGGCATCGCCTTCGACGCTCGGCGCCAGCAGCTGTTCTGGACCAGTGAGGGTGCCCGCGACATCGAGAACGCATCGCGCCCACTGCTGCTGGATCCTTGGGTGCGGCTGGCCGGCCTCGACGGCGGCTACCGCGGGCACTACCCGTTGCCGCCCGGGCTGGCGATGTCGGCGCAGCCGTCGGGCCCGCGTGCGAACGCAACGCTGGAAGGCCTCACACTCACCCCCGACGGCACGGCCCTGTTCGCCGGCATGGAGGGGCCGGTCTTCGCCGACGGCGAACCGCCGACCGCGTCGCACGGGGCGCTCACACGAATCACCCGCTACGACACGGCAACCGGCGAGCCGACCGCGCAGTACGCCTATCCGGTCGACGCGGTGACCGCGGGCCGTGACGGCGACAACGGGCTGTCCGACCTCGTCGCCCTCGACGTCGACACGTTCCTGGTGGTGGAACGCGGCTACGGCGACAGGGTTTCCGCGCGCATCTACCGGGCGAGCACGGCGGGCGCCGGCGACATCCTCGGAAAATCGTCGCAGGGCGCCGATCCTCCGGTCGCGGCGATGACGAAGGAACTCGTCGTCGACCTGACGGCGGCACCCGGTATCGAGCACCTCGACAATGTCGAGGGAATCACGCTCGGCCCCAAGCTCTCCGACGGCCGCCAGAGCGTCGTGCTGGTCACCGACGACAACTTCTCGCCGCGTCAGGTGACGCAGTTCCACGTCTTCACGATGTGAACATCAGCTGTCGCTGCCGACTGTCACCGCTCTCCTCCCGGGGGTCGGTCAGTCGGTGGTCTTGCGGGTGGGCGCGGCCGCGTCGGCGAGCAGGCGGCGCAACACCACGACGGCGTCGGCCAGCGTCTCCCGCTCCGACTCGTCGAGCCGTTCGAGATACGGGTCGAAGGCGGCCCCGCGGTCGGCACGCACCTGCTTGAGGGTCTGCACGCCCGCCGGGGTGATGCGGATCAGCACCGCGCGCGCATCGCCGGGGTCGACGGTGCGTGTCACCAGGCCCGCGTCCTCGAGGCGGCGCACCTGCGTCGTCATCGTGGGTTGTGAGCAGTGGTCGAGTGCGGCCAGATCGGAGATGCGGGCCTCGCCCTGGTCTTCGATCATGGACAGCAGCCGCCCCTGTGCGACGGGCAGCGGCAGCCGCACCCGCTGCGTGGCGAGCCGGTTGATCCGGGCGACGACGGACAGCAGGTCGGAGCCCAGCGTCGGCCCGATCGACTCGTGTGCGGAGCCGGTCTGCTCACGGGGGGCGCCGACGTCCTCGGTGGCGGGAGGCGGAGTCATGGGCCCATAATACATAGGATCACTATGTAGGTGGTGTAATGTGCTGTCTCACACGCCGCCACCTGCCGGGGAAGGACCGCCCGGGCCCGACTGGCAGAATCGTGAGATGACCGTGACCCAGCCGCCGAGGCAGCCTCGACGCGCCGGATCGCTGCAACCCGGAGATCTCGCCCAGGCCGCCGTGATGGCGGCGCTGTGCGCGGCCACCGCCATCATCGCCGTCGTGGTGCCCTTCGCCGCGGCACTGTCGCTGCTCGGCAGCGTGCCGATGGGCGTGCTCGCCTACCGTTACCGGCTCCGGGTGCTGGTCACGGCCACCGTCGCGGGTGGGCTGATCGCCTTCCTGATCGCCGGGATGGGCGGGATGATGACCGTCATCGACTGCGCCTACATCGGCGGTCTGACGGGGATCATCAAGCGTCGCGGCCGCGGCACCCCCACGGTGATCGTCGCCGGACTCGCCGCAGGCGCCGTGTTCGGCGCGGCGTCCGTCCTGGCGCTGACCGTGCTGTCGCGGCTGCGCAACCTGATCTTCGACACGATGACCGCCAACATCAACGGGCTGGCCGCGATCATCGCGCGCATCCCCGACTTCTGGGGTCTGGTGCCCGAGACCCAGCCGGCCGCCGACGCGCTCAAGCGCGGATTCGCCACGGCGCTGCAGTACTGGCAGTTCCTGATCGGCGGCTTCGGCGTGCTCAGCATCCTGTTCGTCACGCTGGTCGGCTGGTGGGCGCTGTCGAAGGTGATCGACCGCCTGATGGGTGTGCCCGACGTGCACAAGCTCGAGGCCGGCGGCGAGGGCGGCCCGGTCGCGCCGGTGCCGGCCCGGCTGACCGACGTGCGCTTCCGGTACCCGGGCGCCGATCACGACGCCCTCGGCCCGGTGTCACTGACGGTCGAGCCCGGCGAGCACCTCGCCATCACCGGGGCCAACGGATCGGGCAAGACCACGCTGATGCTGGTCCTCGCCGGCCGTGAGCCCACCGGCGGCACCGTGGACCGGCCGGGCGCGGTGGGCCTGGGCCGGCCGGGCGGGACCGCGGTGATCATGCAGCATCCGGAGAGCCAGATCCTGGGCACCAGGGTGGCCGACGACGTGGTGTTCGGCCTGCCGCCCGGAACGACCACCGACGTCGAGCGGCTGCTGGCCGAGGTGGGCCTCGACGGCCTCGCCGAGCGCGACACCGGCGGCCTGTCCGGCGGCGAACTGCAGCGACTGGCCGTCGCGGCGGCGCTGGCCCGCGAGCCGAGGCTGCTCATCGCCGACGAGGTCACCAGCATGGTCGATCAGCAGGGCCGGGAGTCGCTGCTGGCGGTGCTGTCCGGGCTGACCGGTCGCCACGAGATGTCGCTGGTGCACATCACGCACTACAACGACGAAGCGGATTCGGCCGATCGGGTCGTCAACCTGACCGGCAACGGCGGCGATGCGGACAACATGCCCATGGTGGAGACGGCCGAGGCGCCACCGCCGTCGGCGGACATCGGCCACCGCGACGGCGCCCCCGTGCTGGAGCTGATCGACGTCGGTCACGAGTACGGCAGCGGAACGCCATGGGCGTCCACGGCGCTGCGGGACGTCAACGTGGCCGTGCACGAGGGCGACGGCATGCTCATCCACGGGCTGAACGGCTCGGGCAAGTCCACCCTCGCCTGGATCATGGCCGGGCTGACGGTCCCGACCACCGGGCAGGCGTTGCTCGACGGCGAACCGGTGTCCGAGCACGTCGGGGCGGTGGCGTTCTCGTTCCAGTCCGCGCGGCTGCAGCTGCTGCGCAGTCAGGTCGACGCCGAGATCGCCACGGCGGCAGGGTTCTCCCCGCGCGATCACGATCGTGTGCACAGTGCACTTGCCGCCGTCGGCCTCGATCCCGCGCTGGCCGCCCGGCGGATCGACCAGCTCAGCGGCGGCCAGGCCCGCCGGGTGGTGCTCGCCGGGCTGCTCGCCCGGTCGCCCCGTGCACTCATCCTCGACGAGCCGCTGGCCGGGCTGGACGCCGCCAGCGCCCGCGGCCTGCTGAGGTTGCTCGTCGACCTGCGCCGCAACAACGGCCTGACCGTGGTGGTGATCTCGCACGACTTCTCGGGACTCGAGGAGCTGTGCCCGCGCACACTCAACCTGCAGGACGGCGCGCTCGCGCCGGCGCCGACGACCGCAGGCGGTGTGTCGTGACCGCACCGAATCGCAAGCAGCGCAGACCGGTCGTCCTGCTCCGCCCCGTGCCGGGCAATTCGGTCATCCACGACCTGTGGGCGGGCACCAAGCTGCTCGTGGTCGCCGCCATCGGGTTGCTGCTCACCTTCTATCCGGGCTGGGCGCCGATCGCGGCGGTCGGCGTACTCGTCGTCGCGGGGGCGAAACTGGCCCGGGTGCCGCGCGGGGCGCTGCCGTCGATTCCGTACTGGCTGTGGATCCTGCTGTTCTTCGGGGGGCTGACCGCCACCTTCGCCGGCGGCAGCCCGGTGATCGACCTGGGCTCGGTGGACGTCGGGCTCGGCGGGCTCTTCAACTTCCTGCGGATCACCGCGCTGTCGATCGTGCTGCTCGGCCTCGGAGCGATGGTGTCGTGGACCACCAACGTCGCCGACATCGCGCCCGCGGTCGCGACGCTCGGGCGGCCGCTTCGGGTGCTGCGTGTGCCGGTCGACGACTGGGCGGTCGCGATCGCGATGTCACTGCGGGCGTTCCCGATGCTGATCGACGAGTTCCGCATCCTGTACGCGGCGCGCCGCCTGCGGCCCCGCCAGCAGCTGCCCACCCGGCGGGCACGCCGGCGGCGCTGGCTCATCGAGGTGATCGACCTGCTGGCGGCCACCATCACCGTCGCGCTGCGGCGTGCCGACGAGATGGGCGACGCGATCACCGCCCGCGGCGGGGCGGGACAGATCTCGGCCGCGCCGTCGCGGCCCGCACGTCGCGACGCGATCGCGTTCGCGGTGGTGCTCGTCGTGTGCGGGGCGGCGCTGGCACTCGAACTCACGGTGCTCGGCAGCAGCAGCTACAAGGCGTCCTGACCCGGCTCAGCGACGGGCTGCGGCGTTGGCCGCGGCCTGGGCGTCGGCCAGGCTGTGCGCGACATCGGCGCGGCCCAGGAACATCTCGTCGAAGTACGGCTTGATCGCCTGGTAGCCCGCGGCGAAGCCGTCGCCGCCGGGCGCCGGGATCCGCGGGCCGCGCAGCACCCGGAAGAACGGCGAGACGTCGACCCCGCGTGAGCGCCAGTGGTTGAAGTACACCGGTTGCGCGGCCAGCACGGCGGGTATCGCCGCACCTCGCGCGCCGAGGAACTCGTTACCCCGCTTGCTGCCCATCCAGGCCAGCACCTGCCGAACCGCCTCCGGATGCTCGGTCGCCGAATTGCCCGCAGCCGCAATCCCGTTGGTCACACTGACGCGGCCCTTCGGTCCCTCGGGCAGCATCACCACACCCCAGGGGAAGCGGGCTTGCTCGGCGATGGCGGCCAGGTTGTAGGTGCCGGACTGGAACATCGCCATCCGGCCCTGCAGGAACTGGTTGCGGGAGAAATCGCCGTTGTCGTTGGTGTCCGACGCGGGTGGCGCCACGTGGTCGTCGTTGATCAAGCCGAGCAGATACTCGAATGCCTCCACCGCCTGCGGGTTGTAGAAGGCGAAGCGGTCACCGACGGTGAACACGCCGCCGGCCGAGCCGATGTAGTTCAGGTAGATGCCCTGCAGGTCGTTGGCGGCGTTGTAACCCCACTGCCGGATGCGGCCCGGGTCGAAACCGGGTGTGCCCGCACGACGGCCACGATCGTCGACGGTCAGGCGGCTCAGCAGCGCGCGCAGCGTGTCGTCCGGTCCGGGGGACCAGCGCATGGTCACCAGATCAATCAGCTCGACGCCTGCCGCGGCGACGAGGTCGGCGTTGAAGAACACCGCGATCCCGCCGTCGGTCAGCTGCGGCACCCCCCACAGGGTGTCACCGCGGGTGAACTGGTTGACCACCGACGGCTCCCAGGAGCGCACCGCGCGCGGGCCCAGCGCTTCGCCGATGTCGACGAGCCTGCCACTGTCCGCGTACTCGGCGAAGTAGGCGTTGGACAGCCAGAAGATGTCGGCCGCACCACCCCCGGCCACGTCGGTGCGCAACGTGTCGAAGTACGTCGAGTACGCGACCACGTCCACCTGTACGTCGATGTCGCGATGTTCGCGTCCGAACTCGGCGAACGACTCGCGATAGGCCGCGGCCACCCGGTCGTCCCAGACCCGCACGGTGACCACGGTGCGGCCGTCGGTGCCGGCGGGGCGGCCGAGCAGCATCGCGGCCACCAGCAGCAGCGCCATCACCGCCGCCAGCCCGGCGACGGCGAGCGTCGAGATGCGCGGCCTCACTTGATCCCCGTCACCACGAGCGAGCGGGTGATGTGCCGCGACAGCGCCACGAAGAGCACGATCAACGGCACGATCGCGACCGTCGTCGCCGCCATCACCAGCGTCCACTGCGCGTCGTAGCGGGTCTGCAGCGCGGCCGTCGCGACGGTGATCACCCGCCACTTCTCGCCGCTGGTGATCACCAGCGGCCACAGGAAGTTGTTCCACTGCGACACCACGGTGATCAGGCCGAGCGTCACCAGGATCGGCCGGCTGGCCGGCACCACCACGTGCACGATGACGTCGAGAGTGTGGGCGCCGTCCAGTCGTGCGGCGTTGATGAGGTCGGCTGGGATGGCGCGGAAGTGTTCGCGCAGCAGGAAGATGGCGTAGGGCGAACCGAACATGAACGGCAGTACCAGCGCCCAGAAAGTGTTGCGCAGCCCGGCCTCGGCCATCATCAGGTAGAGCGGCACCACCGTGACCGTCGCAGGCACCATCAGCGTGGCGACGTACACCCAGAACAGCGCGTCACGGCCCGGGAAGTCCAGTCGCGCGAACGCGTACGCAGCCAGCACCGAGAAACTGAGCTGGCCGAGCAGGATCACCGCCGTGGTCAGCGCGGTCACCACGATGGCGCGACCGAATCCGGCGTCGCCCAGGCTCAGATAGTTCTGCAGCGTCGGCGGCGTGGGCAGTGACAGCGGCGCCTCGGTGTTGAATTGCTCCGCCGAGGTGAACGACGTCATCAGGCCGAGCACGAACGGCGTCAGGGTGATCAGGGCGCCGAGGACCAGGGCGGGATAGATGACCACCCCCGAGGCGGCGCGGCTACGCGAGGTCATAGGTGATCCGCCGGCGGAAGTACTGCTGCTGGACCAGCGTGACGCCGATCAGCACCACGAAGAGCACCACGGCCATCACGGCGGCGCGGCCGACCGCTGCGGCGCCGAACGCCTCGGCGTAGATGCGGTGGGCCACCAGGTCGGTGCGGCCCTGCGGGCCACCCCCGGTGAGCGCATACACCGTGTCGAAAACCTGCGCAGCGCTGATGATCCCGGTGACAAGCACGAAGAACGTGGTCGGCCGCAGCATCGGCAGGGTGATGTGGCGGAAGCGCTGCCAGCCGCCGGCGCCGTCGGTGCGGGCGGCGTTGTGCACGTCGGTCGGGATGTTCGAGATTCCGGCGAGGAAGAACAACGTCACGTAGCCGACATTCGTCCAGACCGTCACGGCCGACACCACGGGCAGCGCCAGGCCGGGATCGGTGAGCCACTCGATGTTGCGGCCCAACGCGGTGCTGACCGCGCCGTCGGTCGGCGCCAGGATCCAGCGCCAGAGCACGGCGATCGCCAACGGCGAACAGATCCACGGCAGCACGTAGAGCGTCCGGAAGAAGCCGGAGCCGGGCAGGCCGCGGGACAGCACCGCGGCGGCCAGCAGGCCGAGCAGGGTCTGCGCGGGCACCACGATCGCGATGAACAGCGCGGTGACCACCAGCGACGTGGCGAACGAGGCATCGGTCAGCACCGCGCCCCAATTACTCAGTCCGACAAACTCGATCGGGCCCAGCAGATCCCACCGGTACAGGCTGAGCCACAGCACCACCAGCATGGGCAGCAGCAGGAAGGTGAGCACGCCGAACAGGCTGGGTGCGAGCAGGGTGTAGCCCAGCGCCGCCGTCCGCACCCGCCTGGTCTGCATCCCGGGTCGCTCCGCTCCTGCCCGCCGGTACGCCACCGAGCCATTAAAGCGGTCCGCCGGAGCCGCCACTACGGTAGATGCCGTGACAGCGCCCCGACACGTCGATGCCGACTTCCTGTCGCTGCCCCGCCATCAGCTCGCCGATGCCGCACTGTCGGCCGCGGTGGCGGCCGGAGCCGACCACGCCGACCTGCGGATACACCGCATCACCACCGAGCTGGTGCAACTGCGCGACGGCGAGCTGGAGTCCGCCGTCGTGGACCGGGAGATCGGCCTGGCCGTGCGGGTGATCGTCGACGGCACGTGGGGCTTCGCCTCCCACGCCGAACTCGATCCCGCGGTCGCTGCCGACACCGCCCGCCGGGCCGTCGCGGTCGCGCGCACGCTCGCGCCGCTCAATGCCGACCGCGTCGAGCTGGCCGCCGAACCCGTCTACCGCGATGTGAGCTGGGTGTCGGACTACCGGATCGATCCCTTCGCGGTGCCGCTGGCCGACAAGATCGGTGTGCTCGACGAGTATTCCGGCCGCTTGCTGGCCGCGGACGGCGTCGACCACGCGTCGGCCCACCTGTACGCCGCCAAGGAGCAGACCTTCTACGCCGACACCTACGGATCGTCGATCACCCAGCAGCGGGTCCGGGTGCAGTCGTCGCTCGACGCGGTCACCGTCGACGCGTCGGCCGGCGGGTTCGACACGATGCGCACCCTGGCCCCGCCGACCGGCCGCGGCTGGGAGGCGGTCGCCGGGGACGAGATCTGGGACTGGACGGCAGAGCTCGCGCAGCTGCCGTCGCTGCTGGCGGAGAAGGCGAAGGCGCCGAGCGTCACGGCCGGGCCGACCGATCTGGTGATCGACCCGAGCAACCTGTGGCTGACGATCCACGAGTCGATCGGCCACGCCACCGAGTACGACCGGGCGATCGGCTACGAAGCGGCCTACGCGGGCACGTCCTTCGCGACGCCCGACAAGCTCGGCGTCATGCGGTACGGGTCGCCGGTGATGAACGTGACCGCCGACCGCACCGTCGCCCACGGGCTGGCCACCATCGGTTACGACGACGAGGGTGTGCAGGCGCAGAGCTGGGACCTGGTGCGCGACGGCGTCTTCGTCGGATACCAGCTCGACCGCGTGTTCGCCCCGCGGTTGGGCGTGGACCGGTCGAACGGCTGCTCGTACGCGGATTCGCCGCACCATGTGCCGATTCAGCGGATGGCCAACGTCTCGCTGGCGCCCGCGGCCGAGGACGTCGGCACCGAGGAGCTCATCGGCCGGGTCGCCGAAGGCATCTACATCGTCGGTGACAAGAGCTGGTCGATCGACATGCAGCGGTACAACTTCCAGTTCACCGGGCAGCGGTTCTTCCGCATCCGCGACGGCCGCCTCGACGGCCAATTGCGCGACGTCGCCTACCAGTCGACGACCACCGACTTCTGGGGCTCGCTGGAAGCCGTGGGCGGGCCGTCCACGTGGCGGCTCGGCGGGGCGTTCAACTGCGGCAAGGCGCAGCCCGGGCAGGTCGCCGCGGTCAGTCACGGCTGCCCGTCGGCGCTGTTCCGGGGTGTCAATGTGCTGAACACCCGGGACGAGGCCTCTCGATGATCAGTCCGCAGCAGGTGGTCGACACGGTGCTCGCGACCGCGGCGCAGCGCGGACGGGCCGACGACACGATGGTGCTGGTGACCGACCGCTCCGACACGGCACTGCGGTGGGCGGGCAACTCGATGACCACCAACGGGGACAGCACCAGCCGTCGCATCACCGTCATTTCGATTGTCCGGCAGGGTAACCGGGCCCATGTCGGCTCGGTGAGTTCCAGCGAGGTGGACCCGGCGGCGATCCCGGCGCTGGTCGCCGCCTCCCAGGACGCCGCGGCGTCGGCGCCCGAGGCGCGAGACAGCGCCCCACCGCTGCCAGCGAACGAACAGCCGGGGGATTGGGACACCCCGGTGCCGGAGACGGGCGCAGAGGTGTTCGCAGGGGTGGCGGGCACGCTGGCGCGCGGGTTCCGGGGCGCCGACCGGCTGTACGGATATGCCCGCCACATCGTCGAGACGACGTTCGTCGCGACGTCGACGGGGCTGCGCAGGCGCTACACGCAGCCGACGGGATCGGTGGAGATCAACGCCAAGCGGGGGAATGCCAGCGCCTGGGCGGGGACGGGTACGCCCGACTTCGTCAACGTGACAACCGATTCCCTGCTCGAAGAGGTGGATCTCCGGTTGGGGTGGGCCGATCGCACCGTCGAGCTGCCCGCCGGGCGGTACGAGACGATCATGCCGCCGTCGACCGTCGCCGACATGATGATCTATCTGGGCTGGACGATGGACGGACGTGGCGCGCAGGAGGGCCGAACCGCGCTGTCCGCGCCCGGCGGGGGAACCCGGTTGGGGGAGAGGCTCACCGATCTGCCGCTCACGCTGTACTCGGACCCGTCGGCGCCGGGACTGGCGTGCACACCGTTCGTGGCGGTCGGCAGTTCCTCGGAGCGGATGTCGGTTTTCGACAACGGGATGGACATCGACCGGGTGGACTGGATCCGCGACGGCACGGTCAGCGCGCTCGCCTACCCGCGGGCGGCGGCCGCCGAGTTCGGGGCGCCGATCGCCGTGCCGGCGGGCAATCTGCTGATGACCGGTGGCGACACCGACCTGGCCGACATGATCGCCGGCACCGAACGAGGGCTGTTGCTCACCACGCTGTGGTACATGCGTGAGGTGGATCCGACGGTGCTGCTGCTGACGGGCCTCACCCGCGACGGCGTGTACCTGATCGAGGACGGCGAGGTGACCGCGGCCGTCAACAATTTCCGATTCAACGAGAGCCCGCTGGACCTGTTGCGGCGGGCCACCGAGGCCGGGGTCAGCGAGGTGACGCTGCCGCGCGAATGGGGTGACTGGGCCACGAGGGCGGCCATGCCGACCCTGCGAATTCCCGACTTCCACATGTCGTCGGTCAGTCAGGCGCAATAATTCGACGATGCAGGACGGTGAGCTCTTCGGGGTGTTGGGTCGTCTGGTCGGTCTGTCCTCGGGGGATCTGCGTCTCGACGCCGTGATCCGCCTGACGTGCGGCCGGGCACTGAAGCTCAAACCGCTGCCATGCCAGGTCGACCTGTTCGACGGCAAATCCGAATGCGAGTCGGTGGTGGCGGCGTTCGCGGAGCAGTTCGCGACCGACGTGTCGGGGATCGGCGACGGTCAGCGCAAGATGCTGCTGTCGGCAGCGGGGGACCGCGCCCTGCGCATCGTGACGGCGACCTTCATCGCCGACTTCCTGCCGAGGGTGTGGGCGGGGTTCGAGGCGCTGGGCATGGGCAGACCCGGCAACGGACCCGAGGTGGCGTGGGACCCCGACACCGACCCGGCGCAGGTGCTGCTAGCGGAGTTCGTGCCCGCGGTGGCGCGGCTGCGCAAGCTCGATCCGGTGACGACGGAGGTGGTGCGGTTGCGCGGGGCGACGCAGCACAACTGCCGGCTGTGCAAGTCGTTGCGCGAGGAGAAGGCGCTCGACGCCGGCGGGTCGGAGGAGCTGTACGGCGACATCGAGCGCTACGAGTCCTCTTCGCGGCTCACCAATCGGCACAAGGCGGCGCTGCGCTATGTCGACGCGCTGCTGTGGACACCGTCGGACATCGATGCACAGGTGGCCCGTGGGGTGCGCAAGAACTTCTCCGAGTCCGAGGCGGCCGAGCTCACCCTCGATGTGATGCGCAATGCGGCCAACAAGATCGCCGTCGCACTGGGCGCCGATGCGGCGCGCGTCGAATCGGGCACGGAGCGGTACCTGGTCGACGAAGATGGTCAGACGGTGTTCGCCTGAAGGCCGGCACGGGAGGGTGGTCACATGAGCTCCGAACACGCGACAGAGCAGGTGGCGCTGGAGCAGATCCAGGAGGGCGACACGATCCTGGACACCGGCTCAGGTAATTGGATCACCATCGTCAGCACGGACAGTGGCACGACGACTGTCCCGCATCCGGGCGCTCCGGACACCGCCGAGGACTACCGCATCTACTACGGCGACCACGGCGAGGTGATCGATTCCCGGACGCTGGAGGGTCTGGTCAGTCGCCAGGTGAGGGAGTGATCGGCCGGTAGGCGAGCGGGATACCACCGCGTCGCCCGGGATGGGTGCAGGCGCTACTGTCGAGGTCGCCATGACAGGGGGCGGTAGCTCAGTCGGTTAGAGCCGCGGACTCATAATCCGTAGGTCGCGGGTTCGAGCCCCGCCCGCCCCACCAGATCTCGATCTCGGCTCCGTCACTTTGCGGCGGGCACTGCACGGCCCAGGGTGGAGATCCGGGTGTACGTCGCACTGGACCGGATGAGGACCCGGCTCTCGGC
The DNA here is from genome assembly GCF_025821665.1 of [Mycobacterium] manitobense. Lineage (GTDB taxonomy): Bacteria > Actinomycetota > Actinomycetes > Mycobacteriales > Mycobacteriaceae > Mycobacterium > Mycobacterium arseniciresistens. The sequence continues at coordinate 33,309 of NZ_JACKSJ010000088.1, forward strand.
GTCGAGCACCGCGCACTCCGCACTGAGAAGGGTGCGACCGTTGTGGACCATCTCGGCTTCCGCGCGCAGCGGACCTCCGTGCGGCTGCCGGTAGTACCGGACGTGCATGTCCGTCGTCACGGTGATCTCGGACGAATAGTCGTAGCAGCCGACCAGGCAGGTCGCGCAGGCGGCGTCTGCCAGTGTCGCGAGCATTCCTCCGTGCACACTGCCGTCGAAGAATCCGCGCACCTCCTCGGTCAGCGGCATCGAGACGACGGCGAGGCCCGGTTTGTGCTCGACGACGGTCATCTGCAGCTGCTTGTGCATAGGAGAACGGTGCAGTTGTTCGTCATCGAAAGCGATCATGTGGTCATTGCCTCACTACACCGGAGTGAACTCGAGGTGCACTTCCTTGAGGCGCCGGAACAGGAAGGTGCGGTCCCACTCGAGCCGACGATCACCCGGCGGACCGTGGTGGGCTTCGGAGAGCCGGATGTCGGCCATCCTGTCGAGCATCCGTGCCAGGCTCACCCGTACTTCGGCGCGTGCGATCGGGGCGCCAGGGCAGGTGTGGACACCGCGGCCGAATGCGATGTGGTGCAGGATGTTCGGGCGGTCGAGGCGGAATTCGTCGGGATTGTCGAACCGTTGTGGATCGCGATTGGCCGCACCGTTCATCACGAGGACGCTGGTGCCGGCCGGCACATCGACGTCGCCGATTCTGGTGGGGCGCCGCGCCATGCGGAAGTTCGACTTGATCGGGCTCTCGAACCGCAGCATCTCCTCGATGAAGGGGGAGATCTTCGAGTGGTCCGCACGCAGCTGCTCTTGGAGGTCCGGTCGTTCCGCCAGCATCAGCACCGCGAGACTCAGCAGGTCGATCGTCGTGCCGTGACCGGCGGCGTACATGAACGTGGCAACGCGGGCCACGTCTATCGCGTCCGGGGTCGAACCGTCCGGATACTTCGCCGAGGCGAGCTCGGTGAGGACATCGTCGCGCGGTTCTCGCCGCCGGGCCTCGACGTACTCGACGAACCACTCCTCCTTCACGCCGACGAAGCCGCTGCGTTCCCCTTCGAGTCTGCTGGCTGTGGCTGCGCGGCGGAAGCGCTCACGATCGGCCTCGGGGACACCGAGCAGGTCGGTGATCGCGTCGAGCGTGAATGGGAAGTTGTAGTCGAGGACGATTTCGCACCTGCCGTTCGCGGCGAAGCGGTCGATCTGCTCGTCGGCGAGACGCCACAGGAAGTCCTCGTTGTTCTTGAGCCGCTTCGGCGTGAACAACCGGCTCAACAACGACCGGTGCGCAGTGTGGCGGGGCGGATCGAAGGTGATGAAGTAATCGCCGAATGTGATCCGCCCGCGGTGCTTTTCGATCACGTCCGAGATGTCGTCACTGTGTGGTTCGACCGGGATCCCCGACCACGGGCCGCTGACGATGTTGCAGACGGACAGGGCCTTCTCGGTGTCGCGTTGCACCTCGACGGCCTCGTCGTAACCCGACACCATCACCACACCGTGGGCCGGTTCGCGCCACACCGGGCAGCGCCGGATCGCGTCGTAGTACTCGTACGGGTCGTCGACGAGCGACTTGTCCGTGAAGAAGTCGCGGTTCTCCGGTCCGCTCACTTCGCCTCCATCGCGTTGCAAGACGCCCTGTGTTCGCTGGGGTTACAGACGGCTGGCGTTCCGCGGTTCCGCCAGGCCGGCCTCGTTCACCTCGGCGTACAGGTCATTGGTGCGCTCCTGTTCTGCCGCAAGCTTTTCAAGGGCTGTCACTGCGCGCCTTAGCAGTTCGTAGGATTCCTCGACCGAAACCTTCCAGTCGTTGATGCTCGGTATCAAGCCCATCCGGATTCCCTCCATCGCGACGCGAGACATCCCGCCGTCGTCTGACCAGCGTTTGCTGATAGCGTACGCCCGCAACTCGCGAATGACCCCGGCTTGCGACGAGCACATGCACCGCTCTTCGCCAATTCAAATGATGAGTCCGGAGCGCGTCGATGCCGTCGCGGTGTCTCGGCATCACGTCGTCACATCGCGCTCGACGTACCCGTAGACGCCGCACGCAGCCAGCAGCGCGCCGGTGAGCAGGAGGACGGCGCCGCCCGCCCACTCGGGCGGTGCCGCGGGTACAGCGCTGAGATGGGCCCACGGCGACAGGTCGGCAACCCACTCCGGTGCATTCAGTGCCGGCGCGATCGCATTGATCAGGAATCCGCCCACGATCGGCAGTGCGCCGATCGCGCCGGTGGCCGACGGGAGCCAGCCGATGCCCACGGCTCCGGCTCCCGCCGCGAGCAGGGCCACGGGGAGGGAATTCGTTGCACCCGCAAGGGAATCGGCGAGCCGCAACGGGGCGCCGGTGATCTTGGCGCCGCCCCACATGGCGACCGCGGCCGAGCAGTGCAGGAACACCACCCCACCGGCCGTGACCGCGAGTTCGGTGGACACCGGCCCAACGCGCGAGACCGGCTGGGCGAGGAGCAGCGTCCACCGACCGGCCTTCTCGTCGGTGACCATCGTCGCCATGCGCAGGGCGGCGTAGAGGCCGGTGGGGACGGGGAGCATGCTGAACAGCGGCGCACTGAAGGCGTTCACCGAGTCGAGGCCGGTCACTCCCGCGGCGGCGGCGAGCTCTTCGAACCGTGGGTTCGTCTGGAAGTACTGCAGGACCGAGGTGAGCATCGCGCCTGCCATGAGGAATCCCGCCGCGATGCCCGCCGCCCACCCGAGCGTCGTCCGCGCGGTGCGGCGGATCGCGAATCCTCCGATGCTGTGCAGCAACCGGGTTCGCGGAGGGCGGTCCTCCGATACCGGCACGATGCCCGCGCCCAGGTCGCGGTGGCGCGCCGCGATGACGGCCGCGCCGCCCAGCACGATCGGGAACAATCCCAATACGGCCAGCGGGATCATGCGGTTCTCGGCGTACGGCGCCGAGCGCGCCGCCAAGCCGAACGGTGTCGCCCAGGCCAACCACGCCAGTCGAGGTGAGCTGTCGGCGATCATCCGCAGCGCCAGGCCGGCGCCGATGGCCCCGACCGTCAGTCCCGTGGCGGCGGATCGACTCGGCATCACCTGTGCAGCGAGTAGACCTGTGGTCGCAGAAGTCAGAGCGACGCCCGTGATCCCGGCGGCGTGGATCACCGCCCCAACCGGGGCGGTGCGGCCCGCCAGCAGGCCCGCTGCGACGGCGGCGCCGATCATCGTCGAGGATCCGGCGAGGGCGATCAGGTGACGGATGACCACGTCGGCCACCCCCAGCCGTCCACCGAGGAGGAGATTCCACCGACCCGCATCCTCTTCGCCGCGGGTTTCACGGGTGGCGGCGAGTCCGCTCCAGATGCTCGCCAGAGCCAGGGCGGCGGTGCCGGTGCGCCACACGGTGAAGCCGCCGGGGTCGTCGAGTGCGACCGGAGGCCCCAGCAGGACCCGTTCGATGGGGTTCCCAGCGAGGTCCTGGAAACCCGCCTCGTCCAGTGACCTGCGGATCGCCTCGTATTGGCCGGCAAACAGGGCCGACACAGCTCCGCAGGTCATGGCGGCCGCGGCGGCGCCGCGGCGAAGCCGGCGCATCGCGAGCCGGCGCACGGCGCGTCCCGGCGCGGGATGTGGCATCACGGTCGCCGGTGCGCCGGGCGGCGCGACCGCTTTCATCGCCGAGCTTCTCCGTAGTACTCGAGGAAGATCTCCTCGAGTGTCGGTTCGTGCATCTCGAGCCCGGTGACATCGGTATCGGCGAGTGCCCGGAGCGCGGCGACCGGCGGCCCGGTCAGGCTGAATCGCATTCGATCGCCGTCGAGCGCCTCGACATTCGACACACCGGCGATCTCCTCGAGAAACGGTGGTAGGCCGCGGTAGGACACCTCGACCACGGTCCTGCGCATCTGGCGTAGCTCCGCGATGCTGTCGATCTCGACGAGTCGCCCGGCACGGAGGATCGCCACCCGGTCGCACAGGATCTCCACCTCGGCCAACTGGTGCGAGCTGAGGAACACCGTCTGGCCGCGGTCCCGGGCTGCGGCGACACATTCGCGAAATTCCCGCTCCATCAGCGGATCCAGGCCGCTCGTGGGTTCGTCGAGCACGAGAAGCGGAGCCCGCGTCGCGAAGGCGGCGACGAGAGCCACCTTCTGCCGGTTGCCGGTCGAGTAGGTCCTTGCTGGCTTGTCGAGTCGAAGATCGAAACGGTCGACCAGCTCGTCGCGGTAGGCGGCGTCGACGCCGGGGCCCACGTTACCGAGCAGCTCGAGGGTCTCGGCGCCCGTGAGTTGCGGCCACAGCGCGACATCAGCGGGCACATAGGCGAGATGACGGTGGGTCCGGCGGACGTCGTCCGCAGCGCAGCCGAATATCGTCGCGCCTCCCGCAGTCGGGCGGATCAACCCGAGCAGCAGACGAATCGTCGTCGACTTGCCTGCTCCGTTGGGGCCGAGGAACCCGAAGACCTCACCCGGCGCGACGGACATGGTCAGATCGGCGACTGCCGTCGTTCGGCCGAAGCGTTTGGTGAGACCGACGGCGTGGATGGCAGTGCTGCCAACGGTGTGCGCCGGAGTGACCACGCCGCAAGGGTAAGTCACCGTGCGCCCTGCACCCGACGGATTCCGCATCCCTGTGTTGCTGGCGGCGACGGCGGGTGATCGTTCGCTGGTATAAGTAATCTCAGCGTCAATTTTCGTCGTCGTGCAGTCGTCCGGAGCGCCAACGCCAACGCCACAGGCTCATATTTACTTGCTATTTCATGCAAACCGCCGCCGGCTGCGCGGTGCCCGCACCATTTACTGAACTAGGTCAGAAGTCGTATCGAAAACTTTGCCAAAAGCTCCGATCGGCGGGTCGGCGGCAGTACGGTTTCCGGCAGAAAGGTTCGACTCGAGACGGCGCGAGAGGCCGGGTGAGAGCCGGGCTTCTTATCGGTAAACCCGATTGGGTTGGGGGCCGCATGGAACTCGATGCTGGGGCATTTCCGCTGACGCGGGGTCAGCTCGACATCTGGCTCGCGCAGAGGACGGGCCGCTTCGGTGCGAAGTGGCAACTGGGCGAGCTCCTGCGCATCGACGGGATGATCGATCCCGGCCTCCTCCAGCGGGCGATCGTTCAGGCGGTGCGTGAAGCCGAGCCGCTGCGGGCCGCCTTTTTCGAGGTGGACGGCAGGGTCTTCCAGAGAGCGGTCGACTACCCGGACGTCGACCTCGCCCGCTACGACCTCACGGGCTCGCCGGACCCCGAGCAGGAGGTGCACCGGACGATCTCGTCGATCCAGGCGACGTTGATGCCGCTCGACGGCCCGCTGTTCAAATGGGCACTGCTGCAGACCCGGGTGGACGAGTTCTATCTCTTCGTGTGTTGCCACCACATCGTGATCGACGGGGTCGGCATCCCCCTCGTGTGTCACCGGATGGCGGAGATCTATTCCGCCATCGCGACGGACGCGCCGGTCCCCCCCGCCTTCTTCGGATCGCTGCGGGATCTCGTCGAATGCGAACTGACCTACGAATCCTCGACCGAATATCTCGACGATTCGGCGTACTGGACGCAGAACCTCCCCCCGGAGAGCGAGCCGCGTTACCGGTTGGCTGATGCCGTCGCGGGCGACCACGACGAGGAGTCTCGCGCACCGGTTCGGCTCGCCCCCGCCGCCGTGGCCGGGCTCCGACACCTGTACCGGAGCCTCGGGGTGCGTCGGTCGTCGGTGATCACCGCGGCGTGCGCGCTCGTGGTGCGTGCGTTCGACACGGAGAGCCCGGAGGTGGTGCTCGACTTCCCGGTGAGCAGACGGGTGCGACCGGAGATTCAACTGGTGCCCGGCATGGTGTCGGGATTCGTGCCGCTGGTGCTCAAGGCCTCACCGGAACTATCCGCCTCAGAATTCTGTGTGCGCGTGGACACGCAGATGCAGGATGCGCTGGAACACCAGCGATTTCCCGTGCACTCGATCGACTACAAGGCGACTCTCCGCGGCTCCGGACAGGCTTCGAATCGCGTGGTCATCAATTTCATCCCGGCCACACACACCGGGTTTCTCGCGGACGCCGCGGCGACGGGAACGCTGACCCACGCCGGGCCCGTCGAGTTTGCGCTGGTCTTCTTCAGGGACGGCGACGATCTCTTCCTCAGCACGGCCGGTCCCGGACAGTTCTTCGCGAACAGCGACGTCCGCGATCTGGCAGAGCGGTTGGAGCGGGTGTTGCTGGCGATGGCGGCCGATCCCGGGCGGCCGCTGTCGTCGCTGGATCTGCTCGACGAGGCCCAGCATGCCCGGCTGGATGCGATCGGTCACCGCCCGGTGCTGGCCCAGCCGGTGACCCCGCCGGTATCGATTCCGGCGTTGTTCGCTGAGTGGGTGACCCGCACGCCCGATGCGGTGGCGGTGACCTTCGAGGGCCGGTCGACGTCGTATCGCGAGCTGGACGAGGCGGCAAATCAGTTGGCGCACAGGCTCTCCGGCCAGGGCATCGGCCCAGGTGACTGTGTCGCGCTCCTGATGGAGCGTTCGGCCGACGCGGTCACCGCGATCCTGGCCGTGCTCAAGACGGGGGCGGCCTACCTGCCGATCGACCCAGCGGTGCCGACGTCCCGGATCAAATTCATGATCGCCGATGCCGCGCCGAAGGCGGCGATCACCACCACCGGGTTGGCGGGCAGACTGAGCGGCTGCGATCTCCCGGTGATCGACGATGTCGACGATCCCCGCAGCCACGCTCGACCCGGTGCCGCGTTGCCGACGCCACGCGGCCCGGCCTCCGATGACGTCGCCTACCTGATCTACACCTCGGGGACCACCGGTACCCCGAAGGGCGTGGCGGTCACCCATCAGGGTGTCACCCGGTTGCTGGCATCGTTGACCGCCGGTTTGCCGGAGGCGGGGGTGTGGTCGCTGTGCCATTCGTTGGCCTTCGACGTGTCGGTGTGGGAGATCTTCGGTGCGCTGCTGCGGGGCGGGCGCCTGGTGGTGGTGCCCGAACCGGTGGTGATCTCGCCGCCGGACTTCCACGAGGTACTCGTTGCCGAGGGCGTCAGCGTGTTGACCCAGACGCCGTCGGCGGTGGCGTTGCTGCCCGATCAGGGCCTGGAGTCGACGGCGTTGGTGATGGCCGGTGAGGCATGTCCGGCCGAGGTGGTGGACCGGTGGGCACCGGGGCGGGTGATGGTCAACGCCTACGGACCCACCGAGACCACGATGTGCGTGGCGATCAGTGCGCCGTTGACCGCGGGCACGGATGTGGTGCCGATCGGCTCGCCCGTGCCCGGTGCGGCGCTGTTCGTGCTCGATGGCTGGTTGCGCCCGGTGCCCGCGGGCGTGGTCGGCGAGCTGTACGTGGCCGGCGGTGGGTTGGCGTGTGGATATGTGCGGCGCGCCGGATTGACCGCGTCGCGTTTCGTGGCGTGTCCCTTCGGCCGGCCCGGGGCCCGGATGTACCGCACAGGGGATCTGGTGCGGTGGGGCGCCGACGGGCAGCTGCAGTATCTCGGGCGCGCCGACGAACAGGTGAAGATCCGCGGCTATCGCATCGAACTGGGTGAGATCCAGGCGGCACTGGCGGGCCTGGACGGAGTGGATCGCGCGGTGGTCATCGCCCGCGAGGACCGCCCCGGTGACAAGCGCCTGGTCGGCTACATCACGGGGACCGCGGAACCCGCCGAGATCCGCGCGCAGCTGGGCGAGCGGCTGCCGGCCTACCTGGTGCCTGCTGCGGTGGTGGCCCTGCCTGCGCTGCCGTTGACCGCCAACGGCAAACTGGACACCCGCGCCCTGCCGGCACCGGAGTCCCAGGAGGTCGACGGCTACCGGGCCCCTGGCACCGCGGTCGAGGAGATCCTGGCCGGGATCTATGCCGACGTACTGGGTCTGGATCGCGTCGGCGTCGACGAGTCGTTCTTCGATCTCGGTGGGGATTCGCTGCTGGCGATGCGGCTGTCCGCGGCGATCAACACCTCGCTCGACGCCGATGTCTCTGTGCCCACCGTGTTCGACGCACCCACGGTCGCCGAGCTGGCCTGCCGCATCGACACGGGTTCGCGTCGGCTCGCGCCGCTGGTGCCGGTCGCGCGGCCGCCGGTGGTTCCGCTGTCGTATGCCCAGCAGCGGCTGTGGTTCATCGACCAGTTGCAGGGACCGTCCCCGGTGTACAACCTGTCAGCGGCGTTGCGGTTGGGCGGTCTGCTCGAAACCGAGGAGTTGCGCGCGGCGCTGGCCGATGTGGTGGACCGTCATGAGAGTCTGCGCACCCTGCTCGCCGCGCCCGGGGGAGTACCCCAGCAACTGGTGGTGCCCTCCGAGTGCGCGGACTTCGGCTGGGATGTCGTCGACGCCACCGGCTGGTCGGCCACCCGGCTGGATGACGCGATCGGCGCTGCAGTGCGGCACAGTTTCGACCTGGCATCTGAGATTCCGCTGCGCGCAACGCTTTTTCGACTGGCCTACGACGAGCACGTGCTGGTTGCGGTGGTGCATCACATCGCCGCCGACGGCTGGTCGATCGCCCCCCTGATCAGGGACCTCGGGGTCGCCTTTGCCGGCCGGTACGCCAGGCGCGCACCCACGTGGGAGCCGCTACCGGTGCAGTACGTCGACTACACACTGTGGCAGCGCGCACAACTGGGCGATCTCGACGACAGCGACAGCCCCATCGCCGCACAGCTGGCCTACTGGGAGCACGAGTTGGCCGGTCTGCCCGAGCGCCTGCAGCTGCCCACCGATCGGCCGTACCCGGCGGTGGCCGGACAGCGCGGTGCCAGCGTGGTCGTGGATTGGCCGGCCGAGTTGCAGCAACAGGTCGCGCGGGCGGCGCGTGAGCACAAGGCGACCAGCTTCATGATGGTCCAGGCCGCCCTGGCGGTGCTGTTGTCGAAGCTGAGCGCCAGCCCGGACGTGGCCATCGGATTCCCGATCGCCGGACGGCGCGATCCCGCACTCGATGATCTGGTGGGATTCTTCATCAACACCCTGGTGCTACGCGTCGACGTGTCGGGGGATCCCACCACCGCCGAGCTGCTGGGCCAGGTGCGCCGACGCAGCGTGTCCGCCTACGAGCACCAGGACGTGCCCTTCGAAGTGCTCGTGGAGCGGCTCAACCCCTCGAGGTCGATGGCGCATCACCCGCTGATCCAGGTGCTGGTGGGCTGGCAGTTCGCCGGTGACAGCGATCCGGCGGCGAACCTGGAACTGGAGGGCCTGCAGGTCACGTCGCTGCCGGTGAACACCCAGACCGCCCGAATGGATCTCGGCTTCTCGCTGGCCGAACGCTTCGACGGGGCCGGTGAGCCCGCCGGGATCGGCGGGACGGTGGAGTTCCGCACCGATGTCTTCGACCCGGACAGCATCCGCGGGCTGATCGACCGGTTGCGGCGGGTCCTGGAGGCGATGACCACCGACTCGGGACGGCGGGTCTCGTCGATCGATGTGCTCGACGAGTGCGAGCATGCCGAGCTCGATCAGCTCGGTAACCGCGCGGTGCTGAACCAGCCGACTGCCGGGGTGTCGATTCCGGAGCTGTTCGCCGAGCAGGTTCTCCGCGCACCCGAGGCGGTGGCGGTGACGTTCGAGGGCCGGTCGATGACCTACTTCGAACTGGACGAGGCGGCGAATCGGCTGGCGCACCTTTTGGCCCAGCACGGAGCCGGCCCCGGACAGGCTGTGGCACTGCTGCTTCCGCGATCAGCCGAAGCGATCGTGGCGATCCTGGCCGTGCTGAAGGCCGGCGCCGCCTACCTGCCGATCGACCCGGCGCTGCCGGCGGCGCGCATCGAGTTCATGATCGCCGACACCGCTCCGATCGCCGCGGTGACCACCACCGGGCTGGCCGCCCGGTTGGCCGGCTGCGACGTGATGGTGCTCGACATCGACGACCCCCGCATCGACAGCCAACCCGGCACCGCCCTGCCTGCACCGGCGCCGGATGACCTGGCGCACGTCATCTACACCTCGGGCACCACCGGTGTGCCCAAGGGCGTCACGGTCACCCACCACAACGTCGTCCAGCTCTTCGACGGGCTGGACATCGGAGTGGAGCTGGCGCCCGGACAGGTGTGGACGCAATTCCATTCCTACGCATTCGATTTCTCGGTGTGGGAGATCTGGGGTGCGCTGTTGTTCGGTGGGCGGCTGGTGGTGGTGTCCGACGCGGTCGCGCGCTCCCCGGAGGACTTCCACGCGATGCTGGTCGCCGAGGGTGTCACCGTGCTGACCCAGACGCCCTCGGCGGTCGGGGTGCTCTCCCCACAGGGTCTGGAGTCGGCCGCGCTGGTGATCGGTGCGGAGCCCTGTCCGGCCGAGTTGGTGGACCGCTGGGCCCCCGGGCGGGTGATGGTCAACGTGTACGGGCCGACCGAGACGACGATGTGGGCTTCTGCGAGTGCGCCGTTGGCGGCGGGATCGGGTGCGCCGCCGATCGGCTCGCCGATCGCCTGGGCCGCGTTCTTCGTGCTCGATGAGTGGTTGCGGCCGGTTCCGGCCGGAGTGGTCGGTGAGCTGTACCTGGCAGGTCGCGGCGTGGGTGTCGGCTATGTGCGCCGGGCCGCTCTGACCTCGTCGCGGTTCGTGGCGTGCCCGTTCGGCGCGGCCGGAACACGGATGTATCGCACCGGTGACCTCGTCTCCTGGGGCGCCGACGGCCAGCTGCGGTATCTGGGCCGCGCCGACGAGCAGGTCAAGGTCCGCGGCTACCGCATCGAACTCGGCGAGATCCAGGCCGCGCTGACGGCCCTGGACGGGGTGGATCAGGCGGCGGTGATCGCCCGCGAGGACCGCCCCGGCGACAAGCGCCTGGTCGGCTACGTCACCGAAACCGCGACGGGCACGGTCGATCCCGTTCGAGCCCGCAGTGCGCTGGCCGAGCGGCTGCCGGCCTACATGGTGCCGGCAGCGGTGATGGTGGTGGATGCGTTCCCCATGACGGTCAACGGCAAGCTCGACAGCCGAGCCCTGCCCGCACCCGAATACGCCGCGGTCGATCACTACCGGGCGCCGGCGAACGCGGTCGAGGAGATCCTGGCCGGCATCTACGCCCAGATCTTGGGCATCGAGCGGGTGGGGGTCGACGAGTCGTTCTTCGACCTGGGCGGCGACAGCATCCTGTCGATGCAGGTGGTGCTGCACGCCCGGGCAGCCGGCCTGGAGTGCAGGCCCCGCGACGTCTTCGTCGAGCAGACGGTGGCGCGGCTGGCCCGGGTGGCGATGGTGGCCGACGGAGAAGCCGGTGTGGTCGACGAAGGCACCGGGACGGTGGTCGCCACACCGATCATGCGGTGGCTGGCGGGTGTTGACGGCCCGGTCGGCGAGTTCAACCAGACGGTCGTGGTCTCGGCCCCCGCCGCGGTGTCCGAGGCCGACGTGGTGTCGGTGTTGCAGGCGCTGCTGGATCGCCATGCGATGCTGCGGCTTCGTGTCGACGCCGACGGTGCCGGTGGCTGGTCGTTGACGGTGCCCGAGGCCGGCGCGGTGGACGCACGCGACTGCCTTCGGACCGTCGAGGTGCTCGACGATGAGGCGCTGTTGGGGGCGCGGTCACGGTTGAACCCGGCCGCCGGGGTGATGCTGAGCGCGGTGTGGGTGGCCCCGACGGGTCAGCTGGCGTTGATCATCCACCACCTGGCCGTCGACGGGGTGTCGTGGCGAATCCTGCTGGAGGACATCAACATCGCCTGGGCGCAGCATCGCAGCGGCCAACCGGTCGCGCTGCCGGCGCCCCGGACGTCCTTCGTCCGGTGGTCGTCGCTGCTGGCCGGGCACGCCCACGACGCAGAGGTCGTGGCCGTGGGGGAGGCCTGGCGGCAGGTGGCGGCGGCCCCGGCGGCGCTTCCCGCGCCCCGACCCGAGCGGGACACCTACGCCAGTGCCGGGCAGATGTCGGCGTCGCTCGACAGCGACCTCACCCGCGTGCTGCTGGGTGAGGTTCCTGCGGCGTTCCATGCCGGAGTCCAGGACATCCTGTTGATCGCGTTCGCGCTGGCGGTGGCGGAGTTCGTGGGCGCCGGTGGTGCGCCGGTCGGCATCGACGTGGAGGGCCACGGCCGTCACGAGGAACTCGCCGCGGACGTGGACCTTTCGCGCACGGTGGGCTGGTTCACCGCGAAGTACCCGGTGGCACTCGACATCGGCGGATTGTCCTGGGCACGAGTGGTCGCCGGTGATGCGGCGTTGGGTGCGGCGGTCAAGGCCGCCAAGGAACAGCTTCGTGCACTGCCCGATCCGTTGACCTACGGTCTGCTGCGCTATCTGAATCCCGACGTGGACCTGCCGGAGTCCGACCCGTCGATCGGCTTCAACTACCTCGGTCGACTCGGGGCGCCGGCGCAGGCGGCCGATTCCGGCGAGGCGTGGCGGATCGGCCCTGACGGCGTCTCGCTGACCGGTGCCACGGCGGCGGTGCCGATTCCGCTGATGCACTCCGTCGAGCTCAACTCCGGCACCATCGACACCGATGCCGGCCCGCACCTGCACGCCAACTGGACGTGGGCGCCCTCGGCGCTGGATCGCGATCAGGTCAGCCGGCTGAGCCGGTTGTGGTTCGACGCCCTGGCCGGCATCTGCGCGCACGTGCGCCGCGGCGGCGGCGGACTGACCCCGTCGGACATCGTCCCTGCCCGGCTGGATCAGCACCAGATCGACGTGCTCGACCAGCAATACGACCTCGTCGATGTCCTGCCGTTGACCCCCCTGCAGCAGGGGCTGCTCTTCCACGCCAGCACCGACCAGGCGAGCGCCGATGTATACGCGGTGCAGCTGGAGATCGCGTTCAGCGGTGCCCTCGACGCCCAACGGCTCCGCGCAGCGGTGGACACCGTCGTGCAGCGTCATCCGAATCTGGCAGCCCGTTTCCACGTGCAGTTCGACCAGCCGGTTCAGATCATCCCCGCCGATCCCGTCGCGGCCTGGCGATATGACGACCTCGTCTCCGCTGAGCAGATCGACCGGGTGTCCCTCGACGAGCGTATCGCGGTCTGTGACCTGTTCGGTCAGTCCGCTTTCCGTGCCGCGCTGATCCGCACGGGACACGACGAACATCGGTTTGTCCTGACCTTCCATCACATCGTCATGGACGGCTGGTCGCTGCCGATCCTGCTGAGCGAGATCTTCGCCGGCTACTACGGGCAGCCGTTGCCCGCGCCTGCGCCGTACCGCAGCTTCGTCTCCTGGTTGGCCGACCGGGACGGCCCGGCCGCAGAGGACGCCTGGCGTGCGGTGCTGGCCGGCTTCGACACCCCCACACTGGTCGGCCGGCCGAACAGGTCCGGCCGCCAGGGCGTGATGTCGTCGGTGTTGCCCGAGGGGATCACGCGAGCGCTGAGCGAGTTGGCGCGCTCACACCACACCACCGTCAACACCGTGCTGCAGGCCGGGTGGGCGCAGCTGCTGACATGGCTGACCGGCGCGCATGACGTGGCCTTCGGAGCCGTGGTCTCGGGCAGGCCGGCCGAGGTCCCCAGTGCGGGATCCATGGTGGGACTGTTGATCAACACGGTTCCGGTGCGGGCCACCATCACGGCGGCCACCACCACCACCGACCTGCTCGACCAGTTGCAGCGCGTCAACAACGCCACCTTGGAGCACCAGCACCTGGCGCTCAGCGAAATTCACCGCATCGCCGGTCAGGACCAACTGTTCGACACCGTCTTCGTCTACGAGAACTACCCGGTCGACACCGCCTCGCTGTCCGGCATCGACGGGTTGACCATCACCGAGGTCATTGGCCACGAGTCGACCCACTACCCCCTGACGATGGCGGCCCGGCCCGGCGACGAGATGGGACTTCGCGTCGAGTACGACCAAGATCTGTTCGACGCGGACGCGATCCGTACCTTGATCGCGCGGCTGCAGCGGGTGTTGGTGGCGATGGCCGCCGACCCCGGCCGGTCGCTGTCGGCGGTGGATGTGCTCGACGAGGGTGAGCACGCACGGCTGGACGCGATCGGCAATCGCGCGGCGCTGACCCGGCCGGCCATCGCGCCGGTGTCGATTCCGGCGGCGTTCGCCGAATGGGTGGCCCGCACGCCGGATGCCGTGGCGGTGACCTTCGAGGGCAGGCCGACGTCGTATCGCGAGCTCGACGAGGCGGCGAATCGGTTGGCGCACAGGCTGGCCGGGCACGGCGCTCGCCCGGGGGCGTGTGTGGCGCTGCTGTTCACCCGTTCGACGCAGGCCGTGGTGGCGATGCTGGCGGTGCTGAAAACCGGTGCGGCGTACCTGCCGATCGACCCGGCGTCGCCGGCGGATCGTATCGACTTCATGATGCGCGATGCCGGACCTGCGGCCGCGGTCACCACCGCGGCTCTGCGCTCGCGGTTGGGCGGGTGCGACGTCCCGGTCGTCGACGTCGACGCCGCGGACACCGAAGGCGGCCAACCCGCCGAGGCGCCTTCGGCGCCGGCGCCCGATGACATCGCTTACCTCATCTACACCTCGGGCACCACCGGTGTGCCCAAGGGGGTGGCCATCACCCACCACAACCTCACTCAGCTGCTGAGGTCACTGGACGCCGGTGCGACGGCCAAACGAGTGTGGGCACAGTGGCATTCGCTGGCCTTCGACGCATCGGTGGAGGAGATCTGGGGTGCGCTGCTGAGTGGCGGCCGGCTGGTGGTGGTGCCCGAGTCGGTGGCCGTCTCCCCGGAGGACGTCCACTCCCTGCTCGTCGCCGAGCAGGTCAGCTTCCTGAGCCAAACCCCCTCTGCGGCCCAGACACTGGCGCCGGAGGGTCTGGAATCGATGGCGTTGCTGGTCGCCGGCGAAGCGTGCCCGGCGGAGGTGGTGGATCGGTGGGCGCCGGGGCGGGTGATGGTCAATGCCTATGGCCCCACAGAGACCACGGTGTGCGCGTCGAGGACTGCGCCGCTGGCGGCGGGGTCGGGCGTGCCGCCGATCGGTGCGCCGGTGCCTTCCGCGGCGTTGTTCGTGCTGGACGGCTGGTTGCGGCCGGTGCCGGCGGGGCTGGTCGGCGAGCTGTATGTCGCCGGCGCCGGGGTGGGCGTCGGGTACTGGCGCCGCGCCGGACTGACCGCGTCGCGGTTCCTCGCGTGTCCCTTCGGCGGGCCCGGGTCGCGGATGTATCGCACCGGGGACCTGGTGCGGTGGGGTGCCGACGGGCAGTTGCAATATCTCGGGCGCGCCGACGATCAGGTGAAGATCCGCGGCTACCGCATCGAACTCGGCGAGGTGCGCGCGGCGCTGGCACGGCTCGACGGGGTCGCCCAGGCGGCGGTGATCGCCCGCGAGGACCGTCCCGGCGACAAGCGCCTGGTCGGCTACATCACCGAGACATCGAGCGGCGCGATCGACTCCGCTCGAGCACGGACCGCGTTAGCTGATCGGTTGCCGTCGTACATGATTCCCACCGCGGTGGTGGTCCTGGATGCTCTGCCGCTGACTCCCAACGGCAAGCTGGACATCCGGGCGCTGCCGGCACCTGAATACAGCGGAGGCGATCACTACCGTGCCCCGGCCGACGCGGTCGAGGAGATCCTGGCAGGGGTCTACGCCCAGGTGCTGGGTGTCGAGCGGGTCGGGGTCGACGACTCGTTCTTCGACCTCGGCGGTGACTCGGTGGTCGCGGCGATCAACACACTGCTGGACGCCGGCCTCGCGGTGCGGGCGGTGTTCGACGCACCGACTGTCGCCCTGTTGGCGCCACGTATCGGTGCGAACGTCGGGAAGCGTGAGCCGTTGGTGGTGGCGGAGCGGCCGTCGGTGGTGCCATTGTCGTTCGCCCAGCAGCGGTTGTGGTTCCTCGACCAGTTGCACGGACCCTCCCCGGTGTACAACATGGCGGCGGCATTGCGGTTGAGCGGGCCGCTGGATGCTTTAGCGCTGGGAGCGGCGCTGGCCGATGTGGTTGCGCGCCAGGAGAGCCTGCGCACGCTGTTCGCCGCACCCGAAGGGGTACCCCAGCAGCTGGTGATGCCGCCCGAGCGGGCCGACTTCGGCTGGCGTGTGGTCGATGCCACCGGCTGGCCGGCGGCCCGGCTCGACGACGCCGTCAGCGCCGCGGTGCGTCACAGCTTCGACCTGGCGTCTCAGATTCCCCTGCGGGCAACGCTTTTCCGTCTCGCCGACGATGAGCACGTACTGGTCACCGTGGTGCACCACATCGCCGCCGACGGCTGGTCGATGTCCCCGCTGATGGCTGATCTCGGGACGGCTTATGCCAGCCGGTGCGCCGGACACGCCCCCGACTGGGCGCCGTTGCCGGTGCAGTACGTCGACTACACGCTGTGGCAGCGTGTGCAGCTGGGTGAGCTGACAGACCCGGAGAGCCGCATCGCGGCGCAGGTGGGGTACTGGGAGCAGGAGCTCGCCGGGCTGCCCGAGCGGCTGGAGTTGCCGACCGATCGGCCGTACCCGGCGGTGCCCGATCAGCGCGGCGCCACGGTGGCGATCGACTGGCCGGCACAGCTGCAGCAGCAGGTGCGCGATGTCGCCCGCGAACACAACGCCACCAGTTTCATGGTCATCCAGGCCGCGCTGGCGACCCTGCTGGCCAAGGTCAGCGCCAGCAGCGACGTGGCGGTGGGCTTCGCGGTCGCCGGGCGCGGCGACCCCGCGCTGGACGACGTGGTCGGGTTCTTCGCCAACACCCTGGTGCTGAGAACAGATCTGGCCGGCGATCCCACCGTCGCCGAGCTGCTGGCACAGGTGCGCCGGCGCGGCCTGGCCGCCTACGAGCACCAGGACGTGCCCTTCGAAGTGCTTGTCGACCGGCTGCACCCCACCCGGAGTCTGACCCACCACCCGCTGTTCCAGGTGGCGTTGGCCTGGCAGAACAACGAACCCGCCAGTCCCGCGCTGGGTGACCTGCACGCCACGCCTCTGCTGGTGGACACCCGCACCGCCCGAATGGATCTGACGTTCTCCCTGGCCGAACGTTTCACCGGCGCCGGCCAGGCCGCCGGCCTCTGTGGCGTGGTCGAGTTCCGCACCGACGTGTTCGACGAGAACAGCATTCACTCGCTGATCGAGCGTCTGCAGCGGGTGGTGGCGGCGATGACCGCCGACCCGCAACGGCGGCTCTCGTCGATCGACCTGCTCGGTGAGCCGGAGCGTGCCCGTCTCGCCGAGATCGGCAATCACGCGGCGCTGGCCCACCCGGTAGGCGCATCGGTGTCGATTCCGGCCTTGTTCGCCGAGCACGTCGCCCGCACCCCCGAGGCGGTGGCGATGACCTTCGAGGGCCGGTCGATGACCTATGTCGATGTCGACGAGGCGGCGAACCGGCTGGCGCAGCTGTTGATCGGCCATGGAGCCGGGCCGGGCCGCAACGTGGCGCTGCTGCTGGAGCGTTCGGCCGACGCGGTCATCGCGATCATGGCGGTGCTCAAGACGGGCGCGGCTTATCTGCCGATCGACCCGATGGTGCCTGCGGCCCGCATGCAGTTCGTGATCGCCGATGCCGCGCCGGTGGCGGTGCTCACCAGCGCGGAATGGCGGTCACGGCTCGACGGAACCGCCGTCGCCGTGGTCGATGTCGCGGATCCGGCAATCGCCGTCCAACCCGGTACGGCGCCGGCGGGGCCCGAACCCGACGACGTCGCGTACCTGATCTACACCTCGGGCACCACCGGCACACCCAAGGGCGTGGCGGTCACCCATCACAACGTGACCCGGTTGCTGGCATCGTTGAATGCGGGGTTGCCGGCCCCGGGGGTGTGGCCGCTGTGTCATTCGTTGGCGTTCGACGTGTCGGTGTGGGAGATCTTCGGGGCGCTGCTGCGCGGTGGACGGGTGGTGGTGGTCCCCGAAACGCTGGCGGCTTCGCCGGAAGACTTCCACGAGGTACTGGTTGCCGAGGGCGTGAGCGTGTTGACGCAGACGCCGTCGGCGGTCGCGATGCTGCCGCAGCAGGGTCTGGAGTCGGCGGCGTTGGTGGTCGTCGGTGAGGCCTGTCCGGCCGAGGTGGTGGACCGGTGGGCACCGGGGCGGGTGATGGTCAACGCCTACGGTCCCACCGAGACCACGATGTGCGTGGCGATCAGCGCCCCACTCACCACGGAATCCACTGTGGTGCCGATCGGTTCACCCGTTCCCGGCGCCGCGCTTCTCGTGCTGGACCAATGGTTGCGGCCGGTGCCCGAAGGCGTGATCGGTGAGCTCTACGTTGCCGGCGGCGGTCTGGCCCACGGTTATGTGGGTCGGGCCGGGTTGACCGGATCACGCTTCGTGGCATGCCCGTTCGGCAGGCTCGGAACAAGGATGTATCGCACCGGCGACCTGGTGCGGTGGGGCACCGACGGACAGCTGCAGTATCTCGGGCGCGCCGACGAGCAGGTCAAGATCCGCGGCTACCGCATCGAACTCGGCGAGATCCAGGCCGCACTGACCGCGCTGGACGGGATCGCCCAGGCGGCGGTGATCGCGCGCGAGGACCGCCCCGGCGACAAGCGCCTGGTCGGCTACGTCACCGAAGCCTCCCCGGGCACCGTCGATCCCGCGCAGGCGCGCGGTGCACTGGCTGATCGACTGCCGCCGTACATGATCCCGGCGGCGATCGTGGTCGTCGACGCCCTGCCGTTGACGGTCAACGGCAAGCTCGACATCCGCGCCCTACCCGCACCCCAGTACACCGCCGGCGAATATCAGGCTCCGGCCGGGGCCGTCGAGGAGATCCTCTCCGGCATCTACGCGGAGGTGCTGGGGCTGGAGCGGGTCGGTGTCGATGACTCGTTCTTCGATCTGGGTGGCGACAGCATCTCCTCGATGCAGGTGGTGGCCCGGGCCCGCGCCGCAGGGCTGGTGTGCAGGCCGCGCGATGTCTTCGTCGAGCAGACGGTGGCCCGGCTGGCGAGGGTGGCGGTGGTGGCCGACGGCGCCGCCGGTGTTGTCGACGAAGGCATCGGACCGGTCCTTGCGACCCCGATCATCCGGTGGCTGGCCGCTGTGCAGGGCCCCATCGAAGAGTTCAACCAAACTGTGCTGCTGCAGGTTCCATCAAGGGTCACCGAGTCCGACATGGTGATGGTGCTGCAGGCGCTGCTGGATCGCCATGCGATGCTGCGGTTGCGCGTCGACGACGACGGCGCCGGCGGCTGGTCGTTGACGGTGCCCGAGGTCGGCGCGGTGGACGCACGCAAATGCCTGCGGACGGCCGAGAGGCTCGACGAGGTGGCGCTCGTCGAGGGGCGATCACGGCTCAACCCGACCGCCGGGGTGATGCTGAGCGCGGTGTGGGCGGTCTCGACGGGTCAGCTGGCGTTGATCATCCACCACCTGGCCATCGACGCGGTGTCGTGGGGAATTCTGCTGCAGGACATCAACATCGCCTGGGCGCAACAGCACAGCGGCCAGCCGACAGCTCTGCCCGAAACCGGGACGTCGTTCGCACGGTGGTCCTCGCTGCTGACCGAGCACGCCCATTCCCCCGAGGTGGTGGAACAGGCCGCCGCCTGGGAGCGGGTGGCGGCGGTGCCGGCGGCGCTTCCCGCGCCCCGACCCGAGCGGGACACCTACGCCAGTGCCGGGCAGATGTCGGCGTCCTTGGACGCCGACACCACCCGCGTGCTGCTGGGTGAGGTGCCGGATGCATTCCATGCCGGGGTGCACGAGGTTCTGTTGATCGCGTTCGGGCTGGCGGTGGCGGAGTTCGTGGGCGCCGGTGGTGCGCCGGTCGGCATCGACGTGGAGGGCCACGGCCGTCACGAGGAACTCGCCGCAGACGTGGACCTCTCCCGCACGGTGGGCTGGTTCACCGCCAAATACCCGGTGGCAATGACCGCCGGCGGGCTGTCCTGGGCGCAGGTGACCGCCGGTGATGCGGCGTTGGGCGCGGCGGTCAAGGCCGCCAAGGAACAGCTTCGCGCCCTGCCCGATCCGTTGACCTACGGTCTGCTGCGCTACCTGAATCCCGACGTGGACCTGCCGGAGTCCGACCCGTCGATCGGCTTCAACTACCTCGGTCGACTCGGCGCGCCTGCGCAGTCCGCGGCAGCCGACGGGCTGTGGCACATCAGTCGGGACGGCGTGTCGCTGAGTGCCGCCGCGACCGCGGTGCCGATGCCCCTGGCACACACCGTCGCCCTCAACGCCGGCACCATCGACACCGACGCCGGCCCGCACCTGCACGCCAACTGGACGTGGGCGCCCTCGGCGCTCGACCACGATCAGGTCAGCCGGTTGAGCCGGTTGTGGTTCGACGCCCTGACCGGCATCTGCGCTCACGTGCGCGGCGGCGGCGGCGGACTGACGCCTTCCGACATCGCGGTCGGTCTCACCCAACAGCAGATCGACGAACTTCAGGGGCAATATGCGGATCGCTGACATTCTGCCGCTGACACCGCTGCAACGGGGGCTGCTCTTCCACGCCAGCACCACGCGCGACGGCGGCGACGACGTGTACGCGGTGCAGCTGGCCTTCACCGTGACCGGGCCACTCGACCCGCACGGGCTGCGCGATGCGGTGCACACGGTGGTGAACCGCCATCCTCACCTCGTGGCCCGGTTCTCCGAGAAGTTCGGCCAGCCGGTGCAGATCATCCCGGCCGATCCCGCGCCCGGGTGGCAGTACCTCGAGCTGAACGCCGATGCCGATGTCGATGAGCAGGTCGAGCGGGTCTGCGCCGAGGAGCGCGCCGCGGTCTGCGATCTCGCCGACGGGCCGGCCTTCCGGGTGGCGCTGATCCGCATCGCAGAAGAACGGCACCGGTGTGTGCTGACCAATCACCACATCGTGATGGACGGCTGGTCGCTGCCGATCCTGATGAGTGAGATCTTCGCCAGCTATTACGGACAGCGCCTCCCGGCGCCCGCGCCGTACCGCAACTTCGTGTCCTGGCTGGCGACTCGCGACCGCCACGCCGCCGAAGCGGCCTGGCGTTCCTTAATGGCCGATTTCGACACACCCACTCTGGTCGGACCGGCGCAGAGGCTGGGGCTGGGCGCCCGTGGCGTTGAATCGTTCCGGGTGCCCGAGCAGACCACAAGGGCGCTCGGCGATCTGGCACGCTCCTGCCACACCACCGTGAACATCGTGCTGCAGGGCGCCTTCGCGCAGCTGCTCATGTGGCTGACCGGTCAGCAGGACGTTGCCTTCGGCACCACTGTCTCGGGCAGGACCGAGGTGGCCGGCGCCGAATCGATGGTCGGTCTGCTGATCAACACGGTGCCGGTGCGCGCGACCATCACGGCGGCCACCACCACCGCAGAACTGCTGGACCAGCTGCAGCGCGCCCACAACGACACCCTGGACCATCAGCATCTGGCGCTCAACGACATTCACCGGATCACCGGTCAGGAGCAACTGTTCGACACCATCTTCGGATACGAGAACTACCCGATCGACACCGCCGCGCTGTCCGACAGCAATGGGCTTTCGATCACCGATTCGGCCGGTCGCGAGTACAACCACTACCCGCTGACCGTGCAGGCTCAGCCGGGACCCGAACTGGGCCTTCGCGTGGAATTCGACGCCGACGTGTTCGCCGCCGACAGTGTTCGCGCGTTGATCGGGCGGTTGCAGCGCGTGTTGGTGGCGATGACGGCGGATCCGACCCGGCGGCTGTCGTCGATCGACGTGCTCGACGAGGACGAACACGCCCGGCTGGATGCGTTCGGCAACCGTGCGCTGTTGACCCGGACGGCGACGCCGGTGTCGGTTCCGGCATCGTTCGCCGCACAGGTGGCCCGCAACCCGGACGCGGTCGCGGTGACCTTCGAGGGTCGCTCGCTGACCTACCTCGAGTTGGACGAGGCGGCGAATCGGCTGGCGCACCTGCTCATCGACCAAGGGGCACGCCCGGGCGAGCATGTCGCGCTGATGTTGGAGCGGTCAGCCAAGGCCATCGTGGCGATGCTGGCGGTGCTCAAGACCGGCGCGGCGTACCTGGCGATCGACCCCGCGCTGCCGGCGGCCCGCGTCGAGTTCATGCTCGTCGATGCCACGCCGATCGCCGCGATCACCACCATCGGACTGGCCGACCGACTCGGCGGATTCGACATGGTCGTCATCGATGTCGACGACCCCACGATCGACTCGCGGCCGAGCACCGTTCTGCCGGCGCCGAGCCCGGATGACGTCGCTTACCTCATCTACACCTCGGGCACCACCGGAGTGCCCAAGGGAGTGGCGATTTCGCACCGCAACCTGAGCCATCTGGCGGAGTCGACACCCAAAGGTCTTCCCGACGAACAGGTGTGGACGCAGTGCCACTCCTATGCCTTCGACTTCTCGGTATGGGAGATCTGGGCCGCGCTGCTCGGCGGGGCGCGGTTGGTGGTGGTGCCCGAATCGGTGACGGCCGCGCCGCAGGACTTCCACGACGTTCTCGTCAGCGAGCAGGTCAGCGTGCTCACCCAGACCCCGTCGGCAGTGGCGGCGCTCTCCCCGGAAGGTCTCGAGTCGGTGGCCTTGCTGCTCGGCGGCGAGCCCTGCCCGGGCGAGGTGGTGGATCGGTGGGCGCCGGGGCGGGTGGTGGTCAATGCCTACGGCCCGACCGAGATCACGGTGTACGCGGCGATCAGTGCGCCGCTGACGCCGGGGTCCGGGGCGCCGCCGATCGGTGCGCCGGTGTCCACTGCGGCGCTGTTCGTGCTGGACGGCTGGTTGCGTCCGGTGCCGGTGGGTGTGGTCGGTGAGCTGTACGTGGCCGGTCATGGTGTTGGAGTCGGCTATCTGGGCCGTTCCGGGTTGACCGCGGCGCGGTTCGTGGCGTGTCCGTTCGGCGGGGCCGGCTCCGGGACGCGGATGTACCGCACCGGAGATCTGGTTCGCTGGCGTGCCGACGGGCAACTCGACTATCTGGGCCGCGTCGACGAGCAGGTCAAGATCCGCGGCTACCGGATCGAACTCGGCGAGATCCAAGCCGCCATGGCCCGGGTGGACGGGGTGGAGCAGGCGGCGGTGATCGCCCGCGGGGACGGCCCCGGTGGTAAGCGCCTGGTGGGTTACGTGACCGGAGAAGCCGACCCGGCCGAGATCCGCACCGCGCTGGCCGAGCGACTCCCGGCGTACATGGTGCCGGCCGCGGTGGTTCGGTTGCCCGCCTTGCCCTTGACGGTCAACGGGAAGCTCGACATCCGGGCGCTGCCGGCACCCGAATACAGCGGAGGCGATCACTACCGTGCCCCGGCCAACGCGGTCGAGGAGATCCTGGCAGGGGTCTACGCCCAGGTGCTGGGTGTCGAGCGGGTCGGGGTCGACGACTCGTTCTTCGACCTCGGCGGTGACTCGTGCGGGTCATTGCCGCGATCAACAACGGCTTGGATGCGGATCTCTCGGTGCGCGCCGTGTTCGAGGCGCCCACCGTCGCCCAGTTGGCATTGCGTGTCGGCGCAGAAGGGGCGCGGCGCGAGCCCTTGGTGGCGGTGGAGCGGCCGTCGGTGGTGCCGTTGTCGTTCGCCCAGCAGCGGTTGTGGTTCCTCGACCAGTTGCACGGACCGTCCCCGGTGTACAACATGGCGACCGCACTGCGGCTGAGTGGGCCGCTGGACACCGGGGCGTTGCGGGCGGCGCTGGCCGATGTGGTTACGCGCCAGGAGAGCCTGCGCACGCTGTTCGCCGCACCCGACGGGATACCCCAGCAGCTGGTGATGCCGCCCGAGCGGGCCGACTTCGGGTGGCACGTCGTCGATGCCACCGACTGGCCGCAGGCCCGACTGCAGGAGGAGATCGACGCCGCGATCCGCCACCCGTTCGATCTGGCAAGCGAGATCCCGCTGCGGGCAACGCTTTTCCGCCTTGCCGAGGACACACACGTGCTTGCGGCCGTGGTGCACCACATCGCCGCCGACGGCTGGTCGATCACCCCGCTGATCGGGGACCTGGGCGCGGCGTATGTCAGCAGGTCTGCCGGGCACGCGCCCGGCTGGGCGCCGTTGCCGGTGCAGTACGTCGACTACACGTTGTGGCAGCGCACTCGGCTGGGTGAGCTGACCGACTCGGAAAGCCGCATCGCCGCGCAGGTGGGGTACTGGGAGAAGGAGCTGGCAGGGCTGCCCGAGCGGCTGCAGTTGCCGACCGATCGCCCGTACCCGGCGGTGACCGATCAGCACGGCGCCACGGTGACGATCGACTGGTCCGCCGAACTGCAGCAGCAGGTTTCGCGGGTTGCCCGCGAGCACAATGCCACCACGTTCATGGTGATCCAGGCCGCCCTGGCGGTACTGCTGGCCAAGGTGAGCGCCAGCACCGACGTGGCGGTGGGCTTCGCGGTCGCCGGGCGCACCGACCCCGCGCTGGACGAGGTGGTGGGGTTCTTCGTCAACACCCTGGTGCTGAGAACGGACCTGACGGGTGATCCCACCGTCGCCGAGCTGCTGGCCCAGGTGCGCCGCCGCGGCCTGGCCGCCTACGAGCACCAGGACGTGCCCTTCGAAGTGCTGGTCGACCGGCTGCAGCCGACCCGGAACCTCACCCATCACCCGCTCGTCCAGGTGGCGTTGACGTGGCAGAACAACGAGGCCGCGACGCTCGCGCTGGGTGACCTGCAGGTCACGCCGATGCCGGTGGACACCCGCACCGCCCGGATGGACCTGATGTTCTCCCTCGGTGAACGCTGGACCGAGAGCGGCCAGGCCGCCGGGATCGGCGGGGCGGTGGAGTTCCGCACCGACGTGTTCGACCCGGACAGCATCGAGGCGTTGATCGGCCGGTTGCAGCGGGTGTTGGTCGCAATGACCGGCGACCCGAAACGGCGGCTGTCGGCGGTGGATGTGCTCGACGGGGGTGAGCATGCCCACCTGGACGAGCTCGGCAACCGCGCCGCGCTGACTCAGCCGGGAGCCCCGGCCGTGTCGATTCCGGCGCTGTTCGCCCAGCACGTGGCACGGACACCGGACGCGGTGGCGCTGGTATGCCAGGGCATGTCGATGACGTACCTGCAGCTCGACGAGGCCGCCGGCAGGTTGACGCACCTGCTGGCCGCCGACGGTGTGGGACCGGGACAGTGCGTGGCACTGCTGTTGGAGCGGTCGGCCGAGGCGGTCGTGGCGATCCTCGCGGTGCTCAAGACCGGGGCGGCGTATCTGTCGCTCGACGCGACGGTGCCCTCTGAGCGCCTGCGGTTCATCGTGGAGGATGCCGCGCCGGTGGCGGTGATCACCAGCGCGGAATTGCGTTCACGGCTCGACGGAATCGCCGTCGCCGTGGTCGATGTCGCGGATCTGGCCGGCGCCGTTGAACCCGGTACGGCGCCGGCGGGGCCCGAACCCGGCGACGTCGCGTACGTCATCTACACCTCGGGCACCACCGGCACACCCAAGGGCGTGGGGATCACCCATCACAGCGTGACCCGGTTGCTGGCGTCGCTGGATGCGGGGCTGCCGAATCCCGGGGTGTGGCCGCTGTGTCATTCGTTGGCGTTCGACGTGTCGGTGTGGGAGATCTTCGGGGCGCTGCTGCGCGGGGGACGGGTGGTGGTGGTTCCCGAAGCGGTGGCGGGTTCACCGGAGGATTTCCACGAGGTGTTGGTCAGCGAACAGGTCAGCGTGTTGACGCAGACGCCGTCGGCGGTGGCGATGCTGCCGCAGCAGGGTCTGGAGTCGGCGGCGTTGGTGGTCGTGGGCGAGGCATGTCCCGCCGAGGTGGTGGACCGGTGGGCGCCGGGGCGGGTGATGGTGAACGCCTACGGCCCCACCGAGACCACGATGTGCGTGGCGATCAGCGCGCCGCTGACTGCGGGATCGGGTGCGCCGCCGGTCGGTTTCCCCGTTCCCGGGGCGGCGTTGTTCGTGCTCGACCAGTGGCTGCACCCCGTTGCGGCCGGGGTGGTCGGCGAGCTGTATGTCGCCGGCGACGGCGTGGGCGTCGGCTACCTGGGCCGTCCCGGATTGACCGGATCGCGGTTCGTGGCGTGCCCGTTCGGCGCGGCCGGAACGAGGATGTATCGCACCGGGGATCTGGTGTCCTGGGGCGCCGATGGGCAGCTGCGGTATCTCGGGCGTGCCGATGAACAGGTCAAGATCCGCGGCTACCGCATCGAACTCGGCGAGATCCAGTCCGCCCTGATCGGGCTGGACGGGGTGGAGCAGGCGGCGGTGATCGCGCGCGAGGACCGCCCCGGCGACAAGCGTCTGGTCGGATACATCACCGCGTCGGTGGCCGGCGCGGTCGATCCCGCCGCGGTCCGTCGCGCGTTGGCGCAGCGGCTGCCGGTCTACATGGTCCCGGCGGCGGTGGTGCTCCTCGACGCGTTGCCCCTCACGGCCAACGGCAAGCTCGACAGCCGCGCCCTGCCCGCACCCGAATACACCGCCGGCGAGTATCGGGCCCCCGGCAACGCGGTCGAGGAGATCTTGACCGACATCTACGCGGAAGTACTGGGACTGGAGCGGGTGGGGGTCGACGAGTCGTTCTTCGACCTGGGTGGCGACAGCATTCTGTCGATGCAGGTGGTGGCCCGCGCCCGCGCCGCCGGGGTGGTGTGCAGGCCGCGCGATGTCTTCGTCGAGCAGACGGTGGCGGGCGTGGCACGGGTGGCGGTGGTGGCCGACAGCGGCTCCGATGTGGTGGACGAAGGCATCGGGCCGGTCATCGCCACGCCGATCATGCGGTGGCTGAGCGCTGTGGACGGCCCCGTCGACGAATTCAATCAGACTGTGCTGCTGGCTGTTCCGTCACCGGTCGCCGAGGCCGACGTGGTGGTGGTGCTGCAGGCGCTGCTGGATCGCCATGCGATGCTGCGGTTGCGCGTCGACGACGACGGTGCCGGTGATTGGTCGTTGACGGTGCCCGAGGTGGGCGCGGTGGACGCACGCGACTGCCTGCGGACCGTCGAGGTGCTCGACGACGAGGTGCTCGTCGAGGCGCGGTCGCGGCTCGACCCGGGCGCCGGGGTGATGCTCAGCGCGGTGTGGGCGCCCCCGACGAGTCAGCTGGCGATCATCATCCACCACCTGGCCGTCGACGCGGTGTCGTGGGGGATTCTGTTGCAGGACATCAACATCGCCTGGGTCCAGCATCACGGCGGCCAACCGGTGGCCCTGCCCGGAGGCGGGACGTCGTTCGCGCGATGGTCGTCGTTGCTGGCCGAGCACGCCCACGCTCCCGAGGTCGCGGCCCTGGGGGAGGAGTGGAGGCAGGTGGCGGCGACTCCGGCCGCGCTTCCCGCGCCCCGACCCGAGCGGGACACCTACGCCGGCGCCGGGCAGATGTCGGCGTCCCTGGGCGCCGACACCACGCGGCTGCTGCTGGGTGAGGTGCCTGCGGCGTTCCATGCCGGAATCCAGGACATCCTGCTGATCGCGTTCGGGCTGGCGTGGACCGAATTCCTCGGCCACGGCGCGATGCCGGTCGGCATCGACGTGGAGGGCCACGGCCGCCATGAGGAACTCGCCGCGGATGTGGACCTGTCGCGCACGGTGGGCTGGTTCACGGCCAAGTACCCGGTGACACTCGACGTCGGCGGATTGTCCTGGGCGCAGGTGACCGCCGGTGATGCGGCGCTCGGTGCGGTGATCAAGGCCGCCAAGGAACAGCTTCGCGCCCTGCCCGATCCGTTGACCTACGGTCTGCTGCGCTACCTCAATCCCGACGTGGACCTGCCGGAGTCCGACCCGTCGATCGGCTTCAACTACTTCGGTCGACTGGGTGGTTCGCCGCACGCCGCCGGTGTCGATGAGCTGTGGCGGATCAGTCAGGACGGTGTGTCGATGACCGCCGCCGCGACCGCGGTGCCGATGCCCCTGGCACACACGGTCGCGCTGAACGCCGGCACCATCGACACCGACGCCGGCCCGCATCTGCACGCCAACTGGACGTGGGCGCGTTCGGCGCTCGATCACGATCAGGTCAGCCGGTTGAGCCGGTTGTGGTTCGACGCCCTGGCCGGCATCTGCGCGCATGTGCGCGGCGGCGGCGGCGGGCTGACCCCGTCGGACATCATCCCGGCCCGGCTGGATCAGCATGAGATCGATGAGCTGGACCAGCGACACGACATCGCTGATGTCCTGCCGTTGACCCCGCTGCAGCAGGGGCTGCTCTATCTCGCCAGCACCATGCGCGATGGCGGTGACGACGTGTACGCGGTGCAGCTGGCCTTCACCGTGACCGGTCCGCTCGGTCCGCACGGACTGCGCGACGCGGTGCACACGGTGGTGAAGCGCCATCCCCATCTGGCGGCCCGGTTCTGCGCCCAGTTCGACGAGCCGGTGCAGGTCATCCCGGCCGATCCCGCGCCGGGATGGCGGTACGTCGAGCTGG
This sequence comes from [Mycobacterium] manitobense, assembly GCF_025821665.1. GTDB lineage: Bacteria > Actinomycetota > Actinomycetes > Mycobacteriales > Mycobacteriaceae > Mycobacterium > Mycobacterium arseniciresistens. The sequence continues at coordinate 61,415 of NZ_JACKSJ010000088.1, forward strand.
ACGTCGACGGCGTCGACGAGCAGATCGAGCGGGTCTGCGCCGAGGAGCGCGCCGCGGTCTGCGATCTCGCCGACGGGCCGGCCTTCCGCGTGGCGCTGATCCGCATCGCGCAGGATCGCCATCGGTTGGTGCTCACCAACCATCACATCGTGATGGACGGCTGGTCGCTGCCGATCCTGCTGGGCGAGATCTTCGCCGGCTATTACGGTCAGCGCCTCCCCGCGGCGGTCCCGTACCGCAGATATGTCGCGTGGCTGGCCACCCGGGATCGAGCCGCCGCCGAGGCCGCATGGCGTGCGGTGCTGGCCGGCTTCCAGACCCCGACACTGGTCGGTCCGGCGCAACGGTCGGGGCCGAACACCAAGGGCGTGGCGGCATTCCGAGTGCCCGAGGCGACCACGCGGGCGCTCGGGGAGCTGGCGCGCTCGCACCACACCACCGTCAACACCGTGCTGCAGGCCGCGTGGGCGCAGCTCCTGGTGTGGCTGACCGGTCAGCAGGACGTCGCCTTCGGCACCGCGGTGTCGGGCAGGACCGAGGTGGCAGGCGCCGAGGCGATGGTGGGCCTACTGATCAACACGGTGCCGGTGCGCGCGACCATCACGGCGGCCACCACCACCGCCGAACTGCTGGACCAGCTGCAGCGCGCATACAACGACACCCTGGACCACCAGCACCTGGCGCTCAACGAGATCCACCGGATCACCGGCCACGATCAACTGTTCGACACGCTGTTCGTCTACGAGAACTACCCGATCGACACCGCCGCGATGTCCGGCGACCACGAGTTGGCCGTCACCGACCTGGCCATCGGCGAGTACAACCACTACCCGCTGACGGTGCAGGCCACGCCCGGTCCGGAACTCGGCCTGCGTGTCGAGTTCGACGCCGATGCGTTCGACGCGGCCGGCATCGAGGCGCTCGTCACGCGGTTGCAGCGGGTGCTGGAGGCGATGACCGCCGACCCGGCCCGGCGGGTCTCGGCGATCGATGTGCTCGACGCGTCCGAGCATGTCCGGTTGGACGAGATCGGCCACCGCGCCGCGTTGACTCGGCCGGCGCCGCCCGCGATGTCGGTTCCGGCCATGTTCGCCGCACAGGTGGCCCGCACCCCCGACGCGGTGGCCGTTACCTTCGAGGGTCGCTCACTGACCTACCGGGAACTGGACGAAGCCGCCAATCGGCTGGCGCACCTGCTCACCGGTCACGGCGCCCGTTCGGGTGAATACGTGGCCTTGCTGCTCGAGCGCTCGGCCGATGCGGTCGTGGCGATCTTGGCGGTGCTGAAGACCGGAGCAGCGTATCTGCCGATCGACCCGGCGTTGCCATCGGCGCGCATCGGATTCATGCTCGCCGACGCGACGCCGGTCGCCGCCATCACCACCACCGAATTGGCCGGCCGACTCGATGACTTCGAAACGGTGGTCATCGAAGTCGACGATCCCCGCATCAGGAACTGTCCGGCCACCGCTTTGCCGGCGCCGAGTCCGGACGACGTCGTCTTCCTCATCTACACCTCCGGCACCACCGGTGTCCCGAAGGGTGTGGCCCTCACCCACCACAACCTGACCCAGCTGCTGGCATCGATCGACACGTGGCTGGAACCGGATCAGGTCTGGGCGCAGTGGCATTCGCTGGCCTTCGACGTCTCGGTGTGGGAGATGTGGGGTGCGCTGTTGCGCGGTGGGCGGCTGGCGGTGGTGCCCGAATCCGTCGGTCGCTCACCGGAAGACCTCCGCGCCCTGCTCATCAGCGAACACGTCACCATGCTCATCCAGACCCCGTCGGCGGTGGGAATGCTGTCCTCCGAGGGGCTCGACGGCGTGACACTGGTGGCGGCGAGTGAGGTGTGCCCGGCGGAGGTGGTGGATCGGTGGGCGCCCGGGCGAATGATGTGGCATGCGTACGGCCCCACCGAGACAACGGTGTACACGTCCATGAGCGGGCCGCTGACCGTGGGGTCGGGGGTGCCGCCGGTCGGCATTCCGGCAGCGGGGAACGCCTTCTTCGTGCTGGATGGATGGTTGCGGGCGGTGCCCGCAGGGGTGGTCGGTGAGTTGTACATCGCCGGCGCCGGGGTGGGCGTCGGATACTGGCGCCGGGCGGGGTTGACCGGGTCACGGTTCGTCGCGTGTCCGTTCGGGGTGCCGGGGGCGAGGATGTACCGCACCGGGGATCTGGTGCGCTGGCGCGCCGACGGGCAGCTGCAGTTCATGGGCCGCGCCGACGAGCAGGTCAAGATCCGGGGCTACCGCATCGAACTCGGCGAGATCCAGGCCGCCCTGATGCGGCTGGACGGTGTGGAGCAGGCCGTGGTCATCGCTCGTGAGGACCGCCCCGGCGACAAACGCCTGGTCGGTTACGTCACCGGCACGGCGGACCCGGCGGGGCTACGCGCCGCGTTGGCCGAGCGGCTCCCGCAGTACATGGTGCCTGCCGCGGTGGTCGTGCTGGAGCGGCTGCCGCTGGCGGTCAACGGCAAGCTCGACGCGCGCGCTCTGCCGGCGCCCGACTACCAGGATGCGCACCCCTACCGCGCTCCGACCGGCCCGACCGAGGAGATCGTGGCCGACATCTACGCCGAGGTACTCGGCGTCGACCGTGTGGGGGTCGACACCTCGTTCTTCGACCTCGGCGGGGATTCGCTGTCGGCGATGCGGGTGATCGGCAAGATCAACATGACCCTGGACATCGACCTGTCGGTGCGCGCCATCTTCGACGCGCCATCGGTGAGCGGACTGAGCCTGCGGGTGGACAGGCACGATGACGAGGAGGAGGCCGGCCACGGGCCCCGCTTCGCGGCCGTGCACGGCCGCGACAGCACCGAGGTGCACGCCCGCGACCTCACGCTGGACAAGTTCATCGATGCTGCGACGCTGACCGCCGCCCCGACCCTGCCGCGCCCGGGCGCCGAAGTGCGGACCGTCCTGCTCACCGGAGCGACCGGCTACCTCGGGCGATACCTGGCCCTGGAATGGCTGAAGCGGATGGACCTGGTCGACGGCACGCTGATCTGCCTGGTGCGAGCCGGGTCCGACGAGGAGGCGCGGCTCCGCCTGCACAAGACCTTCGACAGCGGCGACCCGGGACTGCTGCGGCACTTCCAGGAACTCGCAGCCGATCATCTGGAGGTCATCGCGGGCGACAAGGGCGAGGCGAACCTGGGGCTGGACGAGGAACTCTGGCAGGCGCTGGCCGAGAGCGTCGATCTCATCGTCGATCCCGCGGCGATGGTCAACGGTGTCTTCCCCTACAGCGAGCTGTTCGGTCCCAACGTCGTGGGCACGGCCGAGTTGCTCCGTTTTGCGCTCACCTCGAAACTCAAGCCCTACGGCTACGTGTCGAGTGGCGACGTGAGGAACCAGATCGACCCGTCCGAGTTCACCGAGGATGCCGACATCCGGGTCATCAGCCCCACCCGCATCAACGACGGCGGCTTCGGCAACGGATACGCGAACAGCAAGTGGGCCGGCGAAGTGCTGCTGCGCGAGGCCCATGACCTGTGCGGGCTGCCCGTCGCGGTGTTCCGCTGCGACGTGATCCTGGCCGAGCCGACCTACGCGGGCCAGCTCAACGTGTCGGACATCGTCAGCCGAATGGTGCTCAGCATGGTGGCCACCGGCCTGGCGCCCGGCTCGTTCTTCGCGCGCGACGCCGCAGGCAACCGGCAGCGCGCCCATTTCGACGGGCTGCCCGTCGATTTCGTCGCCGAGTCGATCGCCACGCTGAGTGCCCGGATGGGCGACGGGTTCGCTACCTATCACGTGATGAACCCGCACGACGACGGCATCGGGCCCGACGAGTACGTCGACTGGCTGGTGGATGCCGGTCTGCCGATCAAGCGCATCGACGACTTCGGCGAGTGGTTGCACCGGTTCGAGACGGCGCTGGGCGCTCTGCCGGAGAAGCAGCGTGAGCACTCGGTGCTGCAGATGCTGCAGCTGCGTCCTTCCGGTCACTTCGACCTTCCCGAGCCGATGCAGGGATCATGGGCGCCGACCGACAGGTTCCGGTCCGCGTTCAAGGAAGCGAAATTCACTTTGGACCGCGACATCTCGGACATCCCGCACGTCACGGCGCCCGTCATCATGAAGTACGTCACCGACCTGCGACGGTTCGGACTGCTCTAGCCAACGACGATCCCCGGAGGAACAAAATGCGCCGAATCGCCCTCTCGATCTACTGGGGGTTCCTGACGGTTGTCCGGTCCTTCACCCTGGTGCGACAGAAGGATGCGGCGGCCTACTACACCACCCTCGGAGACGATGTCATCGACTTCCTGGACGAGGGCTTCGTCGACGACGACAAGCCGTTGTGGCTCAACCTCGGCTATTGGAAAGAGGCGCGCACCTACCCCGACGCCTGCGTCGCGATGGTGGAACTGCTGGGAACGCGGGCCGGACTGCAACCAGGCGACGAAGTCCTCGACGTCGGCGTGGGTTTCGCCGAGCAGGACTTCGTTCTCCTCGACCGCTTCAAGCTGTCCCGCGTCACGGGCATCGACATCACCCCCGTCCACATCGAGAAGGGCAGGGAGCGGGTCGCCAAGCGCGGGCTGCAGGATCGCATCGACCTGAGGCTCGGTTCGGCGACCGCGATGGAATTCCCCGACGCGACGTTCGACACAGTCCTGGCCCTGGAGTGCGCGTTCCACTTCGACACACGTGAACAGTTCCTGCGCGAGGCATTTCGAGTCCTCAAACCCGGAGGGTCCATCGCGATCGCCGACATGCTCCCGGTTCCGGGCAAGAAGACGAGCCGAGCCACCGCCTTCGCACGCAAGTACGGCCACGTTCCGGAGGCCAACCTCTACGACCGCGAGGAATACCCACGGCGCCTGTCTGCCGCCGGATTCGGTGATGTCCAAGTGGAGTCGATCCGGCAGGACGTGTTCCCCGGCATGGCCAAGTACAGCCGCCAGCGCGTCGAGGGGAAGAAGATGGACGAAGTGGTCGTGGAGGTGTCGGAAGACGACCGCGCCCAGTGCCGCGGCGTGGAGATCTGGGAACGCGGAGTGGGCTTGACCGACTATGTGATCGCCTCGGCGCGTAAGCCATCGGACGCCTGAGCTTCCGGCGGTCGGTGAGCCGTTGTCGCACCGATCACTGCTCCGGCCATCGTGACGTCCCCGCACTTCCGTGACGCGGCGAAGCCGAGTTCCAGATCGGCCAGGATGTCGTCGATGCCCTCGATGCCGACGGACAATCGCACCAGCCCCGGGCTGACGCCGCAGGACAGTTGCTCCTCGGGGCTCAACTGGCCGTGGGTCGTCGATGCCGGGTGGATCACCAGTGAGCGCACGTCGCCGATGTTGGCGACATGGCTGTGCAGTCTCAGCGCGTTGACGAACGCCTTGCCTGCCTCGATGCCACCGGCGAGTTCGAACGCGAGAACGGCTCCGGTTCCTTTGGGCGCCAGCCTCTTCGCCCGCTCGTGCCACGGTGAACTCGGCAGCCCCGCATAGTTGACGGACAGCACGCCGTCGTGGCCGGCCAGGTACTCGGCGACCCGTTGCGCATTGGCGACGTGGCGTTCGATTCGTAGACTCAGTGTCTCGAGACCCTGGGCCACCAGGAACGCGTTGAACGGCGAAGCCGCGGAACCCATGTCGCGCAACAGTTGGAGCCGGGCCTTGGTGACGAAGGGCGCAGGCATGTCGGCGTACACGATGCCGTGGTAGCTGGGGTCGGGAGCCGTGAAGCCGGGGAAGCGGCCCTGCGTCCAGTCGAAGGTGCCGCCGTCGACGATCACACCGGCGATCGCGGTTCCGTGCCCGCCGAGGTACTTGGTGGCCGAGTGCACCACGATGTCGGCACCCTGAGTGATCGGCTGGATCAGGTACGGCGTGGCGATGGTGTTGTCCACGACCAACGGCACGCCGTTCTCGTGTGCGACGGCGGCGACGCGTGGCGTGTCCAGCACGTCGCTCTTCGGGTTCGAGATGGTCTCGGCGAACAACGCCTTGGTGTTCGGCCGTATCGCCGCCTGCCACGATTCAGGATCGTCGGGATCGACGAAGGTGACCGAGATGCCGAGCCTGGCAAGCGTGTAATGAAACAGGTTGTAGGTGCTGCCGAAGAGCCGCGGGCTCGACACGATGTGGTCACCGGTTCCGGCGAGATTCAGTATGGCGAAGGTGCCGGCGGCCTGTCCGGAGGCCAGGAACAGCGCGGCCACTCCACCCTCGAGCGCGGCGATGCGCTGCTCGACGACGTCGGTCGTCGGGTTGCCGATGCGGGTGTAGATGTTCCCCGGCACCTCGAGGCCGAACAGGGCGGCGGCGTGTGCGGTGTCGTCGAATGTGTAGGAGGTGGTCTGGTAGATCGGTAGCGCACGGGCATGGGTGGTCGCGTCTGGCCGCTGACCGGCGTGGACCTGTTTGGTTTCGAAGGACCAATGTGCGGTCGGATCAGGCTGGGTGTCGGCGTCGTCGGTCATGGCTGCCTCTGGTGGACGGGACTGGTCTGGTGTCGGGATGCTCGCGGCACCCCCGGCTTCAGCAACTGATGACGTCGACCGTCAGTCGTCGGTGGGTAGCGACACGCGCGGTGCGTGAGCGTGCTCGATGTACGCACATCATGTTTGCCATGTCTGGTCGGGGTCTCGTGACCTCGAACCGGCGATTGTCGAGCCGCCGGCGACTCCCACCAGCGGTGGGAAGGGTGTCGGCCGGCGGGCCGGTGCGTGACGCTGGCGCCCATGTACCATCCGACCACTTCTTCGAAGTGTTCGCTAGGAATTCGACACCGGAGTTGAGAGTTTTTCCGTCCGTCAGCGTCGTTTCACGCCTGGTGACGCTTCACACCCGCGTTGGCTACTCGTCAGGACCGACGTCGAAGTCGCTCGGATGCACTTCGATCGGCCGGCCATGCGGTGTGCGGTGCGCCGCGCGCTGCCACGCGCCGTGCCAGCGTGCTGTCTCGTCCGGTTCGACGCCCTTGCGCGCCAACAGGTCTTCGAGTGCGCAGAGCCAGTGGTGGTAGTAGGTGTCGCCCATGTCGGCGTCACCCGCCGCCTGTGCCGCCGTGATGCGGGTGGCGAGCGCGTCGGCCCACTCGGCCCAGCTGTACAGCCCGCGCTCGTGCAGACAGACCGCGATCGCAAAAACCCTTGCCTGCCAGGGACTCTCGAACATCACCTGGTCGCCGCGCGCGATCGAGGGAGGCGAGTCAGGCTGAATCATGCTGGTTCCAGATACGGTTCCCACGCGTCGATCGACACAGTCAGGGCCGGATCTGCGTCCGGCCACAACTCGGTGCCGCGGAACGCCACCCCATAGAGCCACTTCGGCTGTTCTCCCAGGCCGTGGGCGTTCGAGTCTGCGAAGACATGTGTCCCGTGCACGAATTCGATCACCGCCGGCTTGCCCCGGGCATACCGCGGAAGCCGCGTGTGATGCGCGAAGGGCCCGGTGATCGTGCGCACGCGCTGACCGACGGTGAACCGCGGATCCGTGGTCGCGGGCCGCTCGGAGGGCGCTCCGCGTGCATACATCTTCGGCACATCGCGTGCGTGCAGGACACGGCGCACCGGTCGCGGTGGGTGTAACGACCGGCCGGCGGTCAGTTCGTCGGCGGTGACCAATCCGCCCTCCTCGAGCAGCTTGAGCAGTCCGGCGAACCAGATCTCGTAGTAGCTCCGCCGGTCGTAGTCCGGCAGGGTCTCGCGCGCGGAACGTGCCATGTCGAGGTTCCACACCCCGGCGGCGCCCAGAGCCAGGTGCAGCGCGAACAGCCGCGGCTCCCAAGCCGCATGCCACAGTGCGTGTTCGGAACCGGGGACAACCGGTCCGTGATGCGGTTGGCCGCCCAGATCGGCGTAGGTGACGTACTCCCCGCTGCTCATGCGCCGACGCTCTCCGGCTCACGGGGGAGGCCGGCGCCGATCATCGAATCGCGGGTCACCAACGCGGCGAGATCCTCCTCGTCGAGATGTTCGGTGCCCACCGGTCGCAAGGGGAGGACGAGGTAACGGATTTCGGCGGTCGAATCCCAGACCCGGATCTCCGTGTCCGGCGGTAGCCGCACACCGAAATCGGCCAGCACACCGCGCGGGTCACGTACCGCGCGCGACCGGTACGGCGCGCTCTTGTACCACGTGGGTGGCAGGCCCAACACAGTCCACGGGTAGCAGCTGCACAGCGTGCAGACCACCAGATTGTGTCGCGTGGGAGTGTTCTCGACGGCGACCATGTGCTCGCCCTGCCTGCCGGTGTAGCCCAGCGACGCGATCGCGGCGGAGGCGTCGGTCAGCAACCAGTCGCGGTAGCCCGGATCAACCCACGCCCGAGCCACCACACGCGCACCGTTGCGAGGTCCGACGCGCGTCTCGTAGGTGTCGATGACCTCGTCCAGTGCCGCTGGATCGACATATCCCTTTTCGACGAGCACGCTTTCCAGCGCCCGCACCCGCAGGTCCATCTCGCCGATCGCGCCGGGATGACCCCCGTCGATGCCGGGACTGCGGCCGGGTCCGCTCATCATTCGAGATTACGGCGACGAGACAACCATGCCCTGGAGCGACGCACGGTGAGCGCCTATGCCGTCGAGACGGCAGAACCGTTGAGCCGACTCAGCGTCACGGACCTGGCCGCGGCGGCCTTGTGGTACTCCCACTGCTCGCGATCGCGGATGTAGAGCGGCGAAACGGCCTTCAATCCTTCGAGCTCGAACCCCCCGTTGCGCAGGGTGAACCTGACGGTCCCACTGACGCGGTGAGCACTGACTTCGAGGAAGGACTGCAATGCCGTGCGGAGACCGCGGAACCACCGCCCCTCCACGGCCTCCATGATCAGGGCGTCGCCGAGCGTTCGCATCCAACGCAGGGTCTCCACGTCCAGTGTCGCCGATGCCAACTGACCGAAGGCTTCGAGGATGAGTGCCGCGGCGGGTGCTTCGCGCACCTCGAGCACCTTCTCGCCACCTTCCAGGTGCTCCAGGCTGGAGAACCGTCCGATGCCGTAGCGGCCGACTTTGGCGTTGATGTTGGAGATCAGTTCGACGAGGTCGGTGACGGGCTCGGCGTCCACCGACACCAGACGCCCCGCGTCGAACCGCAGCTCGATCACCCGACTGGCCGTCTCGGATGCGACAGACCACTCATAGAGATTCTCGTCGATCTGGAACGCTTCGGGGTCGTCGAGTGTCCCGCTCTCGAACTCCCTGCACCACAGGTTGGTGTCGGTGCTGAGGTAGCGATTCGCGAAACCGGAGATCCCGAAATTCTCCTGCAGCTCCAGGCGCTTGAAGTCCCGGGAGAGGGCGTCGAACTCATACGGCGATCCGTAGTAGCCGTCGAAACCCAGGTCGCTGATGGCCCCGTTGAGCCTTCGCAGGCTGTTCTGTGACTGATTGGCTGTGTGGAGCAGACACTTCGCCCCGACCGATCGCGCGAGCTCCACACCGACTCGTGCAATCAACGGTCGTGACAGGGACGCACTGATCGGATGCTGTCCGAGATACCTTCCGCCGGCGAGCATCGACGCGTGCACGAATTCCTCGGCGAATTCTCTTCTGCAGTCCACCCTTGTGATGTGTACGTCGAACTTGTCGGCGATGTGCGAGAACTGGCCGATGTCGAAGTCGTCGCCGACGTCGACGGACAGCGCAACCACGTGTACGTCGAGTTTCGCCAGCTGCGCCAGGAGATAAGCGCTGTCCAGTCCGCCGCCGCACAACGTCACGATCGTGTCGTCGGGGCAACACAAATCCTCGATGTCCCTGAAGGAGCGGATCTTCCTGTTGTTCATCAAGTCAGATCCCATGTGTCAACGCCCTATCTGGCTGGGTCCGGGTTACTGCTGAAGACCTCACCGTTGCCTGTGAAGTTCCCGTTCTTTCGCCCGACGCGTCCGAGAGAAAGCGCGCACCGGCGACGCGGGGAAGGCCCGAATGCGACCACGGATTCGCGTCTTCCCGACCGGCTCAGGCTAACACTCGGGGCTCCGGTCAGCAAAGAAATTGGCGATCATTCTTCCTCATGAGGCATACAGCGCCCGAGGCGCGGCGGCCCGCACCTTTGGACACGTCACGGCCCGGCGAACCATTGTCCCGAGGACCGCGTCTCCGGCCGTCGTTCATTGTCAATTCAAGAACCGCGCTCGGCTGCGTGCCCGACCCGATCCGAGCTGTGCGGAGAAATCGGCCTTTTCAAGTATCCCAGCGGCATTCGCGGGCTTCGGCCGGGTGGCGGACGCGCGCTCACGGTTGGTGAGCGGATCTCGAATTCGGCCCCGGAACGGCCGGTCGGGATGGGGTCTGTAATCGATGGGGCAAGCCGCGGCCGCGTCGCTGCAATGGTCGGATCCGCGGCGTCGGCCAATGCCGGCACGCATCGGCAAAAGGGGCGAACGCGAGGTTCCGGCAAATATCACCGGACTGCCCGCGAACCCCGGAACCGGGCCGGACGGCGCAAAGTCGAGCGCATTTGCCTTCGACTTCGTCTTTCGCGCCGGAGCATGGCTGCCGTCATTCATGATGGTCCACATGGGGACGACACACGACGACATTGTGAGCATGCCCCGAGGCGGGCCGGATGCCTCGTGGCTGGACCGGCGGTTGCAGACCGACCGGCTCGAGTACCTGGACCGCGACGACGTCGACGACCGCAAGCGCAAGGTCATCGAATCCCTCGACCGCACGGGCCGGCGGCGGTTCATGGGCAACTACGAGATGTGCGCCCGGGCCGTGCTGGCCGAGGTGACCGACATCGCATCGCCGAAGATCCTCGAACTCGGGTGCGGTCTGGGTGGGCTGTCGCGCAAGCTCCTGGAGCTCCACCCCTCTGCTCAGGTGACGGCCACCGACGTCGATCCCGCGTTCGTGACCGCCGTCGCCGCCGGCGACCTCGGCAGTCATCCACGCGCCACGGTGCGGGAGATGGACGCCACCGCGATCGACGCCGCCGACGGGTACTACGACCTCGCGGTCTTCGCGTTGTCCTTGCACCACTTGCCACCCGAGCAGGCCGCCAAGGTGTTCGCAGAGGGAACCCGGGTGGCGGACAAGTTGTTGGTCATCGACCTGCGCAGGTGGCGGGCGCCGCTCCAGCTGGGGTTGTTGGCGTTCACGCTGCCGCTCGCCGGGCTGGTCCCGCCGCTCCACGACGCGGTCATCAGCTCGCTGCGCGCCTACAGCCCGTCCGCACTGCGTGCGATCGCCCGGTATGCCGACCCTGCGGTCACCGTCGAATTCCGCACTCAACCCCGGGGCGCGACGGCGGTGGTCGCCGCTCGACCCCGGTAGCCGGACGCACAGACCGGCCGCTCATCTCATTCGTCCGATGCGGTGTGCAACACCGAGCTCGTGACGCGAGCGCACTCGAAACGAAATTCCCGCGCCGGGCGGCGCACCGGCTCCATGGTGGTGTCAGGATGAACGATCACCCCACCGCCGGAGGGGATTCCGAGTCCCGCAGCCCTTCCCTCGAGTGAACCGATCGCACGGGACAGCCGCCTCCACCCGGCCTCCTCGTCGTGTGTGTCGACGACGGCGGGCACGAGATCGAACACCTCGAGCAGGTCGCTCGCGGAGGATTCCGGCGTTTCTGCGATCCCATAGCGGCCGAGTTGAACTGCTCCCGCTGAAATGCCAAGCAGCACAGCCCCTCGCGCATACCGGCTGAGGATCGCGTCCTTCATGCCGGTCTCCTCGAACGTTTTCCAGCCGCGACGCACGTCGCCGCCGGCCAGGACCACCAGCCGGGCACGCTCCAGAAACGCTCGGTCGTCCGCGGGGAACGACGATTCGATCATCCGTCGATCGGTCACTCCAACCGCATCGACCGCCGCCTCGAAGATGTCGTAGAACTCCGGGCGGTCCCCGTTGGATGCCCCGATGTACGCGGCGCAGATCGGTGTGTCGTGAATCAACCCAGCGAGGACGGTGTCGAGGAACAGTCGGCCCTGCCGCTTCCAGAACAGCAACTGGCTGTCCGCCAGCAGGTAGAGCGGCTGCCGTTGCGCGGCGGAATCGAAGCAGTCCACCGCTATGCGCCGGGCACCACCAGCACCGGCCGATGCGAGAATTGCAGCGTCGCCCGCGCGACACTGCCGAGCAGCACCTGACGCAGTGCCGATCGCCCGCGCGAGCCCACGACCAGTACCGCCGCGCGGCGGCGCGCCGCGACGTCCACGAGGACCTCCGCCGTCGCCCGTGCCGAGCCACCGCCCGGCTCGATCACCACACCGTCGGCCGCGGCGGTCTCTGCGTCGCCGTCCCCGACCGCGACCGCGACGATCTCCCGGCCGGCGAAGATTCGTTGGGCCGCCGCCAGCGCGCTCTGCGCGCCGGTCGAACCGTCCGTACCGACCACCACCGGTCCTTCGGCCAGCGCGTCGTACTCGTCGGCCAGCATCGGCGCCTGCGCCACCAGGGTGGGCCGCGATGCGTACTGCACCGCGATGTCCGACACCGACCCCAGGAGTGCCTGTGCGCCGCCGAGCCCACGGGAACCGACCAGCACCACGTCAGCGGCGACCTGCTCGGCGAGTTGCGCCAGCACCAGACCCTCTCCGCCCCAGGACCGTTTCACCAGCGGCTCGGCGTCGAGGCCCGCGGCTCTGGCCAGCGTGGTGCCCGTGGCGGCCACCCGCTGCGCTTCGCGCTCGCCCTCGACCTCGGTGAGCTCGACCAGTTCGCTGGCACTGCGTGCGCTGGCCCGCAGCCGCCGCCGGAGCGCATCGCTGGTGAACGGGGGAGTCCACAGGTGCGCCACCCAGGCGTGCGCACCTGGGAGCAGCAGCCTCCCCACGTCGATCGCCGCCGTCGCAGCGGGTGAGCCGTCGAATCCGATGATCACGCCAAGCGGCATGCCAACACCTTCCTCTTCGTCAGTCTTCTGGGTCGCCGATGATCGACGAAAGCTGCTCTTGCACAAGCGGTATCGGCCGTCCGCATGACGATGGGCGTCGGAGGACCGGCCTTCGCCCGGACTGCTCCGAGACGGCGTCCGCTGTGGTCATCGTGACGAACCCCCATGCCGTCGTCGGCCGGTGTTCCCGTGCGCCAAGGCATTCGGGAGCGCGGCGACCCCGCCCGCGGACGTGGTCGCGCGACCTCGAGTGCCGGAAGGCGAACAGTGTTCGCGGCCCATCCTCGAATCCGACCCTAATCCGTCGGACGGTGTGTGTCGTCGAATTGACGCGATCGCCGAGGTGGCGTGCGGGTCACTCGCCGAGCAGTATCCGGCGGTATCGGCGGCGTCCGTCGGCGTATTCGGGGCGGTCGCGGTAGATGATGGTCAGGGTGCCGGGATTCTCCCGGTTGGGCTCCGGGTAGACCGCGAACGTGTCCTCGGGTTGCAGCCCGACGATGCCGATGTAATCAGCCACGAACCCGTCGAGGTCGGCCTTCCATGCCTTGGCGGGCACCACCTCGACATAGGGCTTGATCGCGTTCGGGGCGTAGTCGCCGTGGTGGGCCCGCCGCTTGTCGTTCTCGAGCATCTGCTGGAGCTCTTGCCGGGACAGCTGCGGATTCTCCTGCTGGAGTTGCTTCAACCGGCGCACGTCGTCGAGGAAGCCCATGATCGGACCCTAGCAGCGTCCGCCCGACCTGCATTCCGCGATGACGCAAGAGGAGCCGGTGAGGATAGTTTACTTGTTTATCTTGCTCCGCGTACACTGGACGTATGGCCGTCAGAACCACTTCCACCGATGCCGCGGCGGCGAAAGCCCGTCGCAGGCGGGAATCGTCGGCAACGGTGAAGGTGCGCAAGCGTGCGGCGCCGTCCGTGGAGGACACCGCCTCGGCGGTGCACACCGCGCTGCAGTCGGCGCCCGCCTCGGTGCGCACCGACTTCGTCGAGACCGTCGCCGACCGCGATGAGGCCGGCCTCGACGACGCACTCTGGGGCGCCGCCCCGTCCACCGACGAGGTGCGGGCAGCCGCGCTGCGGGGCCTGAAGAACGACTTCCTCGCCCGGCGGGAACTACTGGGTGCGTCGCTGTCGCGGCCCCAGGTCGCCGAACTGCTCGGAGTGACGCCGCAGGCCGTCCTCGACCGGTTGGCCGAGGGCGATCTGATCGGGCTCAGGGATGGCCGGGAGTGGCGGATTCCGATGTGGCAGATCAACGCCGGTGCCGAGCGGGGTTTCCTGCCCGGGATCGCGGCGGTTCGCGAGGTGTTCCCGGGCGGACTCGTCGCGCTGAGCAGATGGGTCACCACCCCGAACGCCGACCTCGGCGGCGCGACTCCCGCCGACGCCCTGGCGGCCGGCCGCGTGCCGAAGGTCGTCGCCGCGGCGGCGGCGATCACCGCCGCGGCGTGGTAGCCGAACTCGGCGAACCGCATCGGCCGCTGCGCGGTGGCCGGATCTGGACGTGGCGCTGGCCCACCACGCTGCCCAGGGCCGGCTGGGGCTGGTGCCGGGTCTACCACCGGTCCGGGCACACGCCCGACGGCGTCACCCACCGCGGATACGGGCCACTCGCGCGTCTCGACCATCACACGCCTCCGCCGGACGCGCCGGCGATGTGCCCCGACGGCCGAACCGTTCTCTACGTCGCGGGCAATCTGTCCACCGCGCTCGGCGAGGTCTTCGGTGACCTCGAAGAGGCGGCGATCTGCCCGGGATACCGCGTGGCGCTGGTCCGCCCCCGCGCCGAGATCATCACACTCGACCTGCGCTCCGAAGGCGCCGCCATGCGCATCGGCGCCCTGCCGTCACTGGCCACCGGCGCCTATCCGCGGCCCCACACCCAGCGCTGGGCGCGGGCGATCTACGAAGACCAGCCTGCGCGACGACCGGTGGACGGGGTCTACTACCACGCCGCCCACAGCAACGGCCGCGCCCTGGCGCTGTGGAACACCGATGCCGACGTCGAGACGGTCGCCTCGCCGTCCGGCGAGGACCAGGACTTCGCTCTCAACGATCCGCGCATGTGGCGGCGCGTCGTGGTCGCGGCGGGCGATCTCGGCATGACCGCAGCCCGGGTCGACGCGTGCCCGCGTTGCGAAAGCTGACCGCTCCGGCGTCAGCGCCCCACCGGTGACGGCCATTTCGCGGGCACCGGCCTGGGCCGGACCATCTGCGGCCACCAGAACCAGCGACCCATCAGTGCGGCGATCGACGGTGTCATGAACGCCCGGATCACCAGGGTGTCGAACAGCAGGCCCATGCCGATGGTCGACCCGATCTGGGCGACCACCGTCATCTCACTGACCGCCATGCCCATCATCGTGAACGCGAAGACCAGCCCCGCGGCGGTCACCACCGACCCGGTGCCGCCCATCGCCCGGATGATGCCCGTGTTGATGCCGGCGTGGACCTCCTCCTTCAGCCGGGCCACCAGCAACAGGTTGTAGTCCGCGCCGACGGCGAGCAGCACGATCACCACCATGGCCATCACCATGAAATGCAGTTCGATGCCCAGGATGTGCTGCCACACCAGCACCGAGAGGCCGAACGACGCGCCGAGCGAGAGCACCACCGTGCCGACGATGACGGCCGACGCGACGACGCTGCGGGTGATCAGCAGCATGATCGTGAAGATCAGCGTCAGCGCCGCGATGCCCGCGATCAGCAGGTCGTAGTCGTTGCCCTCCTGCATGTCCTTGAACGCCGCGGCGGTGCCCGCCACGTAGATCCGGGAGCCTTCGAGCGGAGTGCCCTTGATCGCCTCCTTGGCGGCCTGCTTGATGTCGTCGATGCGGTGGATGCCCTCGGCGCTGAGCGGGTCGCCCTCGTGGTTGATCATGAACCGCACGGACTTGCCATCCGGCGAGATGAAGTTCTCCATGCCCCGCTTGAAGTCCTCGTTCTCGAAGATCTCCGGCGGCACGTAGAAGGTGTCGTCGTTCATCGCGTCGTTGAACGCATCCCCCATGGCGGACTGGTTGGCCTCCATCGCCGCCTGCTGGTCCAGCTGACCCGCCTGGGTGGCGTGCATGGTCAGCATCATCGTCTTCATGTTCTTCATGGTCTGGACGGTCTGCGGCATCAGGGTGAGCATCTGCGGCATCAGCGAGTTCAGCCGCTGCAGATCAGGCACCAGGCCCTGGAACTGATCGGTCATCGTGTTGATGCCGTCGAGGGCGTTGAACAGTGACCGCAGTGTGTGACAGACCGGGATGTTGTAGCAGTGCGGTTCCCAGTGGAAGTAGTTGCGGATCGGCCGGAAGAAGTCGTCGAAATTCGCGATGCCGTCCCGCAGTTCGGCGAGGTGCTCCGCCGTGACGACCGTCTTCCCGACCATGCTGTCGGTGGTCGCGCTCATCTCCTCCATCAGCGCGATCATCCGGTTCATCGTGGCGATCTGCCTGTCCATCGCGTCGGCCTGCAGCAGCATGTCGTCCATGCGGGCCTCGAGGTAGCCGCGGTTCATCGCGTTGAACGTGCTGCTCATGCTGAGCTGAGCCGGGATGGTGCTGTTCTCGATGGGTTTGCCGTCGGGCCGGGTGATCGCCTGGACCCGGCCGATCCCCGGCACCCGGTAGATGCCCTTGGCGATCTTGTCGATCACCAGGAAGTCCGCCGGGTTGCGCAGGTCGCGGTCGGTCTCGACCAGCAGCAGTTCGGGATTCATCCGCGCCGCGTCGAAATGCCGCTCCGCGGCGGCGAATCCCTCGTTGGCGGGCAGGTCGGCCGGCAGGTAGTTGCGGTCGTTGTAGTTGCTCTTGTAGCCCGGCAGGGTGAGCAGGCCGATCAGCGACAGTGCGATGGTGGCGAGCAGCACCGGTCCGGGCCACCGCACGATCACCGCACCAAGCCTGCGCCAGCTGCGGATACGCATGGCGCGCTTGGGTTCCAGCAGTCCGAACCGGCTGGCCACCGTGACCATCGCCGGCCCCAGCGTCAGTGCCACCAGCACGGCGAAGGTCATGCCGACGAAGAGCGGCACACCGAGGGTCTGGAAGTACGGCAGCCGGGTGAACGACAGGCACAGGGTGGCGCCGGCGATCGTCATGCCCGAGCCGAGCACCACGTGGGCGGTGCCGTGGAACATGTCGTAGTAGGCCGACTCCCTGTCCATGCCCTTGGAGCGTGCTTCCTGATATCGGCCGATCAGGAAGATGGCGTAGTCGGTGGATGCGGCGATCGCCAGCGCGACCAGCAATTGCGTCGCGAAAGTCGAGAGGCCGATGACGTCGTGATACCCGAGGAAGGCCACCACACCACGCGACGCGGTCAAGCCCAGCATCACCATCACCAGCGTCAGCAGCACCGTGGCGATGGACCGGTAGACGAGCACCAGCATCGTGATGATGATCGCGAAGGTGACCAGCTCGATGGTCCGGACGCTGCGGTCCCCGGCGATCTGCTGATCGGCCGCGAGCGCCGAGCCGCCGGTGACGTAGACCTCGACCCCCGGCGGCGGGGACAGGTCGCCGACGATGTTCTTGACGGCCAGCACCGATTCGTTGGCCAGCGACTCGCCCATGTTGCCTGCGAGGTACACCTGAACGTAGGCGGCCCGGCCGTCGGTGCTCTGCGCACCGGCCTCGGTCAGCGGGTCGCCCCAGAAGTCCTGCACGTGTTCGACGTGGGTGGTGTCGGCCTCGAGCCGGTCGACCATCTCGTTGTAGAACCGATGCGCGTCGTCGCCGAGGCGGTCGTCGCCCTCGAGCACGATCATCGCCGAACTGTCGGACTTGAACTCCTCGAACACCTCGCCGATGCGGGTCATGGCGATCACCGACGGTGCGTCATCGGGGCTCATGGAAACCGACCGCATCTGGCCGACGACTTCGAGCTGCGGCACCGTGGCGTTGAGCACCGCCACCAGCAGGATCCAGCCGATGATGATCGGGATCGCCAGCCGGCGGATGAGTCTGGGCAGCGTGCCCCGCCGCTGTTGTTGTGGAGTGTGGATCGGCTGGGTTGTCGGTGTGCTCACCGGGACGTCATCCGGGCGGGGGAGGAACCGCAGCAGCGCCCGGCCTCAACGTGCGAGTTGGGCACCTTGCTAGAACTCCTAACGACGGCAGCTGTCCGCACGTTTGTACCAGATTCGCCGTCCCGGTGGGGACGTCCCCGCTACCTGCTGAGAGCGTTCACAGCGGCGGTTGCGCACGTCCCGAGAGCGAGTCGAGAAGCTGTGCCGCGACGGTGTGCAGCCGGACGTTGTCGCGCTGTGAGCGGGCCTTCAGCACCTCGAACGCCTCCTCTGCCGAACACCCCTGCAATGCCCGGATCACACCTTTGGCCTGGTCGATCTCGGAGCGCGAGCCCAGCGCCCGCTCGAGCTGGCTCACCGTCTCGCGGCAACCCTGCCACCGGCGCGCGTTGGTGATGGCGGCGCCCGCGGCCACCGTGAACAGCTGCATGATCTTCTCGTCGAACGGGTCGAACGCCGATGCCGTGCGGCTGTAGATGTTCAGCGATCCGACCAGTTCGCCTTCGCCGTGCTCCTCGGTAGGCGCGATGATCAGCGGCACCGAGAGGGTGGCAAGCACGCCCTCCTGACGCGCGGCGTCGGCGAATTCCGGCCACGACTCCTGATCCACGTCCAGCGTGGTGCGGACCGCCGTGCGGGCGTGGGCCGCCGCCAGGCACGGCCCGCGGTTCGACCGGTACTGCGCGAGGTCGAGCTTCATCACCCGGTCCTCGGTGCACGCGGCGGTGCGGGCCTTGTTGTCCGCCAGCACCGTGATGGAGATCGCATCGGCGTCCGGGATCGCCCTGGCCGCGGTGTGCGCCACCCGCAGCAGCGCCTCGTCGAGCGGTTCCTCCGCCGCGAACAGGGAAAACAACGACTCCACCGCTTCGGTGGTCGACGCGATTCGATCCAACTGGTCAGGACGGTCACTACCCATCGAGAAAGCCCCTTGACTGCAAACCTCTAAGCTGAGACCACAAACGGTAATTCGGTGTCTGCAGACAGCTTGCGCGTCCTCGTCATCGGTCACCGAATCGCCACAAACTGGACTGAAGCAGCCGTTGCGGCCCAGACGCGTCACGGGCGCGTTAATTCTCCGTGCAACCCGGGAACACAGCTCGGGACCGCTCGTTGAGGTGGACGGTGGTGGGCTCTCGATCCAGATCAACGAAAGGACTGTGGCATGGCATCCCCGCACGGCGGCGCGCGTCTCGGAACCCGGTTCGGGCCCTACGAGCTGCGATCGCTGATCGGGGTGGGCGGCATGGGCGAGGTGTACCGCGCCTTCGACACCCACCGCGAGCGCATGGTGGCCGTCAAGCTGCTGCGCCCCGAGGTGGCGGCCGACCCGAACTTCCAGGAGCGTTTCCGCCGTGAGTCGCGGGTCGCCGCCCGCCTGCAGGAACCCCATGTGATTCCCGTGCACGACTTCGGCGCCATCGACGGCGTGCTGTACATCGACATGCGGCTGGTGGACGGCGCGAGCCTCAAGGAGGTGCTGCGCGCCGAGGGACCGCTCGAGCCCGGCCGCGCGGCGTCGATCATCGCGCAGGTCGGGGCGGCGCTCGACGCGGCGCACGCGGGCGGGCTGGTGCACCGCGACATCAAACCCGAGAACGTCCTGCTCACCCCCGACGACTTCGCCTACCTCGTCGACTTCGGCATCGCCCACGCCGACGAGGACGCGAGCGTGACGAGGACCGGGATGGTGATCGGGTCATGTGCGTACATGGCCGCCGAACGGTTCAGTGGCGGACCGGTCGGCCCGCCGTCGGACGTCTACGCGCTGACATGCCTGCTCTACGAGTGTCTGACCGGCCGGCCGCCCTTCGAGGCCGGTGACCTGCGGCAGCTCATGAGCGCCCACATGTTCGCCCCGCCGCCACGGCCCAGCGCTGCGCGCCGCGGCGTGTCGCGCGCCTTCGACGACGTCATCGCCCGCGGCATGGCCAAGCAGCCCGCAGCGCGGTTCCCCTCTGCCGGCGAGCTGGCAAGGGCCGCCACCGCGGCCGCCACGTCGTCGCAGGTGGCGGCGGCCGCCGATGTCCGGCCACCCACCGACACCCGCCAATTCTCGGCGATGTACCCGAATCCGGCCGCCACCGGCTACACGCCGTACCCGCCGCCGCCGCCACCCGTGCAGCGTGCAGCGCCGCAGGCCGCCGCGCGGTCGCGGTTCGGCAGGACGCAGGTGGCGCTGATCGCGGCGACCGTCGTGCTG
>NZ_JACKSJ010000089.1 GCF_025821665.1 [Mycobacterium] manitobense
CCGCGGATTTCAACTGGACCGCATCCGACAGTTGGAGATCACCGATGAGGTGTTTCCCGACCGTGATTCGGCAGTATTGGAGGCGGATCTGTCGCGGTGGAGCACGCGACGGCTCGGGTAACCCGGCGTTACGCGATGCTGCTGAGAATCGCGATAACCAGCCCGCCCACAGTCAACGCCCCAACCAGCGTCGCGGCAGCGATCGCGCGGCGTCGCCGGCGCTGGCGGGCGGCGGCGAGTGCCACCGCGATGCTGACGAGGATCAACGCTGCATAGGCCGCGAGCCCCACCGTCAGCAT
This sequence comes from [Mycobacterium] manitobense, assembly GCF_025821665.1. Taxonomy (GTDB): domain Bacteria; phylum Actinomycetota; class Actinomycetes; order Mycobacteriales; family Mycobacteriaceae; genus Mycobacterium; species Mycobacterium arseniciresistens. Next base: position 300 of record NZ_JACKSJ010000089.1, read on the forward strand.
CGCCGCCGTCCCCGCGGCGGCCAGAGTCACGTCGTGCATGCCGTGAGCCTACGACGTAGCCAGGACGAAACGACGCGGGCACCAGTCGGAAGCGTTGGGGGATCGGTGCTGGTATCCAGGCCGGGTGCCGTTTCGTTTGGCGCAATATGCAGTGCCGGAAAG
>NZ_JACKSJ010000090.1 GCF_025821665.1 [Mycobacterium] manitobense
TACGCCGCCCATCAACGGCAGACCTCGGGGCAGGACCGGGACGCCGCCCGGGGCTGGGCGGAGCGCAACAGCGCGGCCTTCTGTGACGGCTACATCGCGGGCAGCGCCATCGACCCGCGGCAGGCGTCCGCTGTGCTGCGCGCCTACGAATTGGACAAGGCCGTCTACGAAGCGGGATACGAGGCCCGCTACCGGCCGTCCTGGTTGCCCATTCCGCTGAGCGCCATCGACCGTCTGCTGGCGGTATAGATCGCCGAGCCCGGGGGTCAGCGCACCAGCCTGCGCAGCAGCGCGGCCGCGGTCAGCACCCCGGCGACGGCGGCCACCGCCAGCACGGTGACGTCCAGCCAGATGTTGCCCGGCGTGCCGATCAGCAGGCCGCGCAACGCGTTCACCTCGTAACTGAGCGGGTTGACCGCGGACAGCCAGCGCAGCCACTGCGGCATCACCTCGACCGGGTAGAGGGCGTTGGAGGCGAAGAACAGCGGCATGGTGATGGCCTGACCGATACCCATTAACCGGTCC
>NZ_JACKSJ010000091.1 GCF_025821665.1 [Mycobacterium] manitobense
CTTCAGGATGGGCCAGCCGCGTCTGGCGGCCACCGCGGCAAGCTTGCCCGCCGGGTTGGTGGGTCGCGGGTTGCCGACCAGGTACATCAGGGCGACGTCCTCGTCGCCGTCGGCGTAGAAGTAGCTCCTGGACAGGTCCACGCCGTTGGCCGCCGAAAACCGTTGCACGGCATCAGCTTTCCCGGGGCCCCAGATGATCGGCTCCTCGACCTCGCCGGTGATCAGGTCGTTCTCGTCCACCTGGAACCTGTTGCTCAGAATGTTGTCGATGCCGAGAAACCGGGCCACCGGTTCGACCTGCACGGTCAACGCCGAGGAGCTCAGCACCACCGTGTGCCCGCGGGCCTGGTGGGCCCGCACCATGGCCCGCATCTCCGGATAGATCCGGTCACGCACGTGCTGGTTGAACAGGCGCTCCCCGAGCTCGTCGAGGTCGGTGATCGAGTTCCCGTGCAGCATCCGGGCGCCCTTGCCGATGAGGTCCTC
>NZ_JACKSJ010000092.1 GCF_025821665.1 [Mycobacterium] manitobense
TGTGCACCGCCTGCGCACCCGCGGCCCGCACCGCCGCCACCTGCTCGCCCAGTCGCTCCGGGCCGCGGGCCGCCAGCACCACCGTGGCGCCGGGGGCCAGCCGCACGGCGAGTTCGGTGCCGATCTCGCTGCGGCCGCCGAAGACGACGACGACGCCGGGTGCGAGCCTGTCAGCCGTGTCGGCCGTGTCTTTCACAGCTGCGATTATGTCCTGCGCTAGCGTGGGCGTTGATGGCGAAGGCAACGACCCGGCTCACCAACGACGCGATCGCGTTCCTCACCGAACGCCATCTCGCCATGCTGACCACGCTGCGGGCGGACAACTCGCCGCACGTGGTGGCGGTCGGCTTCACCTTCGACCCCAAGACCCACATCGCGCGTGTCATCACCACCGGCGGCTCTCAGAAGGCGGTGAACGCCGACCAGCGCGGCGCGGCCGTGCTCAGTCAGGTCGACGGCGCGCGGTGGCTGTCGCTGGAGGGCAAGTCCGCCGTCAACACCGACCCCGAGGCGGTGCGCGACGCGGAACTGCGCTACGCCCAGCGCTACCGCACGCCGCGGGTGAATCCGCGCAGGGTGGTCATCGAGGTACGGGTCGAGCGGGTACTCGGCTCCTCCGACCTGCTCGACCGCGGCGAGGACTAGCGAGCCGGACCTCGCGCGTCACACCGTCGCCGCAGGACCGGCCGGCACCACGATCAGCTCGTGCGGTCTGCTGTTAACCGGCAGCACGCCGTCGTCGGTGACGATCACGATGTCCTCGATGCGGGCGCCCCACTGCCCCGGGAAGTAGATGCCCGGTTCGACGCTGAACGCCATCCCGGGTTCGAGCGGCAGGTCGTTACCGGCCACCACGTAGGGCTCCTCGTGCACCGACAGGCCGATGCCGTGCCCGGTGCGGTGCACGAACGCCTCGGCCAGACCCTCGGCGGCCAGCACGTCTCGGGCCGCGGCGTCGACCTGCTCGGCGGTCACCCCGGGGCGGACGGCCTGCACGGCGGCGCGCTGTGCCCGCTGCAGCACCGCGTAGCGCCGGGCCACCTCGGGATCCGGCTCGCCGATGCTGTAGGTCCGGGTGGAGTCCGAGTTGTATCCCGGCTCGACCGGTCCACCGATGTCGACGACCACGATGTCACCGGCCCGCAGTTCGCGGTCCGAGCATTCGTGGTGCGGGTCGGCGCCGTGCGGGCCCGAGCCGACGATGATGAACGCGACCTCCGAATGTCCCTCGTCGACAATCGCTTTCGCGATGTCCGCCGCCACGTCGGCCTCGGTGCGGCCCGGCACCAGGAACTCGGGCACCCGCTCGTGCACCCGGTCGATCGCTGCGCCGGCCGTGCGCAGCGCGTCGATCTCGGCGGCGTCCTTGACCATCCGCAGCCGCCGCAGCACATCGGTGGCAAGCACCGGGACCACGCCGAGCACCCCGGCCAGCGGCAGCAGGTGCAGGGCGGGCATCGCGTCGGTGACCGCGGTGGCGGCAGGCGCCCCGCCGAGCGCCTCGGCCACCAGCCGGTAGGGGTCGTCGCCGTCCACCCAGTCGCGCACGGCCACGCCGAGTTCGGTGACCGCGGACTCCCTGAGCGCGGCCAGCTCGAGCCGCGGCACCACCACAGTCGGCGACCCCTGCCCTCCGGCCGCGGGCACCACCAGTGCGGTCAGCCGCTCGAAGGTCTGCGCCCGCGACCCCGTCAGATAGCGCAGGTCGTAGCCGGGGGTGATGACCAGGCCGGCCAGCCCGGCCTCGGCGGTCGCCTCCGCGGCGGCGGCCAGTCGGCGGGCGTACACATCGGAATCGAAACGGGCGGAACTCATGGCTGAAAGGCTAATCGCCGCCAGTAGTGTGAGCCGAATGCTGCGCGACATCCGCGAACTCACCGACAGTCACGAGTACGCCGAGGAGTTGCGGCGGCGCTGGGGCGGCCTGCTCAGCTACCGCTACATCGGCAGGCAGTACGCGACCATGGATCCGCGGGACGTCGACGACACCGTCGCGGTGCGCCACGACATGCGCAATCCCACCGGCGGCCTGCTGCTGGCGGTGCTGTCGATCGCGGCGCCCGAGAGCGGGCACATGTCCGACCTCGAGGCGGTGCCCAATCCCGTCGTGCACTCGTGCCAGGTCGTCGACCCCGGCCGCGACGTCCGCCGCTTCGAGGTGGTGTCCGAGGAGTTGCGGCGCGGCAGGCAGATGGGTTACAGCCGGGCCAAGATCGTCGACGCCGACCGGCCGGACCGGGTGCTGGCACTGATCGAGGGCCAGGGCGTCAGCATCGGCGTCCCGCCGGAGGGGCTGCAGAAGATGGAGGTGGACAACATCGAGGTGGTCGACTCGCCGGACCTGCCCCCGCTGTGGCAGGTGTTCGGCGGGCACCGCAGGCCCGACGGGCACTGGGCGCTGCCCGAACTCTCGGCCGATGTGGCCTCGCCGGACGCCGCCCTGCACATCGGGCCCCAGTTCGCGCTGCTCGAGACGGCGGCCACCGACGCGGCGGCCCGGCTGGCGGGCACCGGCCGGCTGCAGGGCGCGTCGTCACACGTCATGTTCATGGCGCGCGGCACGGCCGGGCCGTTCCGCGCCGAGTCCGAAGCCATGACCGGCACCGACGGTCTGGTCGCGGCCAGGGTGGTGCTCTACGACGAAGGCAACGGCGACCGGCCGGTCACCAGCGGCGCCTACGTGTTCGAGAGTGCACGATGAGCGGGCCGCTGCTGCTGCTCGACGGGGCCAGCATGTGGTTCCGGTCGTACTTCGCGCTGCCGTCGTCGATCACCGCGCCCGACGGCAGGCCGGTCAACGCGCTGCGCGGTTTCCTCGACGCGGTGGCGATGCTGATCGGCCGCGAACGGCCGGGCCGGCTGGTGGTGTGCCGCGACGACGACTGGCGCCCGCAGTGGCGGGTGGACCTGATCCCGTCGTACAAGGCGCATCGCGTCGCCGAGGCCGAACCGGCCGGCACCCCCGACGTCGAGGAGGTGCCCGACGAGCTGACCCCGCAGGTGGACATGATCATGGCGGTGCTCGACGCGTTCGGCATCGCCACCGCCGGCGCGCCCGGATACGAGGCCGACGACGTGCTGGGCACCCTCGCCGCCCGCGAACGCAAGGACCGGGTCGTCGTGGTCAGCGGGGACCGCGACCTCCTGCAACTGGTCGCCGACGACCCCGTCCAGGTCAGGGTGCTCTACCTGGGCCGCGGCATGTCCAAGGCCTCGATGTTCGGCCCGGCGGAGGTCGCCGACCAGTACCACGTGCCGGTCGAGCGGGCCGGCCCTGCGTACGCCGAGCTGGCACTGCTGCGCGGCGACCCGTCCGACGGTCTGCCCGGCGTGCCGGGCGTCGGCGAGAAGACGGCGGCCACCCTGCTCGCGCAGTACGGCTCGCTGGAGGCGATCGTGGCCGCCGCCGACGACCCGAAGTCGAAGATGAGCAAGGCCTACCGCAAGAAGCTGCTCGCGGCGACGGACTACATCGAGGCCGCCGGCCCGGTGGTGCGGGTGGCCCACGACGCGCCTGTCACCTTCACCACCGAGTCCGACACGCTGCCGCTGGCCGCCGTCCATCCGCGCAAGGTCGCCGACCTGGCCGGCGAACTGGGCGTCACCTCATCGGTCGGGCGCCTGCAGAAGGCGCTCGACGAGCTGCCGGACTAGCGGGGCCTGCCGACCTCGTAGGTTCCGTCGTCGTCCTGGAACGTCACCGTCACGGTGCGCTTGGTGCCGTCGATGCTGACGTCGCAGTCGAACGTCGCGCCCTGCTTGACCTCGGGGCTCTGGCCGTCGTTGCAGACGACGTCCTGCACGTTCTTGGCGCCGTAGCCGTTCTCCTCGTCGGTGAGGATCTGCTCCACACCCGACTGCGCGGCGTTGACGTCGAGCTTGGTGGTGACCGCCCAGCCCGGCAGCCACAGGGCCGTCACCAGCACGGCGATGACGAGGATCGCCACCAGCCCGCCGACGACGCCGAGAATCAGTTTCAGCGAACTCTTCGACCCGGACTCCGAGCCGGGCGCCTGGTACTGCCCGTACTGGTTGTACTGGTCGGGCTGCTGGCCGTACTGGCCCGGCTGCCCGTACTGGGGCTGGCCGTACTGCGGCTGCTGACCGGTCTGCCCGTACTGTCCCGGCTGCTGGCCGTACTGCGGCTGCTGGCCGTACTGCTGCCCCGGCTGCTGTCCGTACTGCCCGTACTGCTCGGTGGACGGGTACTGCGGCTGCTGCGGCGCCTGATAGGTCGGCTGCTCCTGGCCCGGCTGCTGATACTGCGGATACTGCTGCTGACCGTAGGCCGGCGGCGGCTGCTGCCAGCTGGGCACCTGGGTGGTCGACTCGTCAGCGGCCTGCGGCTGCCACGACGGCTGCTGTGACGTGGACTGGTCACCGCTCGCGCCCGAGGGCTGCCACGATGCGCTCGACGGATCACCCGAGGGCTGATCGCTGCCGGCCTCCGGTTGCTGGCCCTGCCACGGCTGCGAGGGGTCGGAACCCTGCGGTCCGCTCATCGTCTCTCCTTGGTCGTCCTGAGGTGGATCCTGCGGTCAGGTCCTGGGTCGGCTGGCAACACACTACCCCGCATCAACTGCCACGACGCCGCGTCGAATGTCGTTGATGGCGCGTTTCGCCGCCGTGCGCATCGCCGCCGTCGGCGCCGCGTTGCGCACCTGGTCGAGGAGGTCGAGGACCTGACGGCACCACCGGACGAAATCGCCTGCCGACAACGGCGACCCGCTGCCCGCGACGTCTGATGCGGCCAGCGCGGTCGTGAGATCGCCGGTGGTGGCCCACCGGTACACCGCGGCGACGAACCCGTCGTCCGGTTCGCGGCTGGGCCCGATCCGGTGCCGCTGCTCCTCGGCCCGCAACTCCGCCGACGTACGCCTGGTCCGCGCCAGTGCACGCCGCAGCGCGGCCGTCGGCGCCTCCAGACCCGCTGGCGCGCCGGGTGTGTCGCCCCGCGATTCGTAGAGCACCGTGGACAGCACCGCGGCGAGTTCGGCTGGCCCGAGGCCCTCCCAGATGCCGCCGCGCAGGCACTCGGCCACCAAAAGGTCACTCTCGCTGTAGATCCGGGCGAGCAGCCGGCCGTCGTCGGTGGCCTTCGGGTCACCGTCGTCCGCCGTCTCGATGTAGCCACGTTCGGCGAGCAGGGTCACGATCCTGTCGAACGTCCGGGCCAGCGAATTGGTGGCGGCGGCCACCTTCTTCTGGATCTCGGCGTTGTCACGTTCGATGCGCAGATACCGCTCGGCGAGACGGATCTTGTCCTCACGGTCGGGCGCGTGGTGCGCGGGGTGGTTGCGCAGCCGTTCCCGCAGCCCGGGCAGCTCTGGATCGACGTCGCGTTCCTCCGCCGCACCGCCCCGCCTTCGGTGCGACGGCAGATCCAGGCCTGCGGCCGCCGAGCGCAGCGCCGAGGCCAGGTCCCGGCGTGCCCGCGGGTTGCGGTGCTCGACGCGCTTGGGCAACGCCATCGACCCCACGGTGGTCGACGCCCCGGTGTAGTCGGCCGAGGAGATCCTGCCCGCCCAGCGGTGTTCGGTGAGCACCAGCGGTCGCGGGTCGTCGCTGTCGCGGTCCGGTTCGAGGACCACGGCCAGCCCGCCGCGGCGGCCCTGCGCGATGTTGATGATGTCGCCGCGGCGCAACGCGGCCAGCGCGTCGTTGACGGCCTTGCGCCGGTGCAGCCGCGAGGCCCGCGACTGCGCGCGCTCCCGGGTCGAGATCTGGGCCCGCAACCGCGCGTAGTCCAGCATCGGCGCGTCGCGCCCGCCCAGCTCGGCGGCGATCTCGTCGAGCAGCCGCTCACCGCGCTCGACGCCCCGGCGCAGCCCCACCACCGAGCGGTCCGCCTGGTACTGGGCGAACGACTGCTCGAGGAGCTGGTGGGCCTGTTCCGGGCCCATGTGCTGGACAAGGTTGATCGTCATGTTGTAGGAGGGCGCGAACGAACTGCGCAGCGGGAACGTGCGGGTGGAGGCCAGTCCGGCGATCTCGGCCGGTTCCGCCATGTCGTCGTGCGAATGCCACAGCACCACCGCGTGGCCCTCGACGTCGATGCCGCGCCGGCCCGCACGCCCCGTCAGCTGGGTGTACTCCCCCGGGGTCAACGGCATGTGCTGCTCGCCGTTGAACTTCACCAGCCGCTCGAGCACCACGGTGCGGGCGGGCATGTTGATGCCCAGCGCCAGGGTCTCCGTGGCGAACACCGCCTTGACCAGCCCGGCGGTGAACAGCTCCTCCACGGTGTGCCGGAACACCGGAAGCATCCCGGCGTGGTGGGCGGCGAGGCCACGCAGCAGGCCTTCGCGCCATTCGTGGTAATCGAGCACGATCAGGTCGTCCTCGGGCAGGTCGGCGCAGCGACGCTCGACGATCTCGGCGATGCGGGCCCGTTCCTTGTCGTCGGTCAGCCGCAGCGGGGAGCGCAGGCACTGCTTGACCGCGGCGTCGCAGCCGGCGCGGGAGAAGATGAACGTGATCGCGGGCAGCAGGCCCTCACGGTCGAGCGCGGCGAGCACGTCGGGCCTGCTCGGCGGCCGGGCACCCACCGACCGGCCCCGGTGCGACGACCGGCCGCCGCGCCCCCGCGGCTGCCAGTCCGAGAGCCGGTCGGCCTCCCTGCGATGGGCGATGTGGCGCAACAACTCCGGATCGACCACGAGTTCGCGGCCACGGGCGGACGGGTCGTGGGCGCGGTAGTCGAACAGGTCGAACAGCCGCTTGCCGACCAGCACGTGCTGCCACAGCGGCACCGGCCGGTGCTCGTCGACCACCACGGTGGTGTCGCCGCGCACCGTCTGGATCCAGCCGCCGAACTCCTCGGCGTTGCTGACGGTGGCCGACAGGCTGACCAGCCGGACGTCGTCGGGCAGGTGCAGGATCACCTCCTCCCACACCGCCCCGCGCATCCGGTCGGCGAGGAAGTGCACCTCGTCCATCACGACGAACGCCAGTCCGCGCAATGCCGGCGAATCGGCGTAGAGCATGTTGCGCAGCACCTCGGTGGTCATCACCACCACGTCGGCGTCACCGTTGATCGACTGGTCGCCGGTGAGCAGCCCGATGCGCGCCGCGCCGTACCGCGCCACCAGATCGGTGTGCTTCTGATTGCTCAGCGCCTTGATCGGCGTGGTGTAGAAGCACTTCCGGCCCGCGGCCAGCGCGAGGTGCACGGCGAACTCACCGACGACCGTCTTGCCCGCGCCGGTCGGCGCGCACACCAGCACACCGTGACCGTTCTCCAGCGCCCGGCAGGCCCGCAGCTGGAAGTCGTCGAGCGCGAACGGCAGCGCTGCGGTGAAGTCGGCGAGTTCGGTCGCCGCCGACTCAGGTGGATTCGTCATCGATCGTGACCCGGGAGGGCGACGGCACCGCCGACGGCGCCTCGATCGGATCGGCGGCGCCGATCGGCGCGGCCTCGTCTTCGGGAACGTCCTCGAGCGCTTCGCGCTTCGCCTTGCGCCTGTCGTGGATGCGGGCCACCTGGATGGCCAGCTCCAGGAGCACGGTCAGCGCACCGGCCAGTGCGAGCATCGTGAACGGATCAGACCCGGGCGTGGCGAACGCGGCGAAGACGAACAGCCCGAAGATCATGCCCCGGCGCCACGCCTTGAGCCGCTCGTAGGTGAGGACGCCGATCAGGTTGAGCATGATGATCAGCAGCGGGAATTCGAAGCTGATTCCGAACACCAGCAGCAGGTTGATCAGGAAACCGAAGTACTGGTCGCCGGACAGCGCGGTGACCTGCACGTCGCTGCCGACGGTGAGCAGGAAGCCCAGTGCCGTGGCCAGCACCACGTAGGCCAGCACCGCGCCACCGATGAACAGCAGCGCGCCGATGGCCACGAACGCGGTCGCGAACCGGCGCTCGTTCTTGTAGAGCCCCGGGGTGATGAACGCCCACACCTGGTGCAGCCACACCGGACAGGCCAGCACGATGCCGGCCATCAGGGCCACCTTGAGGCGGAGCATGAACTGGTCGAAGGGCCCCGTCGCCAGCAGGCGGCACCCGCCGCCGGGGGTGATGTCGGCACGCGCGTAGTCGGGCAGCGCACAGTAGGGGCCGCGCAACCATTCGCCGAGGCTGTGCATGCCGAAGATGCCGTGGGTGTACCAGAAGAACCCGAGGATCGTCGTCAGCACCACCGCGGCGGCCGCGATGAGCAGACGGTTGCGCAGTTCGGCGAGGTGTTCGACCAACGACATGGTGCCGTCGGGATTGGCTCGGGCGCGCCGGCGGCGCGGATCGAGCTTCCTGAGAATCGGAGGGGTCTGCAACGGCCTGCCTAGTGGATGCGACCTATGAGCACAGCCTGACGACCGCGGCGCCGGGCCGCGTCACACGGAAACGGTGGGGTCAGGCCGGGCGCTTGTCGGACGACGGTTCGGCGGCCGGTGCCGGGTCGGCGACGTCGACGCGCTCGGAGGCGATCGGCGTGGCCGGGCCGGGCGTCTCGGGCTTCGGCTCGGTCTTGCCGTCGGCCTGCATCTCCTTGATCTCCGACTTGAAGATCCGCATCGACTTGCCCAGCGAGCGTGCTGCATCCGGCAGCTTCTTGGCGCCGAAGAGCAGCACGAACACCGCGATGACGATTACCCAGTGCCAGGGTTGTAGACCGCCCATGTTGGTCACCTCCAAAGTCTGGGCCGAGTCTACCCGCCTGCGTCGCCGTCCTCGTAGGCGCGCAGCGCCGCGGTCGCCGATTCCTGGACCCGGCGGGCAAGCGCCTCCGGGGCGAGCACACGCACCGCCGGCCCGAAGCCGAGCACGAAGCGGGCCATCCACGCGTCGGACGCGTAGGTCATCGCGGCTTCGCAGGCGCCGTCGGGCAGCTCGCGCACCACCCGCAACGGGTAGTAGTCGAACATCCACGACGCGGACCGGTCGACGAGCAGCGTCGCCGACGGCAGCGCCGGATCGGCGGTGTCGGGGTCGAACAGCGAGGTGTCGGGCCCCGCCTCGACCGCGGGCGGCGGCGGCGCCGCGGGCTCGTCGAGTACGCGGGCCTCGACGATGCGGTCGAAGCGGAACAGCCGGACGCCTTCGGCCGACCGGCACCACGCCTCCAGGTAGCTGTTGTCGCCGACGAGCACCACCCGGATGGGATCGACGACGCGGCTGGTCAACACGTCATGGGAGGCGGAGTAGTACTCGATGCTCAGCGCGCGGGCGTTGCGCACGGCGGCGCGCACCGCGGCGGCCGCCTCGCTCTCCGCCGGGGCACGCTCGTCGACGGCGGTCACCGCGTCGCCGATGTCGTGACCGGCGGCGCCGGCTGCCGACTCGATCTTGGCGATCGCGCTGCGCGCCGCCTCGGGGTCGACCATGCCGGGCACGTCGACCAGTGCCCGCAGCGCCACCAGCACGCCGGTCGCCTCCGGGGAGGTCAGCCGCAGCGGATGGTCGATGCCCGCGGAGAAGGTCACTTCGATGGTGTCGCCGGAGAATTCGAAGTCGATGAGGTCGCCGGGGCCGTAGCCGGGCAGACCGCACATCCACAGCTGGTTGATGTCCTCACGGAGCTGCCCGACGGAGACACCGAGGTCGGATGCGGCCTCCGCGTAGGTGATCCGCGGGTTGGCCTGGAAGTACGGGACCATGTTGAGCAGCCGCACCAGCCGCGTCGAGACGGCGCTCATGACGTCACTCCGCTCTCGGCGTGTGCGCGTAGCCGGGCCAGCACGTCCTCGCGCAGCGACTCCGGCTCCAGCGCAACGGCATCGGCGCCGAAGCTGGCGATCTCGCGGGCCAGCCGGTCGGTCATGCCGATGTCGACGGCGATCTCCTCGCCGGGGCGGCCGGCCAGCGTGCGGGGCCCGATCACGGTGGCCTGCCTGCGCAGCGCGGTGGCGCGGCCGTCGGCCACCCACACCCTGGCCTGCCCTCCGGTGGGCCATTCGGCCACCGCCCGGTGCACGATGTCGCGCAGGTCCACGCCGTCGGGCATGCGGACGGCGCCGGCCGGGCCGATGGCGGTGACCTCGGCGCCGATCCGCGACAGCCGGAAGGTGCGGGTGGCGTCGCGATCGCGGTCGTGGCCGACGAGATACCAGCGACCGCGGTAGGTCAGCACACCCCACGGCTCGACGGTGCGGGTGGTGTAGGGCTCGCTGCGCGACGGCCGATGGCCGAACTGCACGGCCCGGCCGGCGTCGATGGCGGCCAGTAGCACCCCGAGCACCTCCTCTGATCCGCGCAGACCCGGCAGCGCCGCGGTGGAGGTGATGGCCACGCCGTCGGCGACGTCGACGTCGGCGCCGGCCGCCCGCAGTTTGAGCAGTGCGCCCTGCGTGGCGGTGATCAGCTCGGGCGACTCCCACAGCTGGGTGGCGACCGCGACGGCCGCCGCCTCGTCGGCGCTGAGCTCGACGGCGGGCAGCGCGTAGGCGTCGCGGTTGATGCGGTACCCCTCGGTGGGGTCGAACTGGGAGACGCGGCCGGTCTCCAACGGGATGCCGAGGTCGCGCAGCTCGTTCTTGTCCCGCTCGAACATCCGCGCAAAGGCCTCGTCGCTGGGGCTGTCGGCATAACCGGCGACCACCTGACGGATGCGGTCGGCCGTGATGAAGGTGCGGGTCGACAGCAGCGCGATCACGAGGTTCATCAATCGTTCGACTTTGGAGGTCGCCACGCCGTCAAGCCTAGGGCTTGTGATGTCCGTTTCCTCGCACCGGCGGGGCCGCGAGCAGAACGAAGCGAGTGCTCCGCGCAGCCGCTCGGCGCCCTACATGCTGGCGATGAGGCGCTTGACCCTCTCGTCGACCGACCGGAACGGGTCCTTGCACAGCACCGTGCGCTGAGCCTGGTCGTTGAGCTTGAGGTGCACCCAGTCGACGGTGAAGTCACGGCCGGCTTCCTGTGCCGCGCTGATGAACTCGCCGCGCAGCTTGGCCCGGGTGGTCTGCGGTGGGGTGTCCACCGCCGCCTCGATGTCCTCGTCGGTGGTGATCCGGGTGGCCAGGCCCTTGCGCTGCAGCAGGTCGAACACGCCGCGGCCGCGTTTGATGTCGTGGTACGCGAGGTCGAGCTGGCTGATCTTCGGGTCGGACAGCTCCATGTCGTAGCGGTCCTGGTAGCGCTGGAACAGCTTGCGCTTGATCACCCAGTCGATCTCGGTGTCGACCTTGGCGAAGTCCTGGCTCTCCACCGCGTCGAGCTGGCGGCCCCACAGGTCGACGACCTGCTCGATCTGGGAGTCCGGCTCGCGGGTCTGCAGGTACTCGACGGCCCGGGCGTAGTACTCGCGCTGGATGTCCAGGGCGCTGGCCTGACGCCCGCCGGCCAGCCGCACCGGCCGCCGCCCGGTCAGGTCATGGCTGACCTCGCGGATGGCGCGGATCGGGTTGTCCAGTGAGAAGTCGCGGAACGGAACGCCGGCCTCGATCATCTCGAGCACCAGCGACGCGGTGCCCACCTTGAGCATGGTGCTGGACTCGCACATGTTGGAGTCGCCGACGATGACGTGCAGCCTGCGGTACTTCTCGGCGTCGGCGTGCGGCTCGTCGCGGGTGTTGATGATCGGCCTGCTGCGGGTGGTCGCGCTCGACACGCCCTCCCAGATGTGTTCGGCGCGCTGGCTGAGGCAGAACGTCGCGGCCTTCGGCGTCTGCAGCACCTTGCCCGCGCCGCAGATCAGCTGGCGTGTCACCAGGAACGGCAGCAGCACGTCGGAGATGCGGGAGAACTCGCCGGCGCGCACGATCAGGTAGTTCTCGTGGCAGCCGTAGGAGTTGCCCGCCGAGTCGGTGTTGTTCTTGAACAGGTAGATGTCGCCGCCGATGCCCTCGTCGGCCAGCCGCTGTTCGGCGTCGATGAGCAGGTCCTCGAGCACCCGCTCGCCGGCACGGTCGTGGGTCACCAGTTGGGTGAGGTTGTCGCATTCGGCGGTGGCGTACTCGGGGTGGCTGCCCACGTCGAGGTACAGGCGCGCGCCGTTGCGCAGGAAGACGTTGGAACTGCGGCCCCACGACACCACCCGGCGGAACAGATACCGGGCGACCTCGTCCGGACTGAGCCGGCGATGGCCGTGGAACGTGCAGGTCACGCCGAATTCGGTTTCAATGCCCATGATTCGTCGCTGCACACTCTCGAGCTTACGGGGTGCCGTGCGGTACATGCGGGCAAGGCGTCGAACGCGCCCCGCGGCGACTGGCGTTGACACTGCCGTCACCGATTGTCACGGCTGCGCGACGATCGCACTGGTCCGGGCGCCGACGGGTGTCCGTGCAGGCGGCGCGGCCCCTGTGGATAACGTCGGCGCCGCCCACCCGGAATCTGTCAGCATGAGGCATGGGGGGACACACCGAGGTCGATCCGGGCCGGCTGCGGGCGTCGGCCGATTCCGTGCGGCGCGCCGCCGATGAGCTCGGCGGCTTCCGTTGGCCGACAATGGATGTCGAGGCTCTTCGCGGGTCCGACGTCGGGCAGTCGGCGGTGCCTGCGGTGCTCGCGGCCAGGGCGGCGGGCCTGGTGACGGCGCTACGGGACTGGGCGGACGCAGCCGTGGCCGCGGCGGCGGCGTTCGACCGCGCCGAGCAGGGCTCCGCGGNCCGTTTCGGCCGGTGA